>CAYVFB010000130.1:0-7529 GCA_964450305.1 uncultured Ruminiclostridium sp.
TGAATCAATCAGTGTTCCATTTTCGTTGTATGCATCCCATTCCAACTTTTCTGAAAATACATACCCATTTACAACACTTACTGAAAGCTTTGCACCAAATTCAACCGATGCAGATGCTTTCCCTCGAACAATCGGCCTTACATGTGGCTGACTGATACTGACGATCCTATCCTCTATTCGGTATTGTCCACTTTCATACATCTCATTCTGCTGACGGTATAATTCCTGGATCACCAAAAGGTTCTTGTATTGACGCTTATTCAGCAATTCCAATCCATTTCATCTGACTAATGCTTCCACTATTTTTATGTCTCTACGGATATATCTTAAGAGCTTGCCTTTCATTTTTCGAATTACAGCGGGCTTCGGTTTTCTTTGCTTTGTACGGGCCCATCATGGCTTCCCAAAGAACTTGGTGGCCCCATCTGATTATTATCATCCTTGTTTTCATTTTCTATGGCAATAGCAGCTATTCTCTCGTTAACCTCATTAAGGATATCCGGGCTGAAACGTTTTCTAAAGTGAGTAATGAGTGAATCGGCAAATGGCTTTTCTTCAATAAACCGAGGAAAACCCAGGAAGTATTGAAGATAAGGGTTTTCAGCAATCTGATTCACTGTTTCCTCATCAGAGATAGCAAGTCTGGTTTTTATTATGAGAGTGCCCAATCCCACTCGTACTGAAAAAGCCTCTTCACCTGTGTTTGGTGATCTAAAGTTATCCACATACTTATCTTCGAATTCCCACCATGGAATTAGTTCTGCTAATTTTACCCACCTATTTTTTTATTAAGCTTGCCACCAAACGGCAGGAAGAAGTCATCCGATATCATGAGTTGTTTTTCGCTGCTTTTGTACATTTTCATTACTCCCACGTGCATACTTTTTTAAGAATAATCACTACTTTCTATGCACTATTATACTACAAAAGCAGTCTGAAATCCAGCATTTATGCGGGTTTTGTTTCCGTTAAGCAAGCCCTATTTACCCCAATTTGGACAAAAAACGCGTGTCGAGATAAACCTGTTCAGTTTTTACTTCATCTCACGGTAAAGTCAGGGGTTGTTTGTAATTGGATCCATAATCAAGTGGTTGGTTCTCATGATTACCGGTAATGAAAAGAACCGTCCGCTTGGTTCCAAGATTACAACCCGGAGGTTCTTGCTTTTTGGGAAGGTCTTATATAAGAAAAAACCCCGCCTTTGCTTGATAATTAGCTTCAGGCTACATGAGGCGGGGTTTTTTCGGGGGGGCTTTAATGATTTAGTCGATATCTTGACAACAGGTTATATAATACCTGCGCCATCTCCGCTCTGGTAGTTGTACTTGTCGGAGAGAGTTTGCCTCCGTTTCCGTTAATGATTCCAGTTTCGACCAGAAGCTTCATCGCTTCTTTAGCCCAGGAGGCAATGTTCTGTGCATCAGCGAAATCTGATAATGTATTGTCAGCTTTTCCCTCTGGCAGTCTTCCAATGACCTTAAGTGCATTATACAAAAGGGTAAACATCTCGTGCCGGGTAATCTCCTTATCTGGTGCAAACATATTGCTTCCAACACCGTTGGATATACTTAAGCGTTTTGCTGCTGCAAGATAACCAGTATACCAGGTGTCTGCAGCATCATCAAAATTGTCTTTTAAGTCTGTATCGGGGGCTATGCCATATGCTCTCATCATCATCACAATAAACTCGCTTCTGGTCAGCTTTGCTTCAGGGCTGAAATTACCGTCCCCGGTTCCTGAGGTGATCTCCCTTGCAGCAATAAAACCTACTGCTTTGCCATACCATTCATTTTCAGCAACATCCCTGAAGTTGACCTTGTTATAGCCCACGGCGTACTTTGAGAAATGTCTTGTTCTGAAACTGACCGTTCCCGTTGCCGGGTCATAGATACAATCGTGCACTACTTCAAGCTCACCCGAATCGTTGATAAAGTAGATGACAATAGCGTTCGAATCTTCACCATCTTTAAGGGTGTAAGGCAAGGATACCAACACATCCCCTTCAAACTGTGATATGGTCTTGTCACCGCTGGAGACAGTGAAATCAAATACCGGTCTGTCACCAATCTTCTTCTGTACCTCGGAAGAAAGAGAGGAGGCCTCCACTTTTGATGCTGAAATTTTTATGTCACCTGTTGCTTCCTCTGAAAGTGAGGAGAGGGTATTTGCGTCAAGGGTAATAGAGGCAACAGGGTTTGATATCGTCAATGCGTTGATACCAGCATTCGAGGCTTCATTCAAAGCTTCTTTGGGGATAATTGCTTCAGCGGTTGTGGCATTTGCAGAAGCTTCCACCTTTATTTCAACCCTGGTTGCCGTGCCTTCCCCTTGCTTTTCAGCCTCCTCCATCGCTTTAACGATGGCGTCGCTTACCTGCTCATGGCTAACCATGGCCGTTGCGTTGCCGCTGTTGTCTTCCACAGCTGTTACTGTTGTAGTAGAAGTCACTGTATTCTCGTGGAAAGTTGTCTTGTTTTTTAGAGTTTCAACAGGTGTGCTTGTATTTCCGCCACTTCCGGGGGTATCACCGCTGTCGTCTGATGTATCTCTTCCACCGCCAGGGGTTCCTCCGCTGTCGCCTGATGTATCTCCGCTTCCATCGGATGAACCTCCGCCCTCGTCTGAACTGTTTATACTCCATTGCGCATACACTGTAATAGAACCGGTGACTGTCGTGGCTGCTGTGAAGTTTGTTCCTCTTCCATCTGTTTGCATATTCCAGCCCTTGAAGGTGTAACCTGCTCTTGTAGGAGCTGTTGGCAGCATACCTACATTACCATCTGCGATTACTTCCGTTGTAACCGGGTTTGCTTCGTTATCTCCACCGTTTTTTTCAAAGGTGACCGTATAGGTTATTTGCGGAAACCTTAAGACAACCAGGTTAAAATCTTTAGTACTGCTTGCTCCATTTCTATTAGCCGTTGCAGATAAAGTAACAGCGGCATCTCCGCTTGAAAAGCCGGGACGTGTGACAACACCACTCTTGCTTATAACGGAGGGTTGGGTTGTTATCCATGTAATGTTTGATCCATATACCGCCCCCGTAACTGTCAGATTCAGATTTTGCGTTACTGCAGCCGCACTGTCTCCAGGAGCGTATCCGATACTTAAGGCTGCGATATCCGCCATTACCTTATCGTAATCAGTGACTGGTTTTGACACATCTTCAAACTCTGCTGTTACCGTTACATTTGCAGCAGGCATGGCGAATGTGTTTCCACCGATAGAATGATCTTCTGTGCTGTCATTGTATATCAAGCTTCCAGCTTTTAACTGCTTGCCAGTGTCCGGGGTGATGGTCAGCGTTATAGTTTCCCCTTCTGTTGCTGTAGCAGGTGAAGCTGTGATTACTCCTCCGTCTACTGAACTATCAATGTTCACTGAATAGGTTGTCGGTGGTATCACTTCAAACTCAGCAACGAGATGGATATCCGAAGTCCCCATGGTAAAGCTATAAACTGCTTCAATAACGCTTAGGTTTTCATTGTCTGTCCATTCGACAAAGGTAAAGCCGGGGTTTGGTATCGCTATCAACTCCGCATGCTCACCTTCTGCATATACTCCACCACCAATAACCACACCCCCTTCAACAGGGTTAGCCAATACAGATATCGTATTACTTACAGGTGGTATATCTTCAAACTCAGCTGTTACTGTTATATTTGCAGCAGGCATGGTGAAGCTGGTTCCGCTGATAAAATGATCTTCTGTGCCGTCATTGTATTTCAAGCTTTCGGCTTTCACGCGTTTGCCAGTGTCCGGTGTGATGGTCAGCGTTATACTTTCCCCTTCTGTTGCTGTGGCAGGTGAAGCCGTAATGGTGCCCCCAGTAGTAACGCCAATACTTACCGTATAAACTCCTGTTACTTCTTTCGTTGCAGCGCTGATAACACTGCCTGTGGCATTGGTCTCATCAGCAGTCACCTTTACTGTGATAGTCTTGCCGTTGTCCTCTGTTACCAGTGTATAGGTATTTGAATTCGCTCCGTCAATGGGATGATCTGCCCTGTACCACTGATATGTCAATGTACTAGCCGCATTTGTAAGCTCGCTTATGTCTGCAGTCAAAGTTTCACCAATTTTAGGTGTACCGGTAATCGATACTTTTCCAGCAAGTGATTTTAAGAATAAACCAGCTTGTGCGACATAAGCTGCCGTAGCATCTGCTGTCCCCACTTGGACAGTATATTTACCCGATATGCCGCTCGAATGGTATTGGAGTTCAAAATTGTGTGATGTGCCTTCTGCTCCAACAGTTTCAGTGCTTACAGTATATCCAAAATAGTCTATGATTTCTTTAAGCTCTACATCACTGAGAGAATTAAGCTGTGTATCTTTCTGGGATTCTCCGTTTTCACCTGGTTTTTTCATCAGGATCAGTAATTCGGTATCTGCGCCCGAGGAAACCGTTCCTCTGACGGTGATAGTGCTGTTTTCTTCAGATGCAAGAGTAACATCTGATATCTCAGCAGAGGTACTACTAAATGACATTGTTTTGGGCAATTCATCATTATCCGCAAATGCAAATACTTCGGAAAATGCTCCGTAGGATTGAAGCAGCATTTCATCAGAGAACCACCTGTTTGCTGCAAATATCATCCTTTCAGAGAACCCTCCATTGACCGCTAATGTCATGCCTGCCGGGGCTGTTCCCAGTACGCCGTGATCGATAAGGAATATGCAAATCTTTTTTAACCTGTCATAGTTCTTTTTTACATCCTTGATTATTTTGTAGCAAGTATCCAATCGATATGCGTTACAGGCAATTGTCCATAAAATATTCCCTGTCACCTGAACACGATATGCATCAACCCGCATAACTGCCTTCCACGAGTCTATAGCGTTATACCCTCCCATAGCCTGCATAACGAAATTCATAATAAACTTGCTCCCCACAACATCCTTTAGCAAATCAGTTGCTTCGTCGTTGTTATACCCTGCAGTACGCAAAGCATTTACAACTAAAACACGATCGAGGATATTATTAACACTCTGACCGGGAAAAGAGATAAAGGAAACAATGAGATTAATCAAATCGTCGATAGCATCTACATCCGTCTGGGGTATTTTTTCCCTCCAATCAACACTCAATTGACCTGATACATACATCATGGCATCAAAAATATCGCTGTTCGAAGCTCCAATACGTTCTCTAATTGAATAGAATCCTGCCGCAGCTTCTTCAACGGTATTAATAGTTGATTTTTTTTCTTCTGGAAGCTTCTCTACTGCGTCATAAATCCATTGAACGTAATTTTGGGGGGTGAATTCACTCTCCTGATGCGGATAATGGTGTGGCATTAGCTCTTCCAAGTAATAACGGTCATACCAATAGCTCCATAAAGCGTTAATCATATAGCGCGGACTGATACCCGCATAAATCAATGCTGCAGTTATTTCAGGAATAGACTTCTCTAACACAGCCAACTGCATTATTCCATGGCTGGCTGTACTATAGGGGTTTTCACGTAAATAGGGATCCCCGTAATCAGAAGAATGTTTACCTTCTCTCAGCAGCTCTACTATCGCCTCTGCAAGCTGTTCCAAGCTGTAACCTGCTTTTTGCATTGCCAGAAGCTCATCACGATTGCTTACACCAACCACACCTATCCTATACCCTCTGAGAATCTTGAAAACATCATAGCTGCTATAGTTTCCATACTCTGCCCATTTTATAGCTTCTTCAAGGGTATAGCCAAAATCCGCAAGGATATAGCTAAAATACTTACGCTCAAGTTTCAGATCATTCTGATCGTGTGAACCGAGTATGGAGACCAAATCATCCATGTCGCTCTTTGATAGCCCCAAGGACTTATATGTTTCGTTAATGTTTACCAGTAGCAGCCAATTGATAATACTGTCAAGATCTCTACCTGCATCCCTGATTATCAGGATAGTCTCTGAGTATTTAAGTGTGGGGAATTCCTGCTTTAGACAGCAGACCAGTTGATGAACAGAATATCCTGCCGCAAAAGATGTAGCTAATAAGCGAGTTACTATCTGACTTGGTGTTTCATCAGGATATAAGGCTTTCAATGTGGCAATCGCTTGACTGTTGCCTAAAGAATCAAGTGCAGCAACGATCTCACTGTCTGTATAGCTTGCATCTTTCAAATACTGAGGTATTTGGGCAAGATCCTTAATGCCGAATTTATTAGTTAGCTCTTTTAAGCATATATTCGCACTGTCTCCGTTGTTTTTCATACTAACCAAAAAATCAACGATGGTGTTTCCACCGTAAACACTTTGAATAAGGGCGATAATTTGGTTGTGTTGGTTTATTCCTCTTTGATTAAAAAACTCAGCTACTTGGGCAACGGAAAACCCTGCCATTTGAAAATAGGCGGCAACTTGCCCTGTTTCAGTGATATTAAGCTGGGAAAGCAGGTTAGAAAGCTCTGCAAGACCGTCACCCTGACTTTTTCTGTATGTAAGTAGATCGATAATACTGTCGTCGCCGTAGTTGTTTTGTAATGAAGAAATTAACTGCTCGTTTAAGTTTACCTGTCCGCTATAGGCAAATTCAATGACTTCTTCGCTTGAAAAGCCTGTTTCTCTTAAGTAATAAAGAATTTTGCTGATATCCATAATGCCGAACTTGTCAGAAAGCCATTGGTAGAGCAGGTAAAGACCCTCACCGTTACTTTTTTTATACCGCATAAATTCCAGTATGGCATCGGCACCTGAAGATGCCTGTGCAGCCTGCACTGCTGCAACAATTTCTTCATAGCGTTCCGGATCGCTAATCTGCTGATAAAGAAAGTCAATGACTTCATTGTTGCTGTAATCCAAAGCCAGGAAATAGGAAGAAACCTTGTTGATATCACTGATGCCGAATTTGTCGGTCAACCATTGGTAAAGCTGGATAAGGTCCTCATCATTACTTTTTTTATACCGCAAGAATTCCAGTATGGCATCGGCACCTGAAGATGCCTGTGCAGCCTGCACTGCTGCAACAATTTCTTCATAGCGTTCCGGATCGCTAATCTGCTGATAAAGAAAGTCAATGACTTCATTGCTGCTGTAATCCAAAGCCAGGAAATAGGAAGAAACCTTGTTGATATCGCTGATACCGAATTTGTCGGTCAACCAGATGTAAAGGAGATCAAGACCCTCGCCTTTACTTTTTTTATACCTCAGAAATTCCAGTATGGCATCGGCTCCTGAAGATGCCTGAGCAGTCTGCACTGCTGCAACGATTTCTTCATAGCGGCTCGGATCGCTGATCTGCTGATAAAGAAAGTCAATGACTTCATTGCTGCTGTAATCCAAAGCCAGGAAATAGGAAGAAACCTTGTTGATATCGCTGATACCGAATTTGTCCTTCAGCCAGCCGTAGAGCAGGGAAAGACCCTCACCGTTACTTTTTTTATACCGCAGAAATTCCAGTATGGCATCGGCTCCTGAAGATGCCTGAGTAGCCTGCACTGCTGCAACAATTTCTTCATAGCGGCCAGGATCGATTTTTTGATATAGAAAGTCAATGACTTCACTGCTGCTGTAATCCAAAGCCAGGAAATAGGAAGAAA
>CAYVFB010000131.1:0-251 GCA_964450305.1 uncultured Ruminiclostridium sp.
TCATACATAAAAAGCCCTGAAGTAAAAAACTTCAGGGCGAATACGCATAACAAAAAACCTTCTTCTTCCATCCAGACTATACTGTCGGCCCCGGAATTAAACCGGATCAGCCCAAAAGGGCTCGCGGGCTTTCAGCCTGTGGCTGATTACCGCCGGTAAGGAATTACACCTCTCCCTGAAGAAACAACCCTATTCAATTGAAAATAATCGCGAAAAGCTTTCCAAACCTGCTCTGCTTTATTCGCTGATAT
>CAYVFB010000131.1:261-7314 GCA_964450305.1 uncultured Ruminiclostridium sp.
ACCACATACCCTTATATCATTCAAGGTGTCGTGGAAAAAATTGTTTCGGGTTTGCCCGGGTAAGCAAGCGCAGAACCTGGGAACAGTAACCTTTGGTCAAATAGATGTTAGGCTATATTCTATAGCCCCTGATTAAAACCCTAAGAGCTTTCTTATTTGATAACTCCTTAGAGGTTTAAATCCTTCAGCCTTTTCAGGTATTGTCCTGTATAGGATGTCGGGTTTTGCGCCAAGGCCTCGGGGGTGCCTGTCGCTACCACCGTACCGCCCCTGTCGCCCCCCTCGGGGCCAAGATCGATGATATAATCGGCAGTTTTGATCACTTCGAGGTTGTGCTCAATAACCACCATGGTGTTTCCACCTTCAACCAGCTTCTGCAGTACTTCGATCAGCCGGTGGACGTCGGCCACATGAAGGCCGGTGGTAGGCTCGTCGAGAATGTACATGGTCTTGCCGGTGCTTCTTTTCGAAAGCTCGGTGGCCAGCTTCACCCTTTGTGCCTCACCGCCTGATAACGTTGTGGAGGACTGCCCCATCTTCACATACCCCAGGCCTACCTCTTGCAGAGTTTCAATTTTTCTGTGAATATAGGGAATGTTCTTAAAAAACTCTACAGCCTCGTCGATGGTCATGTCGAGAACATCGGCAATATTCTTGCCCTTGTATTTCACCTCGAGGGTTTCACGGTTATACCGTTTTCCCTTGCATACCTCGCAGGGAACATACACATCGGGCAGAAAATGCATTTCAATTTTTACAATACCGTCACCGCTGCAAGCCTCACAACGGCCACCTTTGACGTTGAAGCTGAAACGCCCCTGCTGGTAGCCCCTTACCTTTGCGTCGTTGGTTGAAGCAAAAAGGGTGCGGATTTGGTCGAAAACCCCCGTATAGGTGGCAGGATTGGAGCGTGGTGTTCTGCCGATGGGGCTTTGATCGATATTGATCACCTTGTCGAGATGCTCCAGCCCCAATATGTCTTTGTGTGCACCGGCCCTTGTTTTTGCACGATTCAGCCTGGATGCCAGCTTCTTGTACAAGATTTCATTGACCAGCGAGCTTTTTCCCGAGCCGGACACTCCTGTGACACAAATGAACACACCAAGCGGAAACAATACGTTGATATTTTTCAGATTGTTCTCTTTTGCCCCAACCACCTCGAGAACCTTTCCGTTGGGAATGCGCCTTTGGGCTGGTACGGGGATGAATTTGGCCCCGCTGAGATACTGCCCGGTGATGGATTGGGGGGTTTTCAGAATGTCATTCAGGGTTCCCTGCGCGATGATGTACCCGCCGTTCACACCGGCGCCCGGCCCCATATCGATGATGTGATCGGCCGCATACATGGTATCTTCATCGTGTTCAACGACCAAAAGTGTGTTGCCCAAATCGCGAAGGCGCTTCAAGGTTGCCAGCAACCTGTCGTTATCTCTTTGGTGCAGGCCAATACTGGGCTCATCGAGAATATACAATACGCCCATCAGGCCGGATCCGATTTGGGTGGCCAGGCGAATGCGCTGCGCTTCGCCCCCGGACAGTGTGCCCGCAGCCCTGGACAATGTGAGGTAATCCAGGCCCACATCTTTTAAAAAACCCAGCCTGGCGTGAATTTCCTTCATGATTTGCTGTGCGATCAGCATTTCCCTGTCTGTCAGCTTCAGGTTATTGAAGAATTCAATACTGTCGATCACCGACTTCCCGGCAACCTGGGAAATGTTTTCCCCGCCGATGGTGACCGCAAGCGTTTCCCTTTTTAGTCGGTTTCCCTGGCAGGCAGGGCATGGGTTATGGCTCATATAGCTTTCATAGTATTCCTTTGAACTATCGGACTTTGTCTCGGTGTAACGGCGCTCCATGCTGGTAATAACGCCTTCAAAGGGTGCCATGAAGCTTCCGCTGCCATACTCTTTTTCATATTGAATCTTTATTTTTTCACCGTTGGTGCCATACAGGATCTTGTCGATGATCTCCTTCGGGAGCTTTTCGACGGGTGTATCGATGCTAAAGCCGTAATGCTTTGCAAGGGCCAGAAGATACATATGGCTGTATGCGTCTTCATTTGAAAAATTCCACCCGCCAACGTTGATGGCACCCTCTGCAAGGGATTTTGAACCATCGGTAATGACCAGATCGGGATCGATCTTCAAAAGGGTTCCCAGACCGCTGCAGGTGGGGCAGGCGCCGTAGGGGTTGTTGAACGAGAACATGCGCGGGGTAAGCTCTTCAATGCTGATACCGCAATCGGTGCAGGCGAAGTTCTGGCTGAACATCAGCTCTTCGCCGCCCACAACATCGACCACGAGGATCCCACCGGAAAGATGCAGAACTGTTTCGATGGAATCAGTGAGCCGTTTGTGGATATCCGGGCGAATGATCAGCCTGTCAACCACAATTTCGATGGTATGCTTTTTATTCTTATCCAGCTTGATTTCATCCTGGATGTCCATGATTTCACCATCAATGCGCAGACGGACATATCCGTTTTTGCGGGCATCGAGGATCAGCTTGTTATATTCCCCTTTACGGCCTCTGATAACGGGTGCCAGCAGCTGAATGCGTGTACCCTCGGTTATGGTCAGAATACTATCGACCATTTGGTCCACCGTTTGCTGGGAGATTTGCTTACCACATTCGGGGCAGTGTGGAATGCCAACACGTGCAAAAAGAAGCCTGTAATAATCGTATATTTCTGTTACCGTACCTACCGTGGAACGGGGGTTACGGCTGGTTGTTTTCTGGTCGATGGAAATGGCAGGGGATAACCCATCGATGTATTCCACATCGGGTTTTTCCATGAGCCCGAGGAATTGACGGGCATAGGAAGATAATGATTCGACATACCTTCTTTGCCCCTCGGCATAAATGGTATCGAAGGCCAGGGAGGATTTCCCCGAACCGCTGAGGCCGGTGATGACCACCAGCTGATCCCTGGGGATTTCCACGTCGATATTTTTCAAATTGTGCTCACAGGCACCCTTAATAAAAATGTTGTTTCTCATGCAGTCCCTCTCCGGAAGGGGAATAGATGAACCGTTTCATTATTCCCGGAATCGGCATCTCCAAATGCAGTAGGATGCCTTCAATATTATATCACAACTATGCTCCAATGCAAACATTTGTTCGGCAAAATTTTCTAAAAAGAACGAACAGCCCGGAAACAATACTGCTTCCGGGCTGATAGCTTTTGCAAAAATATTAACGTTTTGAGAACTGTGGAGCCCTTCTGGCCTTCTTTAAGCCGTACTTCTTTCTTTCCTTCATTCTCGGGTCACGGGTGAGATATCCAGCCTTCTTCAGTGCAGGACGAAACTCTTCGTCTGCCTTTAACAAAGCCCTGGAAATGCCATGACGGATGGCGCCTGCCTGGCCGGTAAACCCACCGCCGATAACACTGACAATAACATCAAACTTGTTTTCAGTTTGGGTAAGAACCAACGGCTGTCTGGAAATAACCTTCAAGGTCTCCAGCCCGAAATATTCATCCAGTGAACGATCGTTCACGGTAACAACGCCTTCGCCTGGGACCAGCCAAACGCGTGCAATTGAGCTTTTTCTTCTGCCTGTACCGTAATATTGTACCTTTGCCATTTAAAATACGCCTCCCCTCGTTATATGTTCAGTTCAAGAACTTCAGGTTTCTGCGCCTGATGATTGTGTTCAGCGCCTGCATATACCTTCAGCTTCTTGAAAATCTGTCTTCCCAGGCTGTTTTTGGGAAGCATTCTTTTGACAGCCAGCTCAAAAACCTGTTCAGGTTTTGCGGCCAGATATTTGCGGGCTGTGGTTTCCTTCAAATGCCCGACCCAGCCGGTATGATGCCTGTACATCTTGTTGTCGAGCTTATTGCCCGTCATGACGATCTTATCAGCGTTCAGGACGATGACAAAATCACCGGTATCTACGTGAGGCGTAAATTCAGGTTTATGTTTACCACGCAGGATCTTTGCAACTTCACTGGCGGCACGGCCCAACACTTTGCCTTCCACGTCTACAACAAACCATTTACGTTCAATGTTCGCTGCATTAGCCATGAATGTTTTCATGTGTATCCTCCTTCTGGAATACGGACATAGCCCTGTCCGTTTATAGCCTGTTTCAAGCGGCACCCGATAGTATGCGCAACCTGTTGTTCCGCAAATGCCGCCGATTGCGAGTCAAATGAAAAACCGCCGTTTTGAGCGGCGATTTTTATTGTAATACAGCATAATTATAATGTCAAGAACAATATGCCGTATTTTTAATATATCTTGCTTAATCTCTCTTTATTTGATTGTTTATCTTGTTTTCTCTCGTTTTTTCATGTTTCATTTCATTTTCAATGGCGAGCAGCATACCCTTGATAGGAAATACATTATCATACAGGCAAATCAGGTATTTCATGCATACATACCGAACTACGGATATTTATGTTTTAAATACAATGCACGATGTCGTAAGAGAAAACCAGCTCCTTACAATGCTGCAGGGGCTGATATTGCTTCTGCCTTTTCAAACACCAGCCTGTCATCCTGAAGCGTTATAATTACTGTATCTCCCTCCTGTATTTTCCCGTCGAGTACCTCTTCGGCCAGCTTGTCTTCCACCATGCTCTGGATGGTACGCCGCAGCGGCCTTGCGCCGTAAACCTTGTCATAGCCTTTCTTTGCAAGGAACTCGGCAACGCCTTCCGATGCTTCAAGCGTGATGTTTGTGTTCTTCAGTCGTTTGGATACTTCCTTCAGCATCAGCTGCGCAATTTCATTGATATTCTGCTGCGTCAGCGGATGGAAAACAATCAGTTCGTCCACACGGTTTATAAATTCAGGCCGGAAGGTCTTTTTCAGCTCACCCATGACGTTCTTTTTCATATTCTCATAGTCTTTCGCTTCATTGACAATGGCCGTTGTAAACCCAAGCTGCTTCGGTTCAACGATGTCACGGGCACCCACATTGGAGGTCATGATGATCACGGTGTTTCGGAAGTCTACTATCCTGCCGGTGGAATCGGTTAAGCGTCCATCCTCGAGGATTTGCAGCAGCATGTTGAACACATCGGGATGGGCTTTTTCAATTTCATCGAACAGTACTACGGAATAGGGTTTCCTGCGGACTTTTTCGCTCAGTTGCCCCCCTTCGTCATAGCCCACATATCCCGGAGGTGAGCCTACCATACGAGAAACGCTGTGTTTTTCCATATATTCAGACATATCGACGCGGATCAAGTGACTTTCATCCCCAAACAGGGCTTCGGCCAGCGCTTTTGACAGTTCGGTTTTACCAACACCGGTGGGGCCAAGGAATATGAACGAGCCTACAGGCCGCTTTGGATCCTTCAATCCGACACGTCCGCGGCGAATGGCTTTTGCAACGGCCATGACCGCTTCTTCCTGGCCAACAACCCGCTGATGCAGGGTGACCTCCATGTTTTTAAGCTTTTCGGTTTCCTCCTGCGCCAGACGGCTAACAGGAATACCGGTCCAGGTGCCCACGATAGCGGCAATCTCTTCTTCTGATACCACCTGTGTGTGCGTCTGATTTTGCGTTTTCCAGGCCTCTTTGCGCGTGTTCATTTCTTCCTTCAGTTGGTTTTCCTGATCTCGCAGAGGCACAGCCTTTTCATACTCCTGGCTGGCGATGGCGTCTTCCTTCATCTTGTGAAGCTGCTGGATCTGCTGTTCCAGTTCCTTCAGATCCGGCGGGGGCGTAAAGCTTTGCAGCCTGACCCTGGAGGAAGCCTCATCGATCAGATCGATAGCCTTGTCGGGCAAATGTCTTTCGGTGATATACCTTACGGACAGCTTTACCGCAGCTTCCAAAGCCTTATCGGTGATTTTCACGTTATGATGGGCTTCATATTTATCCCGGATCCCCTTAAGAATCTCCATAGCCTCTTCGGGGGTAGGTTCACCGATTTGGATGGGTTGAAACCGCCGCTCCAGTGCGGCATCCTTTTCAATATGTTTGCGGTATTCTTCGATGGTGGTTGCCCCAATTACCTGGATCTCGCCCCTGGCCAGAAGAGGCTTGAGGATGTTGGAAGCATCGATTGCCCCTTCTGCGGCGCCCGCACCGATAATGGTATGCAGTTCATCGATAAACAGGATCACATTGCCTGCGTTACG
Organism: uncultured Ruminiclostridium sp.; assembly: GCA_964450305.1. Classification (GTDB taxonomy): domain Bacteria; phylum Bacillota; class Clostridia; order DSM-8532; family DSM-8532; genus JAAYJG01. The sequence continues at coordinate 6,363 of CAYVFB010000131.1, forward strand.
GATCTCTTCGATGGATTTTTTCAGCCGATCCTCAAACTCACCGCGGTATTTCGCCCCGGCGACCATGGAGGAAAGATCCAGCGTGACCACCCTTTTCTCTTTCAGGGTCTCAGGGATATTCCCCTCAACAATCCTCTGCGCGAGCCCCTCGCAAATGGCAGTTTTTCCAACGCCTGGCTCACCGATCAGACAGGGGTTGTTCTTGGTCCTACGGCTGAGGATCTGAATAATGCGTTCAATTTCCTTATCCCTGCCGATGATGGGATCAATTTTTCCTTCCCTGGCCATGACGGTAAGGTCTCGTCCGAACTGATCGAGGGTAGGGGTTTCCGTTTCTTCCGCCTTGGGTTTACCGGTTGCCACTGCCGACGGGGTATCCTCTTGCAGCATGGTGATAATGGAATCATACAGCTTGTGCGTATCCACGCCCATATCCATCAGGATCTTCACCGCGATGCTTTCCCCTTCCCGTAAAATCGCCAGCATCAGGTGTTCGGTACCGATATAGTTTTTTCCCATGCGCCTGGTTTCCGCGTAGGAAAGCTCGATCACCCTTTTGGTTCTGGGGGTGTAGCCAACAGCCTGCTGGGTGCCTTCTCCGCGCCCCACAATGGATAAAATGCTTTCAAGCACCTTTTGATCGTTTACACCATGTGAAAGAAGCACACCGGCTGCAATCCCGCTTCCTTCCTTAATCAGCCCCCACAGCAGATGCTCGGTGCCTATATAATTGTGCCCCAACGCCTGGGAGCACTCCTTTGCCAGGTTTAACGCCTGGGCTGCTTTTTGTGTGAATTCTCCGTAGATCATCCTTATCACCTCAATGATTCTTTTGTTTGTTCATCATTTCCCTGACCAGCTGCGCACGACAGGTATCCCGTTCATCAGAACTCAGTATCCTGCCCGTGGTCTTTTGCAGGTTCCCTGGCTGTATCAGCAGCATCATCTGATT
>CAYVFB010000132.1:0-7155 GCA_964450305.1 uncultured Ruminiclostridium sp.
GCGGCCAGCCCCTCCAGTGGTGGATTGTACCCGCCACCACACGTTTTTCAGCCCTTGGCTGAAAATACGTTAAGAGGTGGAGCAGGGGCCCATCGGGCCTCGTTATATTGAAGGGTTTACAGTCGCTACAGAAGCTCGTACATCTCACCGGTTTCTTCCTTGCGCACATGCTCGGAAACCTTTTTGATCCGAAAACGGGTAGTGTTTTCACCAAAGCGGATCTCGACAATATCGCCTTCCTTTACAGCAGTGCCCGGTTTGGCGACTTTTCCGTTGATCGTGACCTTATCCCGGTCGCAGGCTTCCTGCGCCAGGGTTCTGCGCTTAATGACGCGGCTTACCTTTAAGAATTTATCAATACGCATTTTTCTTCACTCCACGATTAAATCGATTATTTCCAGTGGTTTATTGTTCCTCTGTTTTGGCTTCATTGAAAGCCAGGGCAGGCCTTCAGCCGTTCCCTATTCTGATTTTTTAGCCTCATCCCATAGCTCATCCATTTGCTGAAGTGTCATGGAGGACAGTTCCATTCCCTTTTCACGGCTTTTTGTCTCAATGTACTCAAACCTTCTGATGAACTTGTTGATCGTTCCGGTTAAAGCCAGTTCGGGTTGAATCTTTAAAAATCTGGCTACGTTGACCACCGCAAAAAGCAAATCGCCCATCTCGTCTTCCATTTTTTCCTTATCCCCCGTCGAACAGGCTTCGCGCAGTTCTTCGGTCTCTTCAGCCATTTTTTCCCAGGCATCTTCAACCTGATCCCAGTCGAAGCCGACCTTCGCTGCTTTTTCCTGAACCTTGTAGCTTCTCATCAGCGCAGGCAGTATGGGCGGCACATCCTTCAACACATCGGTCTGGCTTTTCACGCCCTTTTCCTGCTTCTTAATGTCCTCCCACAAGTTTACCACATCATCAGCGGTCTCGGCTTGGGCCAGCCCAAAAACATGCTGATGCCGGTGAACCATTTTTTTACTGACGGTGTTGATAACATCGTCCATGGAGAACTGACCGTTCTCTTCGGCAATACGAGCATGAAAGATAACCTGAAGCAACACGTCTCCAAGCTCTTCACAGAGCTTTTCCGGACTTTTCAGGTCGATCGCCTCGAGAACCTCATAGGTCTCCTCGATGAAATATTTCTTCAGGGATTCGTGGTCCTGCTCCCGATCCCAGGGGCATCCGCCCGGGTCGCGCAGCTTTTTCATGATCTCAAGCAAATCTTCATAGCCATATCGTTTATTTTGCATTATCTCACTCCATTTAGTGCTTTACCGCATCAAATCGCTGGGACCGCATATTTTCTCAATGCTCCTGGGAATAGCATCCTGGGAGTTTTTCCACGGCGCCTTTTCATTGCGGTAATCAAATTTCTGTGTGAACCAGTTCACTTCTTCCTCTATTCTGTCCAAATGAGCAATTTCCATTTCCATCAGAGCCATGACAAACTCGTTCCGCTCCCGCTGGTTCAGATATTTCAGCGTGCCCTCGAGCAGCATTTTGACATGGTACAGGCAAAAACCCTTTTTGGACAGAAAACGCTCTTTGAAATCAGGTTCCTTGAAGAACAGATACAGGATGACATCGGTAAACTTGCCCATGTTAAAGCTCATCTTCTCACATATTGTGCAGGTTTTCTCCAGCTCGGACAGCTTATCGATCATCTGTGCGATATACGCAGCCGTTTCACTTTTACCCTTTTTCAGGCCCTGAACCATTTGCTCCATGGCGCTTGATGCAGCCTCCTTCTTCATTCCCGGAAGGCTTTTGTCGAACATTTTTTTCAGGATTTCGTTTTGCTCCATCAAATGGGTATCGATGACAAGGCCCAAGGCCAGCCGGTTTTTCTGCAAGTTGTAAAGCTTCGTGAAATGGCGGTTGCAAAAACCTTTTTTGTTGGTTTCAATCCGGCTGTCAGATTCCATCATGGATGGCCCCAGGGTATATTCCAGCGCGTCGTCCTCCAGCTTTTTCTCCAACAGGCACATCGGACATTCGCAGTCCTCCCTGAATGCCTCACTGACCGGGATGGTATAAATGCGTTCTTTCAAAAAAATCCACCTTTCATGAAATATTCAACGGCAGAACCTGGCAAGCCGGAAAATACACGAAACCTCCCTGTGGATTGACCAGAAAGCCATACCGGTTTTCAGACACGAGCCCTGTACCAATATGCTTACCAAACCGGCGCAGGCTTAACGGTTCACTTCCGGAACTGCCCAATAAAGTCTTTGAACCCGGTGAAATCACTGCCCATCACGTAAACCGTGATTTTCGCATCGTATTGCCCGGCCGCCTCCATTACCTTGTGCCTGCAATAGTGAAAATCCGAGGTAACAATGATAAAGATGTGATTATGATCCACATTATATATGAATTCGAGCTCTTTTTGCAGGCTTTCTGAAAGAATATTTTGTGTAAACAGGGGAAATTGTGTTTCAATACGAATGACTTCCAGGGGTGTATCCAACAGGGAACATTCCAATGTCTGCTTTTCCATCTCCCGCAGGAAGGTTTCCTTTTGGTTTACACAAAGCGCTCCGCGTTCAAATTCCAGCCTGATAAAGTTCTGCAGCAGTGGGGCCGACAGGTTCGCAATGGTTTCCAGCACAATCAGGTTTTCTTCATCGCTTAATAAACCATTGCGCATTTTAAAGATCAGCAGAGAACCCATCAGCTGCAGCTCATACTTCTCAATGACAATGGGTACAGCCAAAAAACCTGATTTTTCACCAATCGCTTCTCCCAGTTCCCTGCCAATATATTGATAAACCTCTTCTTCGTTTGTTTCAAGAATGATGCTGCCTTTACACAGTTTTTGCAGGCGGTTATTCATGACGATACTGCTGTTTTCTGCAGTAAACCCTGCGCACCAGGATATAGCCAGCCTTTGATCTGATGGCTGAAACAGTGTAATAGCACCCTTTTCGACACCAAAGGATACCTCCAGTGTCGTCATGATCAATTCCTGCAGCGTTGCGAGATTTTCCGCGCTGTTTACATTTTTCATCAGCAGGTTCAAAGACTGCAGCCTGTCCAGCTTTTCCTGCAGCAGCTTTCTGTGTTGCTCCAGCTTGTCAAGCAGTATGGCGTTGGTAATGGCGATATAGGTATAGGAGGCCAGGCTTTCAACCAGTTCAAAAACGCCTTTTTTGTAAGGCGAGCCCGAAACGGTCGTGCTTAGTGTAACCAGCCCAAGAACCTCGGTATCCTTCAAAAGGAGAACAATATAAAGCGGGTTTGAAAAGGAAAGAACGTCGATGCCTTCCAAGAATAAACCGTTAAAATATTCCACGTCCGAAGATTTGCCGGTATCGATCAGGGATTGCATGGGGTTGATGGTTTTGTCCGGGTTTAATGTAAGGGAAACCGAATCCCTGGCGAACTTTGAATGATAGATGTCCCTGTAGGCCTTCAGCGTATACTTCTCGGCACCCTGGTCAAACAGAAAAAAGCTTGTGCGGCTGCTTTGCGTCAGCTCTGAAAAAACATCCAGAGACAGGCTGTACAATGCTTCCATATCATGCTGGGCCAGAAGAATTTTGGAGGATTCATTAATGGCGAACAGATTGAATATCTTTTCATCCAATTCATTGTTGGCTTCCTGCAGCTTCACCAGCCTCTTGTAGTTTTCCAGCGCGCTCGTAAAAATACGCATCATTGCATCACAGATGACGGTATCATCCGGAACAAAGGCTCCGCCATTTTTTGAAATCAGAAGAATGAACCCCTCCAGGGTCGTTTCCGAACTCAGTGGGATCATGATTTGAACCTGGCTGGATTCCAAAAAGCCGCGGTCAAAATACTCCTCCAGTTTTGCCCTGTCACTGAGGACGGAGCCGCAAAAAACCGCGAAGGACTCCAGCTTTTTGGTGGAAGGCACCCGCTGTGGCTCATCGCTGAGTCCCTTTCTTTCAACCGGAATAAAATCCTTCCCGTCAAAGATATACATGACCGATTGGGATACGGTCAACAGTTCATTGACAAATTCATAGGCGGAAGAGATAATCTGCTCAAAGCTCAGCCTGTTTGAAAAAAAGTCAATGGCCTCCATTAAACCGTTGTAACGGTATAAATCGATGACCGAATGGTCCTCACGAGCCTCTTGTATTTTTTGAAGAATTGAATCATATTCCATCAAATACCCTCCGATTCGTAAACAGCCACCCTATGATGCGCGGAAAATACCTGTAATGCAAGGCTATGCCCCCTCCCTACAGCTTATTGCCCTTTACGCCCTGAAAATTGAACCCGCGGGGCGATGGATATTTTGGCTGTTACATTCAGCTTATATGTTTGAATGCAACTCGTTATCGCTAAAGAACCAGGTTCCCCCAAGAGCCTCAACGGCAATTTCGTCGGTATAACCTTTGATTTCAATACGCACCTTGGGATAAACCCTGGAACGGATGATAACAGCACCCTCGCCAGGGGCTTTTAAGAATTTCACATAATCACGGCGTTCCAGTTCCAAATCCCGGATTTGATCCTTGAGCTGGGCATAATTATCCATGACCTTGATATAAACCGCTCTTTGTTCCATCGTTAGCGTTTGGGCGCTGGTATAGATCTGCAGGACTTGCTTGAGCTTTGTGAGCTGCTGTCGGGAGTTCTCCAACCTTTCAACGATATAGTCCAGTTGGGCCTTCAGGGTGCCCCGATCAAATCCGTTCACTTTTATGATCGTCCTTGGTTCAGCCCGATTTCCAATTTCAGCAGCCTCCACCAGGATGTCTGCGTGAATGGTCCCGCCGATAATCCTTCCATGGCTGGATTCAACAATCACCTGTTTTGCCCTGATATTGGCATTCATTGAATAAAACCCGATATAAACGGTGCCATCGCAGACCACATCTACATCCTTCAGAAACTTCACATAAAGGTTCCGGGTGCACCGGATTGATGCCTTGTTATTTCCTGCGATTCCGCCCTTGATATAAATATTACCATTCCTGCTTTCAATTTTTTGAGCCGCACCGACACCATACTCTCCCATAATTTCGATATCGCGATCGGCAGAAACAGCAAAATTGTCCTCGACGGTTCCCTTGACCGTCAGAAAACCATCAAAATCAACATTTCCCACCCTGAAGTCCACATCACCCTTAATTTCCATATAATCGTAGACCGTAACCCTGTCACCTTTATACAAAACGGCACCGCTTTTTCGGGCATACAGGGTGGTTACCCCATCCTTGTACTCTTCGCGCACTGAAACCTTGTCATAAAGCAGTGGGAGCATTTTCCCCGGAATAGGGCTGATAGCCTTTCCGGTCACTGTCTTTCCCGGGATACCGGGTGTGGGATCCTTACGCTCTCCCAGCCATCCTCCTTCATGAATGTGATGGATAAGATTCAGTTCATAATGATTGACCCTGTCATTGTCTATCACCTGGGGTTGAGGGTTGCCCACTGCATATTGCTTAATCTGCGCATCTTCCCCGTTGACGGCTGGAAGCCCTTCAGCAATAAGAATTTTTTCATTCGGCAACAGACCCGTTTTCAGTGTTTCACTTTTCACTCCGTACAGGATCTGTCTATCCACAAGAACTCTCAGGATCTCTTCAATCAATTCTCTGCGGTTCTCCGGACTAAATTCATTGAGTGGAATATTCAACGTGAGATAAGCTTTCAGACCGTCGCTTGTGATCTCCGTCACAATGCGCTCCTTTTTCTCAGCAAAAAGCACTGCCGGGTGAGGTGTGCGGCTTAATACAGAATTGACCAGTAAGACACTGGTAATCTTGAGTATGGGCAGTCCTTTGATAATTTCATTGAACTTATCGGTGGTCATTCCGCTCTGAAAGCTTTCCAGATAGAATGAGTCTCCGGACTCGGTAATCTCAATAAACTTGTCGCTATACAGCCTTTTCCCCTTCATCAGAAAGTCCTTTCCCGATAAGCTGCGGAATAAGTATAGTGTGGTTGCGATAACCTCTAGTCCCATTGTTTTCTTGTTTTCAATACCATTATACCAAATGTCTTTTTAAAAAAAAGCATTATGTTAATGAAACCTTTAATTTGTTCAACCTTCACTGCTGTTCAGGAAATGAGGCCTATGAAGAGCAACTGGAAATGGCAGCCCATTCATGAGATAATGATTTATCACCTGAAGGGGATTGGGAAGCAGATGAAGAACTGAGACTTAGGCTCAACCCAATCCTTATTATTTAAAACCTTTGAACCAGGAGGAGAATGAATCATGTTAACCATAAATGAACCCTTCTTCAGTATACAAATAAAAAATTTTAATCCTTACCAAACCTTCCTGTGCGGTCAGTGCTTCCGTTGGGCGCAAAACCAGGACGGGCTTTGGACGGGAATCGTTTTTGGGCGCAGGCTGAAGCTTTCCTGGGAAAACGGCATTTGTACTCTTTACGGCATCGATCAGCAGCAGTTTATGGATCAATTTTATGATTATTTTGATTTGCAAACCGATTATTTCAGCATCCAAAAAAAGCTTGTTCAAATGGATGAGAAGCTTGAAAAGGCAGTGGCCTTCGGCAGTGGCATGCGGCTGCTGCGACAGGATCTTTGGGAGGTTCTTTTGTCCTTTGTCATCTCCCAAAACAACGGAATACCCAGGATTAAGCAAATCGTGGACTCACTTTGTCTGCATTTTGGAAAGCCCATTTCAGTGGAAGATGACGCTTACGACTTCCCACAGCCCGAAGCATTGGCCGGTGCGACAATGGACAACCTGAACCTGTGCCGGGGAGGATACCGTTGTCGATATATTTCTGATATCTCAGGAATTCTGGCGCATAAACCTTCTTATCTGACTGAGCTGAAAACTCTTCCCAGCCAGCAGGCCAGAGAGCTGTTGTTATCGCTTCCTGGAATTGGGCCAAAGGTTGCCGACTGTGTTCTTTTATACAGCGGGATCGATCGAAGTGCTTTCCCGGTAGACCGATGGATCAAACGGGTGATGGAGGAATTATACTTCCACAGGGAAACCAGCGAAGACACCATTCGGAAGTTCGCCCGGGATACCTTCGGAGATCTGGCCGGTATCGCGCAGCAGTACTTATTTTACTATGCCCTCAACAACTTCGGAAAGCATGCTGATGCATGAAGCATGTAATCCAAAGCAAACTAATCGATTGTGCCAACTTATAACGAAGCCCGATGGGCCCCCGCCCCACCTCTTAACGTATT
>CAYVFB010000133.1:0-6809 GCA_964450305.1 uncultured Ruminiclostridium sp.
CCCATTATAACAGTGTTCATCTTGTATTTCTATAGTTTGCATCGGTTTTAAATTTCTATTGAACATAAGAAGCCAGTTGCTCCTTATTTAGAACCTTTATCGTAGACAGGTGAAAATCAATCAACCCTTCATCGCGCATACGACACATTTCCCGCGACATGGAAGGCCTTGAAACATTTAAAAAATCGGCCAGTTCGGTCCGGTTCATCGGCAGCAGGAATATATTTTTCCCGTTTCTTTCATATAATTCCCAAAAGTATGTGCACAATTTCTCACGCATGCCCTTGATGGATAAAAATTTAACCTTCCTGTTCAGGTGAATGGCTTTTTCAGAGACAATCTTCAGCATATTCGTTGTCATTTGGCGATGAAAGCCACAGGCCCGGAAGCACCTGCCGACGATTTTATCCGGTGGGATGAACAGAATGGTGGAATCCTCCTGCACCGCAATCGTGGCAGGCCACATCCTGTCTTCCGCGAACAGGGCCATCTCTCCGAATATTTCCCCGGGCTTCAGCATATGCATGATCATCCGTGCACCATCCGCATTTTCCTTCTGTACAGCAAGACACCCTTCCATAAGAATTCCAAGCCCCTCCACCGGCTCTGAGTACCGGGCGGCAATCTCACCCTTTTTGTACGAAGCCATGCGTGGAGCCAGGCATTCCAGCATTGTTTTGATGTCCTGCATGCTAATATCATCGAACAGCTTTGAGCGTTTCAGGATCTCATACCATTGTTCCAGCAATCATATCACCTCAATGTAGCCATAGCTACCGATCGTCTTCTATCATTATAATATAATAATTCAGTATCGTAAACAGTTCATTTATCCTTCGGCATGATCTGTTATAAATATCCCGGATGCTTTGTGAATGATTGTTCCGAAGGAAGCTTCAAACAGCATACTACATCAAGCAATCTCGCGCTGTGTTATTAATTACATTTTTGATGTTTTTATTGGATCGAAAAATGGCCTTATACCAGCTTGAAAGCAGTCTTTCATGAGGCTGGGTAATTTTTTCAAATACCACTTGTTTTTTTATTTTTCTCATGATATATTGATCTTGCTAAAGTCATTTAATATAGCGCATTGGATTAAGATATTTCCCTGAACCCAGCCTCTTTAATTTTTATTGGAGCGAAGTGTCAAGAAGTATTTAATCCAAAAAAATTGAGGAGGTATATGAAAATGGCTGACAAAGTATTGGTCTGCAAGGATTGCGGAGCAGAATTTACTTTTACCGAAGGGGAACAGGCATTCTACAAGGAAAAGGGTTTTGAAAATGAGCCCCAAAGATGTCCTGATTGCCGCAAAGCCAAGAAACAACAAAGAAACAACAGACCCCGTCCAAGCAGCGGCGGCGGCAACAGATGGTAAACCCGAGGGAGAGCTTTAAGCTCTCCTTTTTATTTAGGTACTCTTTAGCAGAAGCTGAACACGAAGCACTTTCATAAATAAAAATATACATTTTGCTTCGGAAAGGTGCCTTCACCAACAAAAAACAGGGAACCACCCATCATAAGCAGCAGTCCCAGGAACCGACAAAATTGAAGTTCATGCAAATCAAAAGCCCCAGGGAAATACCCGGGGGTTTTTTGTTGAACTCTACCTCGGAATACGATACAATAATGAAATGGAACATTCGTTCCTGTTGGTCACGGCGACTGAATATTCGGCGACCAATTCAACTTTGGAGGTTTCATGGACGCTATTACCATCAATGTATCGGTTCGGGAGTTGGTTGCATTCTCCATCCCCTCAGAGGAATCACGCGGTTTTTCAATGCATACCGCGCGTGAAGGTGTTGAAGGGCATCAGGCTATGCACGCGCAGTTGAAGGAGCAGCTTGAAACCTCAGGCACCTATCAGAAGGAAGTCCCTGTTTCCATGTCCTTCACCCATGACAATTATTCGCTGCAGCTAACCGGCAGGCTGGATGGTCTGATTGAAATGAACGGCAGTATCAGCTTGTGTGAGATAAAAACGACTGAAAAATCCCTGAATCAAATTGATAAGGCTGAAAACCCAGCATATTGGGCCCAGGGGCGTTGTTATGCCTATATGGTGGCCAGAGATCGCAAGCTTGACAAAATCAATCTGTTGCTGCTCTATTACCATCGCACTCAAAAGGAATCCCGTACCTTCGAAGAAACCCTGACCATCACCGAGCTGGAGAAATTTTTCCATGGCCTGGTTTTCCCCTATATCAATGGACTGAAAAAGCAGCATGAATGGCAGAATACTCGCAACCAATCCATTCAGTCTTTGCAGTTTCCATATACAGAATTCAGGAAAGGGCAGCGACATATGAGTGCTGCGGTTTATCGTGCTATTCGGGATGGAAATAAGCAGTTTATCCAAGCCCCTACCGGCATCGGAAAAACAATGGGGGCGCTGTTTCCTGCGTTGAAAGCCATGGGTGAAGGCCTTATTGACAAGGTTTTTTACCTGACAGCAAGAAACACCACCCAGGCCATTGCCATACAGGCCTATGAAATGATGGTTGAAAAGGAGCTTCGGCTGAAAACACTGCATATAACCGCAAAGGAAAAGGTTTGTTTTTGCCCCGAAACCCCCTGCACTGAGGATGACTGTATCTATTTATCCGATTATTCCAACCGTTCCCGTAAGGTATTGTCACAGCTTTTTAAGGAAACAGACTTTTTCAGCAGGGAATTTGTCGCCGATGCTGCTAAAAAGCATACTCTGTGCCCCTTTGAGCTGTCGTTGGATCTCAGCCTGCAATCCGATCTGATCCTCTGCGATTACAATTATGCTTTCGATCCCCGGGTATTCCTGAAGCGTTTTTTTCAGGATAAAACCGATGAAAAGCTGTGCCTGATGGTCGATGAAGCCCACAACCTGCCCGACAGGGCCAGGGAAATGTTTTCAGCGCAGCTGCGGCGCTCTCAAATCAGCCAGGTGTACCGGCAAATAAAAGATACATTACCCGAGTTGGCCGGCACGTTGAAACAGGTAAGGCAGGCTTTTCTGGAATATATAAGGCAGCTTCCCAGGCAGGATGAAGCCGAGCTGCCCTGGTTCTGGGGCGCCGCTGAGCCTCCGGAGGATCTGATCCGCCCCATCGAAAACTTCATGTATCATTGTGAAGACATACTCAATGACGAAACCCCTTACCCTTTCCGGGAGGATTTAATCACCCTCTATTTTGAACTGGCGCATTTTGCAAAAATATATGATCTTTATGGTGAAAACTACATCACTTTTTTAGCCCGTGAAAAAGGGGATTTCCTTGTCAGGCTGTTTTGCATCGACCCTGCCCCCATGTTGAAAAAACGCATGGACAGTGCAAAAAGCACCGTCCTGTTTTCAGCTACCCTCTCTCCCCCGCAGTATTTCAAGGAAATTCTTGGCGGTGGTGAAAAAGACGGATACCTGCTCCTGCCCTCTCCATTTCCAAGGGAAAATTTGTTTCTATATGTGGACGATACCATCTCCACCCGTTACAGGAACCGTGAAGACGGGGTTCCCGCCCTCGTAGGTATTATTCATGACAGTGTGGGTACCAGGGTCGGCAACTATATCGTTTTCTTTCCTTCCTTTTCTTATATGCAAAGGGTCTCCAGGGAATATCGAAAGCAATATCCTGAGGAAAAACTGCTTGTTCAGGAAACGAACATGAACGAGCAGCAGCGGGAAGATTTCCTTAACAGCTTTACAACCGATGCAGAAACCACGTTGGTTGCTTTTGCCGTAATGGGTGGTATTTTTGGGGAGGGGATCGACCTGAAGGGGGATCTGTTGTCGGGTGCGATTATTGTGGGGGTAGGACTGCCACAGGTCTGCGCTGAAAGGGACATGATCCGCCAGTATTACCAGCAGAAAACAGGCAATGGCTTCGATTTCGCCTATACGTATCCCGGCCTGAACAAGGTGCAGCAGGCAGCCGGAAGGGTCATTCGTTCGGAAAGCGATAGAGGGTTTGTCATTTTGGTCGATGATCGCTTCACCACTTCGTCGTATAAAAGAATTCTGCCACCGGAGTGGTTTCCACTGAAAACACCAAAAGACCTGCAGAGCTTGTCTGCAGGCCTGAAGGATTTCTGGAGCAAGGGCAGCGGTACTTTTTAGTTCTCCCGTTCCAGGATCCAGTTTTCGATAAAAACCATTCCGATGTCCCCGGAGGGGATGGAATATTCAACCATAGGCATTTGAGCAGTCATCGAAAAAAGTACCATCCGATCAGCCTTCGGAATAAATGCTTTGTCCGTGTCCTTTTGTACCACACAACGCATGGAATCCTGATTACCAAAAAAGTAATCGATGAAGGTTTGCTTTTGATCTATCGTGGCGTCCTTGACATAAAAAGCAAGTTGAGCGGCGGAGGTATCTACCGGAACCCAACCGTAATTGGGAAGATAGAATTCAGCCCAAAAATGGCTGCCGAATTCACCCGAGAAAAGCTGAAAGCCGCCGCAGGATCTTGCCGGAATGCCGATTGAGCGGCACATCGCTGCAAAATACATGGATTGGGCGCCGCAGTCACCTCGCTGATATTGATGAACGTAATCGGTTTCAGTTTGAGAGGTTCTTGGCCACAGCGTTAAATGAGGCATTAAGCCATAGTCGATATGGTTGACAATCGCATCATAAATTTTACGTGCGGCAAAATATGGATTGGTTTCCGTTCCAACAATCTCCAATGCCTTTTGATGGATATCAGAGGTAATCTCTGTGTTGCCATTCGAGCGGGTATATTCTTTGTATAACGTTGAAGCCTTGTCGTATTCGCCAATATTTTGCGGGTTTACTGTGAACCTTTGCTCATAATGTGTAAAAGAAAACTGAACCTGAATCAATAAATCTTCGGTTAATTCCTCCATGGGAATCTCCATGTATAACAAACCGATGTCCTCATCAATGCTTGGTGGCTGCTTCACCCATTTTTCCGGTGTTACAGAATCCACGGTAACCTGCGTTTGAGGACCGCATTGAATCGGAATGGGCAGCCAAAGCCGATATGTACCAGCCTCCGGTAAATCCTGACGGGGGATGGATATGGTATGTGTTCCATGATAGGTGACAGGCTTTTGATATTGATTCCAGCTGTTTTCCGGTTTTTCCTCCGCTAATTGATTGATTTTCAATAATAAATCAGAATAGACCTGCTGGGCTGTTGTATCGGCAAACATCAGATCCAAATGCCTGTATGCCAAATTGGATACCGCATCTACAAAGTAATACTCCTGATCATCATAGAAATAAACCTCAAATTCATTGTTTTCAAACCAACGATTCATTATTTCCTCTGAAACAAGCGGATATTTATTCGAAATCTGGTCCTTCACTTCCTCGATGGTATATGGATATGTCTCCTGAATAAGCATTATTCTTTGTAAAGCTTCGCCACACTCAAAGGCTAATGCCTGATTCTGTTCAATCAGATAAGGAAGTGCCCTTTCATAAAGCTGGGCTGCCTGGCTGAGCTTCTTTTCATTTTCCAAACTCAGGGCTTGCCGGTACAGGCTTTCGCCCTGAGCTTCATCAGCCCTTGTGGTAATTGTAAAACGATCGCCGGGGGCTTCACCGATAAAGATGACCTTCCCGTTTTCTGGCAGCTTCACCGGCTGATTCCCCTGTACAACTGAAAAGTAAACGCAGGAATCCTCGTCGTAAACCGCAAATGAAGCATCTTCCGGCAGATCAACCGTCATGATCTTCCCGACATCCTTTGGATTGATCGTATACCATCTGGCATATCCGTCTTTTTGTATGGTACAGACGGCCTTCTCTCCGGCATATAAATCTACGATATCCTCTTCACGGATAGCGATGAAATCATTGGAGAATAGGTATTCCTTCCCATCGATGTTCTTTATCTCAATGCTCACCAAATCCCTGCTGTCCATGCCAGGGATCTGAACATCCTGGATCGCCCTGTTCTGATCAGTAATTTTATTATCCCCGACATAGCCCGGTAGCTTTTCATTGATAGAAATTTTCATACATATACTGTCATAAGCATGATACATTTGGCCATGAGGATTTTCATTCATTACAAAGTATTGGGTTCCATCTCTTTCATCCCAGGCCGCTTGTGTTGCAGCATCGACAATATTGGGTTCTATTTTTTCATACTTGTAGGAAACCGTTGAGGTTTGTCCCAAATTGGGAACATGGATAGTTTCTTTGATCCAGATATAGGTTTTCCCATTGTTTTCTTCTGAAAAGTTGAGCCTTTTACTGCCATCTTCACTGACAAAAACATCCTCAACGGTATAGAAATAAATCTCATCCGGTATATCTGCATCCGATAGAGCGGAAAGGGTTATTTTTCCATCTTCTCCGATCCTCATCTCTCTTATAGAATCCCAGTTCGCATATAGTCCTTGATACTGAGTTTTTTCAGAGGGCATAGCGGATAAAACCGGTTCCATAATCTCCTTAGGCGGAAGAATGCTTTCAATCTCCTTTTCAGCCAAAAGTGTTTCAAGGATCAGCTCCTGACCCATTACCTGCCCAAAAAAACTACCGCCGCCTGATAGCACGGCTACAAAAGCGACATTATACTCCGGAAGCACGATCATGCTGCTATGATATAATTGTGTATCTCCACCCTTAATCAGCGACTGAATATTGTATTGACTGTATGGATATGCATCAACTGAATCCCAGCCTAAGCCAAAGCCAAAAAGCCCTTCCCTCTGGTCAGGTCCGAAACCTCTCTGATACTCTTTTTGCATGGTTTTCCCCTTCGCCTCCCCGGACAAGAGGTTGGCCGAAGGCAGATATCCAGGATCATTCATATACACTTGTGCGAGCTTGCAAAGGTCTTCCGCTGTTG
>CAYVFB010000134.1:0-6741 GCA_964450305.1 uncultured Ruminiclostridium sp.
GTGTGTTGCGATTGCAAGCAATCGCTTCCGTTGTTATAAGCATCAGCCCGATAACCGTTCAGAGGCAGTGCCTGAGCACTGAATGATTTGTGTGTTTTTAACATATGGCACGAGAAGTGTACCCTTGTAAATTCTTATCTGTCTTCTGTCTCCGGGGAAGCTCATGCTTTTAGCAGTTGAAAGGCAGGTTTGATCAATCCGATGGTTTTCCCCGTCCAGGTCTGTACCGGTGGATAATGATAATGGTTCATTTTCTCCAGCATTTCCTTGCATAAAATATTAAGCTGGCTTAATGTCTCGAGGACAACCGGATCAACAGCCCTGGCGCCGCCATCCTTTATCTTAACAGCGATACCAAGCCCCTGCGGATGACAGTGCACGCAAAAAACTCCGTCCGCGCCCATTTTTCCAAACAGTTCCCCTTTGGAAAGGCGTATCAAATCGGTATCGAGCCTGTCATTCCCGGCAATCATTTCCGGAAATTCTGCAACAGCTCTGTACAATAGCTCCTGACTCTCTTTATACTTCCCGTTGAAACAGTTGGTATTGAACAAACGTGCATAGGCCAGTGCCATTTTCTCAAGCGGCACGCCAAATACGGGCACTCCACACCCATCGATTCCGATGTGAATGGATTCTTTTGGGGTATCGCTGAATTCAGCAATACAGGCCAGAATATCCTGCTGTATCGGGTGAGAAATGTCCCAGTAATTATCCAAAGGCCATCCCATTACCTTACAGGCGGCAATAAAACCCAAATGCTTGCCGGAGCAGTTATTATGCCATTGGGACGGAAGATCCCCGCTTGCGTACAGTTCGAACTTTTCAATGCTGCCATAGGGTTCGCGCACTCCGCAGTTGATGTCACTTTCCTTGACTTCAAGCTTGTTTGCAATGCTCATCAGCGTTTCAATATGCTGCTTTCCCCCGCTGTGAGAAGAAGCTATAATCGCCATTTCCTTCAGCGTGAATCCAAAAACCTCATGAATTTTCTTCATCAAATGGGACAGCATAATGAACGGTTTTCCGGAGGATCTGAAGTAGCAGATCTGTTCAGGATCACCAAAGAAATGTGTTAATGCGCCGTTTTGCTGAACAACCGCCACATTGCCGTCATGAATACTTTCAACCAGCCCGTTTCGGATTATTTCAACCACTCTGTTCATCACTCCCTTGTTATTCTTGCTTCAGATGATTATAATTATAACCAGACAAAGATACATTCATGGAAATATGAAGGGTTATTATGAAGGTTCTCGGTATCGTATCCGAATACAATCCGCTGCATTCTGGGCACGCCTTCCATATTCGGGCTTCAGTTGAAAAAACTGACGCTACCCATGTCATCTGCGTCATGAGTGGTCATTTCGTACAGCGTGGTGAACCTGCGGTGGCCGACAAATGGGTACGTGCTAAAATGGCATTGTTGTCCGGTGTAGATTTGGTTCTGGAGTTACCGGTTGTTTTTTCCTGTTCCTCCGCCGAGCTTTTTGCCTATGGTTCTGTTCGTACCCTGCACCATACCGGTGTTGTTGACTGCTTAAGCTTTGGCAGTGAACAGGGTGAGCTGGGCTCTCTGTGGAGAATAGCTTCTGCGTTGTATGATGAGCCTGCGGCATACCGTGAGCTGCTAAAAAATTACCTGGGCGAAGGGCATTCCTTTGCAGTTGCCCGAGAAAAAGCTTTGACCGGTTATCTGCGCGGCCTTCCGGATAATATCATGTCCCAGTCCAACAACATTCTGGCAATAGAATATCTGAAGGCGCTGAAAGGCCTGCGCAGCGGTATTCAGCCGACCACCATCAAGCGGCAGGGTTCGGCCTATCAGGAAGCTGAAATTACCTCGTCATTTTCCAGTGCTACATCCATACGCGCATTCCTGCAAAACAACGGTTCTCTGACCGACCCTGTCATATCTGCCAATATTCCTGAAGTCTCTCTTGAGCTGCTGAAGCAATGTGTTGAGAAAGGCAGAGCACCGGTCTTTCCAGAGACCTTTGCGCAGATGATTCTGTATAAGATTCGAATGATGGATCCCCAAGCCTTGAAGCAGGTTCCGGATGTGAAGGAAGGCCTTGAAAACCGGCTGTTATCCTGTGCGATGAAGGCCGGTACCCTGGATCAGCTTGTGAAAATGGTGACAACCGTCCGATACCCGTCATCAAGAATACGCAGAATATCTGCAAACTTGTTGTGGGGCATTACGAAGGCCAGCCTGCAGGCTTTTGTGGACGATGAAAGCTGTGGTTATTTGCGGATTTTAGGCTTTAACGGCAAGGGGCAGGAACTGCTTCAAAAAATAGACCGAACAGGTACGCTGCCCCTGATCACAAAGGTTTCGGAGTATCGCAACCAGTTAACCGGCTTATCCAGAGAAATGTTTGAATATGATATTAAAGCCACCGATACCTATGTGCTTGGGTTTCCAAACCCAGCCGAACGTTACGGCAACCAGGATTTCTCAACCCCGATTGTGCGCGTTGAGTGAAAAGTGTATATATTCGGTGAAAAGCTTGGTAGTTTTGGTCGCTTTGAAGGTAACTCTTCATTCCTGCATAGATTATCCCCCCATTGAACTGTATGGTTTAATTCGATACATTCTTATCTTCTTTGCAAAAATCAACCTTTTCACCATTGTATCTGAAGTAGTCACAATGTGCTCGCAGGGTAAAATCTCCTGTAGGAGCATTAACCGGTTCAGAATCAGTCATTTGAATGAGTCCATTGATAAATTTGTAATTTGCCGGGCCTTCTGAATTATAGGGTGAAGTTATACTCGTCAGTTCCTTTCCGGTGGAATCAATCACGATAATCGTTTTATCGCCGGGTTGATAAAAGAAGGTGTTTCCCCCATCCCAATAAACATTGTTTGGAAAGCGAAACCCTCTAAACTCATAGATCTCTTCTCCATATTGATTCACCAGCTTCACTTTTTGGGATTGATCGATGGCAATATACCATCCTTTACCACATTCAGTGATGTTATCATAGCCACCTGTCAATTCCTTACAATCTGGTGAAAAAAGAGAGTATTTGTATTGCTTGTTTGCCGCCACAATCTGGCCATTGGGCATCACCTCTAAATTGACGTATTCAGGAAGAAGGATCATCCCTACGCCCACCTGATAAATCCCTTTGTATGAAGTGTCTGTGTCACAAACAAAAATATAGTCCCCCTTGGCTTCCTCAATATAATATTCATATTCATCAAGATCCAGGATGAAATCGTCCATTACTGTTTTTCCATCGGTATCAATCATCCTGATTTTCCCTTCTGTTGTTTCCACTAAGGCAACACCATTTCTGAACTCACCCACCAATTTATACATCAGATCAACAATGACTTCTCCATAGATATTCATATAGCCGGACAATCCATCTTTACGGATTTTATAAAAGCCTTCCTTATGCCAGGGAATGAATTTTATGGCATCATTGTAGTCGTAAAGCACCTCTCCCCCGGGAAGTCCAACGATTGTATTTAAATTTACCAGTGCGGTATCATTTATAATTTCAATATATTTAACCTGCTCCATTTTATCTTCCAGTTCCGCCAAAACTCTTTTTCCCGTCCTATCGAGCAAGGTGACGGTTCTCATGCCAACCGGAGCCACTACGTAATCTCCCTGAAACTCTCCCAGGCCCCAGTAATTCCCTTCTATCACAGTATTGCCCTCGCTGTCGATATATCCCCATCCATCTCCAATGAGGTAGGGAAACAATAATCCCTCGTAAGAGCTGCCAGGTGCATTCTCGTGTTCAGGCTCTTCTGCCTGAAGCGGGTTATCCAGTTCAGGTGCATCTTCGTGTTGTAACTCATTATCATGTTTGGGTATATCTTCTTGTTGTACCTGATTATCATGTTCAGTTTCGCCATTAAGCTCAGACTCTGTTTCAAGATTGATCTGAGATTCAGGTTTACTTTCTTCGATAGCCGCAGTATCCTCCCGACCGTTTTCAAGCACGGGTAAAGCACATGAAACCAGAGTAAAAGCAAGGAAAAGAGTTAAGAAATGTACATATTTTACCTTCATCATCGTTTCTATCCTTTCATGGTTTGCATCCATGGCCTTACAGTGCGTATTTATTCATATAAGACGTTCAGGGAAAGCTTCAGTTCCATAGAATTTGAAAAAACATTAAAGGAAATTCGTATTGGTCATATTTACCATCATAGCTTATCATTACTGAACATGCAATTTAATCTGCACATACAAAAACTCCCGTCTTACCAACGGGAGTTTTTGTTATCAGTCGACCATTTTACTTGTACTTATTCACGCAAGTTCGCATCCAGATTGGATTTCAACCCGCTAAGAATCTTTTCCATAGCCTTGTTCACATCGTCGTCCACCAGGGTTCTGTCCGGTGCACGGAAGGTGATGTTGTAAGCCACGCTCTTCATCCCCTCTGGCACTTGATCTCCCCGATAAACATCGAACAGGCGGACTTCTTCGATAAGCTTGCCACCCTGTTTCCGGATAACCGCTTCGATTTCTTTGACCAGAACCTCGTCCCTGATAAGCATCGCGATATCTCTGCTGACAGCCGGGTATCTGGGCAAATGCTTGTATTGCCTGATCATATCCGCGTTATCAATTAAAGACTTCACATCCAAAACCGCAATATAGGTTTGGGCCGGGCACTCAAAATTCTCAGCTACCTCAGGGTGAATCTCACCCAGATACCCAACCAAGACCCCATTAATGGCCAGCTTCGCGGTTTTTCCCGGATGGAATGCAGGATGATCGGTTACCGGCGAAAAATCAAAGCTGTGAATATTCAGCTGGGCCAGCATTTGCTCCACAATTCCCTTTAGCAGATAGAAATCGGCATCGCCATACAGACCGATGGTCAGTGTGCTGATCTCTTCGGGCAATAATTCCCCTTTTACAGGCTTGTAGACATAGGACATTTCAAAGAACCTGCCCTGCTCAACCTTGCGGCTGTAATTGGTTCGAATCACCCCGAGCATCTCAGGAATGGTGGTTGTGCGCATGATACTGAAGTCTTCCCCAAGAGGGTTCGAGATGACCACTGTATTCCTAAGTTCATGATCCACCGGCAGGTTCAGCTTATCAAACACCTTGGGGCTTGTGAAGGAGTAGGTGTAGGTTTCATACAAACCACTGGACAGCATTTGCTGCTGAATGAATTCGCTCATCTTTTGAACATAGGTCTTCCTTCCCTGTGTGGAAGCCCTGCCTTGGAGCAGTGTGGCCTGAATATTGTTATAGTCATAGAAACGGGCAACCTCTTCAGCCAAATCTGCTTCGCACTGGATGTCCGGGCGGAAGGATGGCGCGATCACCACCATGGCCTGACGATCCACTTCAAATTCCAGTTTCTCTAGCAGGTCCAGCATCCAGCTTCCATCAATTTTGGTACCCAGCAGTTGATTAATATAATCAACATTTAATGGCAGTGTTGTGGTTTCAGCCTTAACCGGATTGCAATCCACAATCCCGGGAACCACCTTACCGGCCCCTAATTCTTCTATCAGCTGGGCTGCCCTGTTGATGGCCGGAATGACATTTTCAATATCCAGCCCTTTCTCAAAGCGGCTGGAGGCTTCACTTCGGATACCAACCTTCTTAGCGGTCAAACGGACTGAGGTTCCGTTAAAGTTGGCGGATTCCAGCAGCAGAACATTGGTTTGTTCCGTAACCTCGGAGTTTTCGCCACCCATCACACCGGCAATGGCAACACTACGGTTTTCATCCGATATCACCAGCATTGACGGGTTCAGTTTGCGTTCCTGACCATCCAGCGTGGTGATGTTCTCATTCTCACGGGCGGTGCGAACAATGATCTTCCCGCCCTGAACATATTTCAGATCAAAGGCGTGCATGGGCTGACCCATTTCCAGCATGACATAGTTGGTAATGTCCACAATATTGTTAATGGGGCGCATACCGGCGGCAGCAAGACGACTTTGCATCCAAACCGGAGAGGGCCCTATTTTTACGTCCGTTACCACGCGCGCTGCATAACGACTGCACAGCTCCGGGTTAGTGATAGCTACTGAAACAAAGTCTGAAGCCTTTCCTGCGCCCTCTTCCCTGACGGTGATTGTCGGGCCTTTGAAGGCTTCCTTCAGTGTAACTGCGGATTCGCGGGCCAAACCGATGATGCTGAAGCAATCAGGCCGGTTTGAGGTGATTTCAAAATCTACCACAGGTTCCAGGCCTAAAACCTCTTTCACATCCCTGCCTAAACCAGGGTTGCTGCGGAACACGTACACCCCATCATCCGGCGCGTCCGGCAGATAATCCTTTGTCAGGTTCAGTTCCTCGATGGAGCACATCATGCCGAAGGATTCAACCCCCCGAAGCTTTGATGGCTTGATGGTTCCTCCTGGAAGCCTTGCGCCTGGCAACGCTAAAGGGATGATGTCCCCTGTCTGAACATTGGGGGCCCCTGTAACCACCTGAAGAACCTCGGTGCCTACATCAACCTGCGTAATTTTTAATTTATCGGCATTCGGATGCTGTTCCATAGACAAAATCTTACCCACAACCACTTTGTCAATGGATTCACCCAGATCTTCAATGCCTTCTACTTTGCTTCCCGAAAGGGTTAGAGCGTGAGCATAAGCCTTTACGTCCACATGAATATCTACAAAGTCCTTTAACCATGTTATTGGTGCTTTCATTTCTATCACTCCTATCTGACTTTCAGCTTAAAACTGTTTTAAAAACCGCATATCGTTTTCATAAAAGAGCCTTAGGTCATCGATGT
>CAYVFB010000135.1:0-6691 GCA_964450305.1 uncultured Ruminiclostridium sp.
TTTGGTGGATGGCAGCAAAACCGTTGTTTTATCGCTGATAAGCTGGAAGGAATCACGATCTCCGGTTAAAATAACCACGTCAAGATTTTCCTTTTCTCCTTGCAGGGACAGGCTTCCGATGATATCATCCCCTTCATAGCCTTCTCTCTCGATGACGGCGATATTCATGGCCGCAAGAACCTCTTTCATGAGAGGAAGCTGCATCGCGAGCTCCTCGGGCATACCCTTGCGCTGCGCTTTATAGCCATCAAACATGAGATGCCGGAAGGTTTTCGCTTTCATGTCAAAAGCCACTGCGATATATTCAGGTGCCAGCTCCTCCAGGTGCTTGTTCAGGATGTTGATAAACGCAAACACTGCATTGGTATGCAGGCCCTTTGAGGTCGTTAGCGTTGAGCTCCCCGAAAGACCGTAGAAAGCACGGTTTAAAATACTGTTTCCATCTATCAGCATCAGCTTGCCCATTGAAACTCCATTCCGCCATCATGGCTACCGTTAAAACGATGAATGACAGGTTTACTGCATCATTCCCCCTGGGAGAACTGCATAAAAATATCATACTATATATTGGGAGGATGGAAGGTATTCCATGGTTTTTCTGTAATTACTCATGTGTCACAAAACAAAAAAACATCCCCACCCAAAAAGATGGAGATGATTTTTTGTTTTAGTATCTTCCTATCACGTTTACTTCGCTGCAAGAGAATAGCTATACATTTCTTCAGCCATTTCTGCGAGTTTATCAGCGGATTCATCCTGATACGGGGAATAACCCAGTATATATGCCCTGACCTCTGAATCATTCTGGTAACACCACGCAGGACAAACGAAATGGTTCCCTGTTACCCAGGTATCATCACTTCTGTCAGAAGTGGTCTTCACCCTGTATTCAACCAAGACAGCTACCAAATTTGGATTCACCGATGACATATCCAGAACGCTATAATCATCCACCCGGAAGATATCTTCCTCCATCATGGATGCAAGCGCATATCCACGGCTTTCAAAGTACTCAAGTGCTGCAGTATAAATGCTGGTGCTACTCACAGCAGCACCAATGGCAGATTGAATATTGTCTCCGTTTGCAAAAACATGCATATTGGCCATGCTTTCATCCGTCGTGAAGGAAAGCAGATGAGGGAATGAATCATAGATGAACTGATCGGCTGAATAAAGAGTATCGCTGCCAAGGAACTGAAGGACATACAAGTTAAAATCGGAAGCAGTGGGATCCTTCATGATGAAGAATGTAACACCCGCATCACAGATAACCTTATACTCCGGGATAAAGTAAAACGGGTAATCGATAGGGCTCAGGGTTTCCGTACTAAAGTAACTCTTCATAGATTCCATCTCTTCATCAGGTAAAGCAAATTGAGTGGCAGGCTCCTGGGCCAACTCAAAGATGATCTGACTGCTTTGCTGCACCGCCGCCACAAGCTCCTCCAGAGATTGTCCGCTTTCCTGAGCAGTTTCATCCAAAGCATTCCCTTCCTCACTGATGAATTTACCGTCATCCATATTCTCCTCACTGATCAAGTCAGTGCTATCGGTGTTTTCCTCTGTTTGGTTTATCACATCCTCATTTCGATTATCTGCTTTGTCCTTGCCGCCGCAGCCTGTTATCAGAAGCATTAGGATCAAACATACAATGATTCCTGTTCTCCGCATTTTTTTCTCTTCCTTTCTCGTTCTCATATATAGCTTTTCATGTGGTTTGGGTAGATGGTTCTAAAAAAGCGTCACTAAATGTAATTATAAATGAGTTTAATTCGCTTCGATATCACCCGGTGGGTGATAGTATCAGTATCTTTGATGATATACTATCAAAACAGCATGGAAGGTCATGCACATTTTTAGAGCCGTGAAATAATCACAAAACGCAATGATTGGTTTAATTCATTTACCAGGGAGGTATGATTATGAACAAATGGTTCCACGCTTGGTTTGGAAATAACAGAAGGATGATAGGGGCGCTTGTCACCATCCTCATGGTCTCGTTACTGTGCCAGTCAGGCTGCTTACCTGCACAGGCAGCAACACAAGCCGATTGGACTTCGGTAAGCGGTATATTGAATCAGGAAGGTTCAGACCAGTACAACAGCGGACGGTTGCAGATACTGCCTCTGGATAACGGGGGAGTTCTTTTCGAATTATCTGTCATGCAAGGCAGCGAGTCAGAAGATTCGACCACAGACTTTCGCGTTTCAGGCACCTTTAGCGTAAATAAGGACGGAACCGGCGCGTGGGAGGAGAATACGGAAAACGGGTTGGTTTCATTGCAGTTCATTCTTGACGGAAGTCTGGTTAAAGTCACACAAACCGGTATCTTCCCCGTTCCGGTTGAAGGAACCTATAATTGGCTGGAGCAGGGTTTCGAGGTTACACCTGAGCTGGCGGAAGAACTCCTTAAGGGTCTTGATAGTAAAATAACCGGATTGAATCAAAAGAATGGAGATTATCGGCTGGAGACTTCCGAGCTGGAAGGAGACGGCTCCTTTTATATAAACGCTGTATCTGCAGACTCCGGTAAACTTATCAATACTTTTCTAATCACCAATGATCTGCGCAGCGTTTATCGGTATATTGATTCTGAAGCGGCTGACCCTATTTATGAACTGACTGATTCCATGATGAAAGCTGTCCCAGGTGCAAACAAGGGTGGGGCTGGAAATGCAGGACTCATTCTGATAGTTCTTGGAGTATTGCTTGTAGCCGGTGTTGTGATGTTTGTTTTGATGAATAAGAAGCGCGAAGCCTCAAAATCATAAAATTACATATTTTCAATTGACTATGTAAAAGCATTATATGCATTTAAAGCAAAGAACACTTCATCTCCACCGTAAAAATGGAGATGAAGTGTTTTTTATGAAAAATGAACTATACGTTATTAACCTACTGCATCTGACTTAGGGGCAACGGATTTGTTATAAATGGTCTTAGTTATTTCCTCCCATGAATCACTGCTTTGCTGCACTGTCGCTAATAGTGCATCCAAGGCTGGTTCTTCGTCATTTGCGTTGAATCTCTTATCAATGAGAATCCCATTCGAATCAACTTCCCCAATGATAACGTAATCACCTGTAGCATAATCCATCTGGTATACGTATCGACTAAAATAACCAACCGCATAAAAGCCTATGGTTATCGATTGCTCGTCTGTTTCCTCCGAGACTCTGAAGGTGTAGCACACATCCCCCTCAATCTCAGTGTCCTCTTCAAAGTTAGTCGCAATCTTTATCTCCTCGGGATTTGGAATTTCACCGATGGCGAACTGGTAGGCGATATCCATGGCCTGTTCCTGAGATATTTCATCTACTACAATTTCATCCTCGGTTAAGTCAGAATTATCAAGGGTTTCCTCTGTTTGAGTACTAATGTCGTCATTGTTTTTATTGGCTTTGTTCTTAGCACCGCAGCCTGCAAGCAAAAGCAGTATGAGCAAGCATGCAATTAATCCTGTTTTACGCATTTTTCTCTTCCTTTCTCGTTCTTGGTATTTGGCTGATTCCTGGTGTTGTTGGATAGTTGTAAAAACATCCCAATAAAAATCATAAATGAATACATTTCTTTTCGATATCACCCGATGGGTGATAGTATTCATGCTTCTCGTGATATATTATCATAATTTCACGTACGTTGGGTGTAAATTTATTTTTTCTACTGATTTTCCTTTATGGTTTTCGCCCTTTTTATTCGGAGTATTGCTTTAATAAAGACCGCGAGTTGATTCCAAGCTTATCAAAAATGCTTTTGAGCTGGGTTTTTACCGTGTTTTGTGAAATGAACAGCTTCTCTCCGATTCCTTTATTCGAAAACCCTTCCGCTGCAAGGCGTGCTATCTCCTCTTCCCTGGCGGTTAGTTTTGGTTTGTCTTCACTAAAATACTCTTTTATGATCTGCTCTGCTGCTTTTTGATATTGCTTTGACAGCATCAAAATTCTTTCAATATCCTCACGGTATGTTCCCTGATAGTACAACTCCTTGAGCAATGGTTGAATATAATCGCTGTTTTCAACGAATGGCATATATATCCTGTCCGGCATAGCTATGTCAAGCGCCTGTTTCAATGCAGCCACAGCTTCTTTCCTCCGATAGATCTGTTCGCTGGCTGCCGCTCTGAAAATTTCTGTATAGATGTTTGCCAATAGATTAGGAAAAATGGATGCAATGCCTGCCAGCTGGTCGGCGATTCCCAAAAGCTTCAGGTTTTCACCATTGATAAGAAGTGATCTCGCATAAATGATATTGGCGAACGCCCTGGCCTGAAAGTAGATACCGCTGGAGTCAAAATCACCCTCATTCAGCCATATGGGAATTTTATCCTTCTGCTTCAGGGAAGAATATACAAAACCGATACACAAATCGATCATATGCATTACAACATAATTCTTTTTATGCTGAATGCTTTCACGCATCTTCTCAAGCATTTCGAGTATACCTGTGAAGTTACCCTGCATCATATATAAACGAAGCTGCACAAACAGCGCACAGATAATAACACTTGGTTCCGGTCCTTTCCCGGTCGCGCAAAGTGCCTTATGCACTGCTATCTCGGCATTTTCAAAGTCAGCCTGATGAAAATACCATTCCGCAGCCATGACATGCCCGCCGCCCATTCCATGACCATTTGTCAATTGGCCGTAACAGGAAATCACCTCTTGCATTTCTTTTACTTTATTTTTCAAGGTTCCGCTTTCTCTGTGAAATATGTACAGTACGGAGGGCGAGCCAAAGGTCCAGCTCCCCTTTGTATCCATAAATGTAGATGGTTCTTTCAGGAGGTTCCATGCCTTTTTATGGTGTTTGGACATTTCTGTTATGTCGTTATATTTTGTAAAGCTTAATAATAACTCAAATTCTCCCATCAGACGTTGGATTTGTAGAGGATCGAGCTTGCTGCTCTCCAACAGAGTCAGGAACTCTGAAGCTACCTTTTCAAACCGCTCCATTTCATTGAATGTCATCAAAGTCATCGAATAAGCGAGTACTGCTATCGGATGGCGTTGCTTGCATTCTTGGGGACAGTCCTCAAAATATTGAATCAACAGTTTTTTTTGCTGTTCATTGGTGATGCTGTTTGTTTTATCAAGCTCCATCACCAAAAGCAGCTTTTCAAAATCTCCGGCTACATGAAAATGATGCATTGCAGTAAGATAATCCCCTGTTTCCAGGTACCAAACTCCCGCCTTTTCAGATAGCCTTTTATTTAAATTAGAATCCTTCTCATCCATGATCCCGCGCAGAAAATTGGTAAAGATATTATGAATTTGATATGTCCTGGTTCTGAAGTCATAATTGACAAAGGCATTCATTCCCGTAATCGTATCCAGATACTCTCTTGCATTTTCATTGCCCCACATATGTATGGCCTGGGCCTCGGTAAAGCTGTCATAGATACTGATATATAAAAGAAATTCCTGTATTGTTTCTGAAAAATTCCTGTATATTGCATTCTCAATCAGTTTATAAATATTATGCGTCGTTACCAGGCTGCCCGTTTCCTGATAATTGAGCATTATCAGGTATAAAGCGCTTATCCAGCCTTCCGTTACGGCATAAAGCATATCTGCCTCGGCAGCCTCAATACGGTTTCCGCACAGCTTGTAATATTTTATGATTTCATCCGGCTTCAGCTCAAGGGTTTCTTTTGTGATATAGTGCAAATAGCCCTTAAGGGAAAGCTCTTCCATGCTTCGAAGCTCAATAAAACGTGTCACCAGGACGATTTGCAGATGATCGATTTCATTCACTGCCAGAAACTCAATGAAAGAGCCTGCATCCGTATTGTTCAGCAAATGGTAATCATCAATCACAAGCACGGTTTTTTCGGGCAAATCGACATCCGCAATAAGCTTCAGGGTTTCCTGAAAAGAAACCTGATCATTTGGAAAACCAAGCGCTGCAAGGGTACCGGCAAGTCTATCATCAATTTCAGACAGTAAATTGCAAAATCCGTTCCAGAAATAATAAGTTGAACCATTATGAACCTTTAGCCATAATATGTTTGCATTGACATCCCTTAAGGTCTCTCTGACTGCAGTAGTCTTTCCATAACCCATGGGCGCTTCCACGATTGTGAGGGGATAGTTCAGGATATCGTTGACAGCGTCCTTGATCCGCTCGGGAAAATATAGAGTCCTTGTTTTATTCTGTTTGTACATCGCATATCTCCCGCAGGTATCGACAATACCAGCAAATTATGTAGATTTTTTGCATAAATATCTTAACATTAAATGAGTCAATTTTCAACAAGCTGCATAAAATCATTTTTATTCCGTTATATAAACGATGTGGGTTCGGATCGAATACCCTATTGAGAAAAATCACCCTTCGGGTGATAGGAAAACAGAAGATTCGGTCCTACACTGAAAAGGTGTTTGTTATTCTTATTTTCGGAGGCTAATGCATGAGTCGGATAAAAGGTGTAGCACCATTGGAGGATTACCGTCTTGAGATCATACTCGATAACGGCAGCAATATAATTCTGAATATGGGCTCCCGGCTTCACACAGTCAGATTTATCATGCTTTCCGACAAGGAGTTTTTCAAAAAGGTCTCCACAGACGGGATTTGTATCACCTGGGAAGGTAAAATAGAGCTCTCTTACAGAGAGATCATCCAACTTATCCAAAAATGATAAGCCTGACCGCAACGCGAGAGCAAAAGACGCGCCCACGCGGGGCGCGAC
>CAYVFB010000136.1:0-6572 GCA_964450305.1 uncultured Ruminiclostridium sp.
TGTAAAGCAAAGCAATTCCCACAATCAATTATTTTCAAAGCGAGAAAATTGTAACTAAACAAAATACATAATCTTAATTTGAGATATCGTGCAATCTTTGTACATTATGGAAGATAAGCTTTTTGCTTGAGGTTCAGCCATCCGTGGCTGAATCTGGCTTCGCGGGGCAGGGAGCTACACATAACAACGCATTTGCATAAAGGGTAAACATGTAGAAAGGCTCTGTGAGCAGGGCATGAGGTCGTTCCTGCCCACACCCGTCCGCTAACCGAGTCGGTCGCCGCATTAGCCCACCCAAAGGGTGCCGGGCATAAGCGGCTTCCTGTAAGCGGACGGGCGTCGCAAATGCAAAACGATATATGCAACCCCATGGGGAGTTATCTCCGCCGCTTCCTACGGCTGGGAAAGACTCTGGAGATTTAATAAGTAGTTATTTCACTATAATTAGGTATTGTACACTGGTGATTATCTATATTATGTGACGAGAGGATAAAGAGATGAAAATTGCATGTAATTATTATCAGGAAACCGAGCAACTTTTAGATGAAAATAGAATTGATATTGATTATTTTAAATATCCCGGACTTGGTTTTCAGATGGGAATCATGGAAGATATAAATGCATTCAACAATTTTTGTAATAGGGTAACGGAAAAGCGACCTATTTTGCTACATGGATTATATCCGGCACCGCATGATTTATCATCATTTTATTTGCAAGAGGAATTTAACGAGGACATTACAAAAAGGCTTATCAGTATGACTAAAACACCTGGCTTATCTTTTCACCCAGCTCTTTCAAGATTGTCAGCTGATATACCTTTTAATAAAACATTTGATATGATAATAAAAAATGCAAGATTCATAAAAGAAAAATATGCGAATGTAGAATTTGTTTCACTTGAAAACTGCGATAATATTCAGTGGGGTGATTTACTAAAACCTGAAACTATTACACAATTATTAAATGAAAGCGGTTGTGAGTTTTTACTTGATATTAGTCACGCCTATTGTGCTTCAAGATGGTTAGGTGTTTCGTTTTTTGATTATTTAAAGCGACTGCCACTTGATAAAACTGTGGAGATACATATCAACGGATGGGTTGCAACACAAGATTCTGTCATGTGCCATACAAAAATTAACAATGCCGGATATCACGCTTTAGAATTTATACTTGAATATTGCAGACCTGACATTATAACGGTTGAATACGGACGACATAATGATAAAATAGGTGCAGGTGTACCAATTATGTCATTGGAACATATAAATGATCAAGCAAAAGACGAAATAGAGGAGCAAATATATAAAATACGGGAAATCTGTATAAAAAGGAACATATAAAAGAAACAATACCTCCTCTTTTAAAATCGAGTTGAAAATACAAAAAGTGAGCATACAATATAGTTCGTAATATTTGTTATTGTGTAATGTTAACATCGTGAGTCTATCAAGCAATTGATTAAGGCGCCACATCCTTGTGGCTCTGGCTTTGCGGGTCATGGGGCAGCACATAACAACGCATTTGCATAAAGGGCAAGCATGTAGTAAGGCTCTGTGAGCTGGGCATGAGGTCATTCCTGCCACACCCGCCTGCTAACCGAGTCGGTCGCCGCATTAGCCCACCCAAAGGGTCCCGGGCATAAGCGGCTTCCTGTAAGCGGGCGGGCGTCGCAAATGCCAACGTTAGTTGACATGCACTGAGTAACGCGCCATCCAGGCGCGAATCTAAAAAGAAAGAGTTTTGGAGGATGTAATGCAAGGGTATAATGTAATAGTTGTTTATAACACAAATGTAGACCGAATTTTAATGTGCAAACGATTAAAAAATCCGTACTTGGGGTTAAGTAATCTGGTAGGTGGCAAAATTGAAAGTGGAGAAAATGGTCTTGAGAGTGCATATAGAGAGTTATTAGAAGAAACCAGCATTACAAAGGACGATATTACCTTACATCACCTTATGGATTTTACATACTATTATCAAAACTGTTTCGTTGAAGTTTATGTTGGAAGATTGAAACATCATCTAATAGTATCTGGTCAAGAAAATGTTCTATATTGGTCGGATATTAATGAGAATTATTTTGATATATCTTTATATGCAGGTGAAGGTAATATTGGACATATGATTGAGCAAGTAAATATGTGCAGAGATAAAGTATTAAGAGATTAGCAGAAAAGTAAATAAAGCATGTAGTTATATAATTTGTGTTTATATAGGTATGGTGACTGATAGGTATTTTAGGAACCACATCCGTGTGGCTTTCTGAGCAAGGGGACAGTGCACATCAACTAACAACGCATGCCCACGAGGGTGCGGCGGGAAAGGCTCTGGAGCGTGCGCACCACACCGCTTCACCGGCGACAAGCGCCGCCAGGAAGAAGGGCTCTGCGGATCCGGTTCAGCGGCGTCGGGCATGCAAGACGTTATACGCCATCGAAAGCGGAGACCGCCACATCGTGTGGCGGAAAAGAAAAGTAATGCTTTGAAGAAAATTTATATATACGTTTTGAGGTAAATAGATTATTTTATTAATCTGAATGGTTATACAAAGGGAATGGTTGATTGAAAATATATATCACTGGCATTGTAGCAAGTGGAAAAACTACCCTTGCAAAAAAGTTATCAAAAGAATTTAGCATACCACATTATGAAGCGGATTGTATTGTTCATGTCAATACTGAAAATGGACGATATAAACGTACACCAGAGGAGCAAGTGCAAGAAATAATGCGAATTGATGCACTTGGTGATTGGATTATCGAGGGTGTATATCGTCAATCATACCATTGTTTGCTTGATTTATCAGACAAAATAGTTTTTCTCGATACTCCACTTTGGCTAAGAAAATGCCGAATTATAATTCGATTTATTAAACAGCAACTACATATTGAACATTGCGATTATAAGTCCAATTTGCATATGTTAAAGATGATGTTCAAATGGACAAAAGATTTTGAAAATAATAGAAAGCAATTTGAAGAAATGATGACTATGTATAAAAATAAGTTATCTATAACTAAAAACTCAAATGTACGATTGTAGAAAAGCTGTAAAGGCAAAAAGTGTTATCGGAATAGATATTTCCCCAAATGATAGCAGAGGCTCAAAAAAGGCACCCGACTAATACAGACCGTATGAACAACTTATGTTAAAATATAAATCACACGGTCTGCCGGTTCGTCGGCGTCGTAAAATCGGAACGTTATGTGTAATGCAGTGAAAGACCGCACATCGTGTGCGGATGTAGATAGGATGATACTCTGGTGGAAATATGATAAAATAAATATAAAATAAATCACTTGGGGTGTGAATAAGATGAGCTTACCACTGCCGGGGCATTTACTCCTGCATTAATGAATGGCTACACCTGAGGATAATTACCTGTTGTGGTTTCCGGCATTTGCTGAGACATACCGTCGGGCGGTTCCGGCGGTGTTGTGCCATTCTGTCCGTCCGGGGCTGTTCCGGGTTGTTCTCCCGGCGTCAGTCCTGGCTGGGGCATGTCTTCGCGTGTTTTTCCCGAGCCCCTGCCAGGCTTGCCTCCGCCGGTGCCCCCCGGCATCATCCCCCCACCGCGGTTGAAGCCACGTCCCCCCTGCGTGACTCCATCCTCATTCAACCATGTTACCGAATTCGCTGTTGTAAAACTGTTCACCTTCACTCCGCCCTGATATTGTGTTCCGGTATATAGCCCTCCGTTTAGCGTGCCTTGTGCAGTGCCTCCGGAAAACAAGGTATATGTCCCATCCTTTTTCAGGGAAGGTGACGAGATCAGGATGGTTTGATAAGCTTTTTCGGGTGCAAAGGTAACAACCTCTTTCCCCTTACTGTCCTCAACATGAACAATCGTTCCCGCCTTCTGTGCCGAATCATATGTCATCAGCACGGAATACTGCTGTGAGGTTTCGCTGGGGGCCTGCGCCATTCCGGAGCTTCCTGCCGCAATCAGCAGCCCGCCGCTGATATTGAAGGACCCGCCGTAATCCAGCGATCCATTGCCGCCGTTTGTCGGTCCGTGAACCAGGATGGTTCCATCCGACATGGATATTGAACCATTCGAGTCCAGACCATCCCCGTCAGCATATACTACGAGAGTCCCACCGTCCAAACTGATCTTTGCTGCCACGGACGAGTTAAAGCTGTTCTGCCCGGGACGCCCTCCCAGGGATGAACCGTCGTTGCCGCCTGCGGCATTCAATCCGTCATCTTGTGCATGAACAAGAATGTTTCCATCCTGAATCACTATTTCCGCGCTTTCGATCCCTTCATAGCTTTTGGTGATTGTAATATCGCCATTTTCAATCACAATGGACGTATCGGCATGGATTCCATCATCACCCGAAGCTGCAGATATGCTTCCGCCCTTAATCCGGATAATGCCGTTACTGTGAATGGTATCATCCGACGCATCAATATTCAGGCTGCCCCCTGAAATTTGTATTGCGGAAGCCGATTTGATTCCCTTTGCACTATCCGATTCGGTTTCTTCAGTCGCATTGTTTGTGGATTCGGCCTGCTTCGCTCCCCGTGCCCAGGGGTTGAACCCTTCCCTCGAAACCGATCTGCCGTTGACGCTTCCTCCACCGGTGGTAATGGTGAATTCTCCAGCTTTGATAACCACTGATGTTTCAGCCTGTATCCCGTCATTGCCTGCTGTCAGGTGAAATATCCCTCCCTCGATAAGAACAAAGCCCTTATCAGTGCCCTCATCGTTAGTGGCCTTCATGGCATCTCCTCCGGCTTCAATGGTCAGGGAACCATCCCTTACTGCGGTTAAGTCCCGCCCAATCAACCCGTCATCCACGGCCTGGATATCAATGGTTCCACTGATGACTTTCAAATCATCCTTTACATTTATTCCATTGTTGTAGTTCCCATATACCTTCAGGCTGCCTGTTCCGTTGATCGTCAAGTCGTCCTCGCTGAAGATAGCAGCATTGGGTCCATCGGCCTCACTGTCGGGGAAAATATAATTTTCTCCGTCCCTGATAATATTTTCGGTTCCAGCTTCGAGGGAAATAATTGTTTTATCGGCATTTTTAATATAAACAGGTGCATTGTCCGTGCACTGTACTTCGACGCCGTTCAATATCAGCCGGACGGTTCCCTTCTGCTTTGAATCGACAATGATTTGTCCGTCATCCATTTTTCCGCTGATAACATAAACCCCGGGTGCAGTAATTGTAATCTGCGCATCGCTGACAACCGCTCCGGCTCCTTCTATGTCCGCTGAAGAGCCTTTCAATGTGATAGAAACCGCGCTTTGATTCTGCCAGGCGGTGTACTCATCCTCTTTTTCGTAACTTACGGTATCGTTCACAACAGCTTGTACGGAACTGCCCGTTTCCAAAGACACCGATTCCTGATTTTGTATTGCCGTGCTGTCGGCTCCGCTATTCTCTTCGCTTTTTGCTCTGCACCCTGTCAGTACGAACAGGCATAACAGAATTGAAACAAGCCTTAAGCCTATATGTTTTAAAGACAAATGATACTTCGAACTCATACTTTCCCCTCCTCATTTATAGTTCATCCCTGATTTCCTGCTGCCTTCCACAAATCACAGGCAGATTTCCGTTTCTGCACCGAATCTCATCGATAAAGGCTTTTTCCAGGGCGATATCCCTTAACGTAATATTGTATCTAATTTCATACATACTGCCGAGATTGGTGGTTTTAACCCTCTCCTGAGTTACTCTGGAGGTGTATTTTGCAAACAGGTCGTCGAAGATTTCAGTATAATCCAGGCTTTCGGGAATAGTGACGGTCAGTTGTTTATCGGTTCTGCTTTTTTCACCGAAAGAAGAATGCGAGAGAATATAGAAGGCAAGGCATATGATGATCGTCATTGCAACCCCGTATCCAATATATCCCGTGCCTGTAGCAAGTCCTGCCGCCATTGCAAAGAAAATGAAGCAGATCTCCTTCGAGCTTCCGGGCACCGATCGGAACCGAATAAGGCTGAAAGCACCAACAACGGCGACTCCGGTTCCAAGATTGCCATTCACCATCATAATGATAATCTGAACCAGTGACGGGAGCAAGACTAAACTGATAATAAAGCTTTTGGTATATGTTCCTGAACGCATATAGGTGAAGGCTATCATCAGGCCCAGCACCAAAGCTGCCAGTATACAGATGATGGCGCTTGCAGCGGTTAAATTGCCTGTTGTTGTGTTGAGTATGTTTGTAAACATAATCTACCCTCCTCTTTTTTATTTGAAGCTATGGATATGGAACGCATGCTCTGACTTTTGGCAGCGATGCTTCCCAGGTATACTGCTCCGTATTTGGAGAAAGACACCGGGAAAATTTCCAGATCTGAAAGGATTTTAGTCAGCCAAACCGGCAACGACACCGGTACTTTTATTTCCATCAGGCATCTTTTCGGTTCCAGAAGCAAATCCCCATAATCCCCCTTTGCCAGATCCAACTCCGTGGAGCGGCTGCGGATATTATGATCAAATGTAATTCTGACTGATGAATCCTGCTTTGCTGAAAAAGCAGTTCTGTCATAAGCCAGATAAAGCTTTTTTTCAGGCTTATGGAACCGAATGAAATAATCAATCTCA
>CAYVFB010000137.1:0-6315 GCA_964450305.1 uncultured Ruminiclostridium sp.
ACTACTCGGACATTCTAAAGTATCGACCACTTATGATATTTACGTTCACATTATAAATGATGTTGTAGAAGAATCAATTGAAGTTCTGAATACCGACATAAAAACACCTGGGGCCCTTCCAAAAAGATCAAACAGCAGGCCCGACAGTATTCGTGAACTGCGCAAACTAAAAAAGGTTAGTAGCCATTAAGTAGCCATTAAGAAACGAAAATTTCCGGTATTATTCGTGAAAATACGGGAATTAACAAACAAAAACAATTCAATGAAAAATCCCCCAAACGCTTTGCAAATAAGCATTTGAAGGACTTCTATCGTGGAGCCCTCAATCGGAATCGGACCGATGACCTCATCCTTACCATGGATGCGCTCTACCGACTGAGCTATGAGGGCATATCTTCAATTTTCATGCTACGGTGTGGAACCTTCGCACCAGTCTTACCGCAGCGAATTCCATTTTAGCATATGGTCAATATTTTGTAAAGAGATTTTACACTTAAAACATTATGTATATACTGTAAAACCTGTTAATAACCAACTCATTCTGCCCTGAAAAACCCAGCAATGGGCGGCTATTTAAGTAAAACAACCGTTATACCCCTGTCGCTTAAAATGATTTCTCGTTCGTAATCCTTCAAACAAGGGCAAAGATCCAGCATCTGCCGCTTCTTGATGTACCATTCTTCGCCAGGGCATACCGCCCGTACCAGACCACACATGGATCTATCTTTCAATTTGCTGCGCACTGCGGTTCGAATCGCTCCTCCCTGGCCCATCGACCCATACCCGTGAATAAGCAGAACAGCCCTGTAACCCTGTTGTTTGGAAGAGGTGATGCCATTTGTCATCCTCCGGATTGCTTCATCTGAGCTGGGGTAACCATCCTCCAGATTCATTGTCTTGATTTTGTCATCCATGAACTCCACCAACTTGTCTTTTGTTAATTACAACCGATTTTCATTCGTGCTCCTAGCTTCATTATACATTTTTCTACGGGATTAGTAAACAAGCCCCTTATAATACCATAAAAATTCGCATCCCCCTCAGAAGATGGAGAATCGAGGGGGATGCGAACAGAAGATCCAGATTATATATTATTTTGGAGGATTATTTATCCCAGAACAACTTCAACTTCATGGCAGTTGCCGTCGGAGAAAGCGGGAACGATACAACCTTCAACTTCTTTGCCGTCTACCACCAGCTTCTTAACGCCTTTGCAGACGTGGGCAGGGTTTTTCACAACGATGTTGTATTCGGTTCCACGGAACATCCTGGTCACGTTAAACCCATCCCAGCTTGCCGGGATGCACGGATCAACAACGAGGCCGTTGTAGTCCGGACGAACACCCAGAATATACTGTGTGATGCAGACATAATTCCATGCGGCGGTACCCGTCAGCCACGAGTTTTTAGCTTCACCATGGCGCACTGCATCTCTGCCCGCGATCATCTGTGAATAAACATAGGGCTCGGTTCTGTGCAGATCGCTGATCTCTTCGCGATAGGCCGGAGCGATTCTGGAGTAAACCTCGAAGGCCCTGTCCCCACGTCCGATAACTGTTTCCGCGATAGCAATCCAGGGGTTATTATGGCAAAATATCCCCGCGTTTTCCTTATAACCCTGTGGGTAAGAGGTAATCTCTCCCATGTTCAGGTCGTAAGCGCTATATGCAGGAGTCTGCAGGATAATTCCATGTTTTGTATCCAATCTTTCCCGTACAGAATCCAATGCCTTCTTGGCAAGACCTTCCTTCACACCAATACCAGCCATCACGCAGAAGCCCTGAGGTTCAATGAAAATCTGGCCTTCTTCGCATTCGTGGCTGCCGATCTTATTGCCATAATGATCGTAAGCGCGCAGGAACCATTCACCGTCAAATCCGAACATGAGCGTCGTTTCGATCATCTGATCGATGTGTTTTTGCGCTTCCAGGGCCTCGTCGGATAATCCGCGGCGCTTGCATAGCTCAACGAATTCAGGTCCGATACCCACAAACATGCCGGCAATGAATACAGATTCTGCAACCCTGCCGTCAATCAGCCCGCAGGTTTGGAAAGACTCATCGGGCTGGGTGGAGAAACAGTTCAGGTTCAGGCAGTCATTCCAGTCTGCCCTTCCGATCAACGGCAGACCATGAGGTCCGAGGTTATTCACAACATGGTAGAATGATTTAAACAGGTGTTCGAACAAGGTGCCTGTGTTCTTTTCATTGCAGTCATAGGGCACCATTTCGTCAAGTATACTGAAATCACCGGTTTCCTTGACGTATTGTGATGTACCCAGAATCAGCCACAGCGGATCATCATTGAAACCCGTACCCACATCGGCGTTCCCCTTTTTGGTTAACGGTTGATACTGGTGATAAGCGCTTCCGTCCTCAAACTGGGTTGCGGCGATATCGAGAATCCTCTGCCGGGCACGATCAGGAATTTGGTGTACAAAACCCAGCAGATCCTGGTTTGAATCACGGAAGCCCATTCCGCGGCCAATACCCGATTCAAAGTAAGAGGCACTTCTGGACATATTAAAAGTGACCATGCATTGATAGGTATTCCAGATGTTGACCATGCGATTCAGCTTGTCATCATGGCTTTGAACAACATATTTGGAGCACAGGTTGTTCCAGTATTCCTTCAGCTGTACAAAAGCATCTTCCACATTTCTGTCACAGGAAAACCGGTTTTGCATTTCCTTGGCTTTAACCTTGTTGATCACACCTTTTCGTTCCCACTTTTCATCCTGCGGGTTTTCCACATAGCCCAGGATGAAGATGTAGCTCTTCTGCTCGCCAGGCTTCAGGTTCACCTTAAAGTAGTGAGATGCAATGGGCGACCAACCGCTCGCAACCGAGTTGGAGGGTTTGCCGGCCATGACAGTCTGGGGGGCATCAAAGCCATTATACAGGCCGAGGAAGGATTCACGATCGGTATCGAAGCCGTCTATGGGCTGGTTTGCCCAATAGAATGAATAATGGTTTCTTCTTTCCCTGTATTCGGTTTTGTGATAGATGGCCGAACCGTCGATTTCTACCTCGCCGGTGCTGAAGTTCCTCTGGAAATTAGTCATGTCATCCATGGCGTTCCACAGGCAGAACTCGACAAAGGAAAACAGGCCAATCTCTTTTTCCGCGTTGGTATTGTTCTTTATCGTAATTTGGTTGATTTCCCCATTGTAATTCACAGGTACAAAGGACAGCTGGCTGGCTTCAATGCCATTGCGCTCGCCGGTTATGCGGGTATAGCCCAGCCCGTGGCGGCACTCATACTTGTCCAGGTCCCTCTTCATCGGTTTCCACCCAGGGTTCCAGGTATCACCATTGTCATAAATGTAGAAATAATGCCCGCCGTCATCTATAGGAACATTGTTGTAACGATAGCGGGTGATTCTCCTCAATCGTGCATCCCGGTAAAAGCTATATCCACCGGATGTGTTGGAGATCAGTGTAAAGAATTCCTGTGATCCAAGGTAATTGATCCATGGATAGGGGGTTTGCGGGGTCGTGATCACATATTCCTTGTTGTGATCATCGAAGAAACCGAATTTCATTGGAAAATCCTCCTTTTTTGATAAGCCATCTACCAAATGTCTGCAGGTTGGAATGCTATGCGAACGCGCCTTTGCTCTTATGGTTTTCAACAGTCCACCATATATATTGCACGGTTCGTACCTTTTTAAAGCTTTGTTTTAGTTCTTAATGCAGTTTTTCTTTTGTATATTTTCTTAAGATGGAAGCGCATCGACATGATTAGCGCTTCATACAGCTTTCGCGAATGATCAATTCCGTGTTCATGGTGTAAGTACTAATGTTCCCGGAGGTCCCCCCCATCATGCCTAACACAGTTTCAACTGCTTTTTTCGCCATAGCGTAGATAGGAACACGCACTGTTGTTAATGCCGGCCTTACTAAAGAACCCGGCATCACATCATCAAAACCTGTAATGGAAATGTCTTCGGGAACTCGTATGCCATGGTTTCGGAAAACCTCCATAGCGGACAGAGCCATGTCATCATTGCAGCAAAACAATGCCGTGGGCAGTTTTCCTCTTTTGATTAGCCCCGCTACTTCCTGTTCGGCCGTCTTTTTAATAAACTCACCCTTCAGATCCCATTCATCCGGGCAATCTATCTGATGCTCTGCAAGAACATTCTGATAGGCCTGGTATCGGATGCTTCCCGAATAGGTGTTTGTTCGTCCCGCCAGGATACCGATCTCTGTGTGCCCAAGATCGATAAGGTGTTCCAGCATCTGACGGGTACCGTCGCCATCCATGGAGTTGATCACTGAAATTCTGCCGTTTTTGACCAGATGCAGAATTTCATCGGGTGAATAGTCGATGATGGAAAGCGGGTAACCCATGGCAGCCACATCCACCACTACGTCCAGATCTTTTTCGGTGCCAACGAGAATTCCAGCGTCTATTCTTTTCTCGAAAAAAGCTTGTTTGATTTTATCGTAATCGGTACTGGTATAGATGGAGTGTACGAGAACGAATTTCCCGTTGGCATTGGCAGTGTCGATGACAGCATCGATAAAGGGGGAAAAGTAATTGTTTCTGTAAACACGGTTCGCATTATCCTTCTCGGCAATGCTGACAATAAACAGGCCGATGGTATCGGTTTTTTTGCCGGCCAGAACCCTTGCATTATTGTTCGGATGATAATGATACTCCTCGATGACCTTCATAACCTTCTTGCGGGTTTCTTCCGGTACATTTCCATAGTTGTTGATCACACGGGACACCGTGCTTCTGGACACTCCTGCCAGTTTTGCAATATCTTCGCTTTTCATGGGACCCCTCTATGAACGCGCGTTTATACTTCTATTATACTCTTTTTCGCACTAAAATCAAGGCTGATTTTTGCTTCGGACAAATAAAAACAGTGCCCCTGATGGGACACTGCTGTGGAGCGGGTGATGGGAATCGAACCCACACAGTCAGCTTGGGAAGCTGATATTCTACCACTGAATTACACCCGCATACTATTTCGCTCGTTGTTCTTTTGGTTCCCTTTAATATCAATGCTTTACCGGCGAAACACCATATCTCTGAGGCTTTCACCCACGCCAAAGATTATACCACAGGCCATCTTTTCTGTCTATAGACAGTTTTTCGTCTGCTTTTGTACGCAAATGAAATACTAAAAAAGAACGCAATATGAAGTGAATCACGGATAATCGGCATCGCTGGAACTCATTTGTCTTCCAACACTTAGAACTCATATATTAGCGTACTGGAAAAGGCTCTGGTTGATGGATAGAATTCGAAAATAGAAGTTGACTTTAGATATTTGTGTGATTACTGTAGAGGTGTTAGTAAGAGGTATAATTAAACTTTACACCTTTTTTGAAATTATGAAGCCCGCAAACACGGGTAAGACGAGGCGAAAATGTCAAGAAATAAATTGACCATTTTTTTGACATCAAAAGTAATGGAAAGGTGGCAAACACCTGTTATTCTTCAGGGTTAACCACCTTTTTCATATTTTTTTCAAATTTACTGCGAGCAATCATGACCTGGTGCCTGCAGCCCTGGCATTCAATACGGATATCAGCACCGGTTCGCAATACCTTCCATATTTTACTGCCGCAGGGATGTGGTTTTTTCATTTCCACCAGATCCCCCAGTTTGAACTCCTTAATGATCACCAAAACACTCCCTTGCGGCCTTAACCGGTGAGCTTTTGAATTGCTGTTTCCTCATCGGGGTATACCTCAATAAAATGATCCAGCTTTGTAATTTCAAACAGCTTTACGATATCGGGAACCAGGCTGCATATCACAAGCCTGCCGCCATTATCCCTGAACTTTTTAAAGCTTTCAACAATCATTCCGATTCCGGCGCTGTTCATATAGCCAACGCCAGACATGTTCAGAATGGCTGGTTTTGAACAATTCTCCCCGATATGCCTGTCAAAGTATTCCTTGCATTGGGTCTGAGTAGAAATTTTTATCTGCCCTGTAATAGAAAAAACCGTGATACCTTTTACGTTTTTCTGAGAGAATTCCATTGTTCAATCCTCCTAAAAGCACTAAAGGTATATATACCCAATATTTTTGAGCATTAACATGTACCATGATTAAATTCTATATGAGCATCCCTTCGAAGATGTTACTGTGATATAGTCAGATTGGGATTACATGGCAGTGCTTCTTATTCAAAATATGCTCAAATACCGGAATTTTCGTGATTCTATTTTTCACACAATACGGTAAAAACGAAAATCCGCTTGATTCAATCTTTCACAATACAGTTAAAACGATAATCCGCTTGATTCAATCTTTCACAATACAGTTAAAACGATAATCCGCTTGATTC
>CAYVFB010000138.1:0-6284 GCA_964450305.1 uncultured Ruminiclostridium sp.
CTTTAGCAAAAAGACTTTACTTTGTCCACCAGACTTTAACTTTTCAATTCACCTTTTTATCGTTTTTCAGTAGACCCTAAGTAAAATGGGTATATAAGATTATATAGGACGAGTTATTACTTTGGCGACACAAGAACAACAGAAAGCTTAAACCATAAAGACATAACAGTACAAAGAGAAAGGAGAGCCGCTTTCTCCCGCTGTTAAAGAAGGAGATTTCTGTGGCGTAAAAAGTCATGAAAAACAGTAAATTCGCTGCAATCGTGCTGACTGTCACCTTACTTATGAGCGCTTGTTCTTTCAGGGACAACCAAAGCCAAGATGAAACACAAGAGATAACGAGCGAAACGTCTGCGCAAATTAAGCAAATCGAGTCGGAACACACAGACATCGAAGCCGCGATTGAAACCACAATGGAAGCCACAATTGAAACCGCGATGGATGCCACGACGGGCCTCGAATATTCCATTTCAGGAGGTCAGGCCACGATTATCGGGTTTATGGCTCCGGAAGGCTTTAGCGGAGCAATGGACATTCCTTCAACGCTAAGCGGAGCAGGTGTTACAAGCATCGGGGAAATGGTGTTTAAGAGTAACCATGAACTGACAAGCGTTAAGATTCCCGATGGCGTTACGAGCATCGGAGAAGGGGCGTTTGCGGATTGCACAAGCTTGACGAGCATCACCATCCCCGGTGGAGTTACGAGTATCGGAGAAGAAGCGTTTGCGGATTGCGCAGGCTTAACGAGCGTAACAATCCCCGATAGCGTTACTAGTATCGGAAAAGAGGCGTTTAGAGGTTGTACAGGCTTGACGAGCGTCGCTATCCCCGCCAGCGTCAAAGATATTGGAAGTGCGCCATTTGGAGGTTGTGCCAATCTGACATCGATAATCGTAGCCGAAGGTAATACTGCATATAAGGTTACGGATGGGTTATTACTTTCTTTAGACGGAAGGACACTTGTCGGTTGTCCGGGGGCAAGAGAAGGGGATGTCAGGGTACCTGATGGAGTAACAAATATCGGAGATGGAGCATTTGTGTGGTGCACTAAAATTACAAGCATCACGATCCCGGATAGTGTGACAGCTATTGGAAAAGATGCGTTTAATGCATGCTTTGACTTGGCTGATATCACGATTCCAAACAGTGTGACAAATATTGGGAGAGGGGCGTTTTATGGCTGTGAAGGCCTTACGAGCATCACGATACCGAATAGTGTGACGACCATCGAGGAACAAATGTTTAGTAGCTGCC
Organism: uncultured Ruminiclostridium sp.; assembly: GCA_964450305.1. Taxonomy (GTDB): domain Bacteria; phylum Bacillota; class Clostridia; order DSM-8532; family DSM-8532; genus JAAYJG01. The sequence continues at coordinate 1,255 of CAYVFB010000138.1, forward strand.
TGGGTATGACGAGTTTCACAATCCCAAACAGCGTGACGAGCATCAAAGATGCTGCGTTTGCCGATTGCATTGGCCTTACGAGTATCACTATCCCAAATAGTGTTACAAGTATCGGGGGATATGCTTTTGCATATTGCTCCGTTCTGCCGAACATTACGATCCCAGCCAGTGTCACGAGCATTGGGGAGGCAGCGTTTAAAAATTGTGAAAATCTGAAAGATATCTATTTTGATGGCAACGCACCAACAACAGGAATAGACATTTTTATCAGCTGCCCTCCTGACCTGACTATTCATTACTTGAGCTCCAGCACAGGATTTACCGATCCTTGGAACGGATACCCCGCGGTTCCGAAATAAGGGGAGTGTCAAGGGGACGGTTCTATTGACAACACCAACTGTCAAGGAGACGGGGGTTTGACAACAAGGGAATGTGCCAAATAAAGGAAGGAGTGCCCCCCCCTCTTTCAAGATCCGACCTTTCGCTAAAAAGTATAGGAATTGTTAAAAGATATAATGTAAATGTTTCCATGGACGGAACACGTTGAGACGGTAGTATTGATAACAAGGGTTGAGAAGTGAGTGTACCGAAAACCCTTATATATCAAGGCTTTTAGCACATATGGGTATAAAACCCACTGAGTAAAATCATGAAAATATCGCTTCGTGGAAACAAGTCCATAAGAGCACTTTTTGATAGTCAAGTGGTCGGGTTAGATGTTTTTTCGGAGTTTTTTGAGGTTGTGTGGTCAGATTGGATGTTGATATATAATCAAAAGCGGGTTAAGCATCTGTTAATTTGTGTTGTAGAATCTTATTATGGATAGAATGGAACGAAAAACAGTAAAGAATGGGATGCTTTTGTGCAAAGAAATTCTTTAATTAATTTTGATAGAAAAAAGCTTGACAGGGACAAAGTCCCCACTTGTTAGAATGGTTCTTGAAAGGAGGTCGAAGTTAAATGAGACCAAAAGAAATTCAAGAAAAACTTGGTATCGATGCTTACAGAATCAAACTATTTAAGCGAGAGGGCATCTTCTTTCCGGATAATCCGCCATCTGGAAACAGGAGCACAAATTACACAGAAACAGACTATGAAAATTTACGTCTTCTTGTAGTACTTACTAAATCCGGACTTAGGACAGAATAATTACTTCAAACTTCGTGATGTGGCTCAAGCATTCAACATCGGCATCACTTGGGATGGGGCGACAAGCACCATTGGTATTGATACAGCGATAGATTATGTTCCGTAAATTGTGTTAACTGTTTTTGAGTGACATATCGTTTGAATAAAGAAACCCTCAGCGGTATAAAAACCAGTCTGAGGGTTTAAATTTTTCTATAAAAGCGGAGGGAAAATGTAAGCATCGGAAATGTTAAACCGGTTACCATACTCACATAATTTAGCTATATTTTCCACCTGGCTTTCTGTAAGGAGCTTGCATGTAATTTATAAGAGAGAACGCAAACCCTTACCTACAAGCTGATGTTTGTTTGATGTTTATTACCACGTAAAACCGCAATAAATCGCCATAGATTACATAAGATTATAACCGAGATAACTTGAAGTTACTGCAGATTACGGTAAATAACAATAGGCGATATAAATGAAGAAATTGAAATCTTCCATCAAAGACTTCTGTTCATCTGCAGATATATCAAAGTACTCCATAATCGCTTTTAATGCGATATCTTTTGTTTCCGGGTTTGCTAAATCCTCCGCATCAATCCCCAGTTGCTGCAGAATCAGGTTCATAAAGCCTTCTGGAATGCCAAACCGCCGGGCAAGCCAGTTGATCGCTTGCTGCCCTTTAGCTTGCATGATCATTCTTTCCCTGTCTGACAGAGATTGCTCTGATGCTTTGCCAAAAAGCTTCATACCCTTGATGGGTTCGCTTGTTCGAATAGCGGGACCGCCAAGGGAATCCATTATTTTACTTCGAAGAACATTTTGAAAGCTGCCCGCACCGGAACCGATTGCCCCCGCAATAGTCTCTTTTTCCGAGGAATGACCGACAGGATTGCTAAAAAGTATTCTCATAATATCACCTGTTATAATTATCGGAAAGATAAACAGAAACAAACAGAATGTTTATTTCTTGCCTACTGATTGCATCACTGATATAATATCCAAAAGCTTGATTATTATAGAATCATAGAGAGGGGCAACGGTTTGATTATTGACTTTCATACCCATTGTTTTCCTGATGAAATTGCGGCGAACGCGGTTCCCGCTTTAGCAAAAAAATCAAATATTCCGGCAATGGCCAGTGGAACGGTGGATGGCCTGAAAAACTCCATGTACATCAATGGCATTACACATTCGGTGCTGTTGAGCATCGCCACCAAGCCGACCCAAACCGAAAAAATCAATAACTGGGCGGCTGGCACACAGAGAGATAACCTGTTCTGCTTTGGGAGTATTCATCCGCTTTATGAGAACTGGAGAGCTGAGCTGAAACGAGTCCGGGAACTGGGGCTAAAGGGCATCAAGTTTCACCCTGAATATCAGGACTTTTATGTGGATGATGAAGCAATGCTTCCCATCTATGATTATGCCTTTGAACAGGGCTTTGTGGTTTTATTCCACGCCGGAGGGGATTTGGGATACGTCCCGCCTTTTCATTGTACGCCCGAACGGCTTGAAGTTCTGATCAACCGTTTTAAAGGCGGAAAAATCATTGCCGCACATATGGGAGGCTTCAGCTATTGGGATGAGGTTGAAAAACATCTTACAGGCAAGGATATCTATTTGGACACCTCCTTTGCGGTAGGCGTCATGGAAGATGAACAGGCAAAACGAATGATTCGCAGCCACGGATATCAAAGGATACTCTTCGGCAGCGATTCACCCTGGAAGGATCAGGGCTGGTCTGTACAAAGCCTTCGTGGGCTTCAGCTGAGCCAGGAAGCGGAGGATGCAATATTTTTCAAAAACGCAGCAGGGCTTTTGGGTATTAAATAAAAGCAACCTTCCGGATGATATATTCCGATGCGGTTTGACCCAGATAGCTTTATAGAAAGCAAATTCCTATCATTAAATTTCTATGATTGTGTCAAGGGGCAGCTCATAAAAATCAAGGTCTTACTGTTTTCAGAGGTTGCTTGTTCTATACCGTCCGGTAATCAATCAGAGAACTTTTCCTGACCAAACTCAAAAATTTTTTCTTCGATAACCAATTGTACTAAATCAGGATCAAATTGTTTTCCTGAATTTATCATCAATTCCTGAATTGCCTCTTCATGGGTCATTGCTTTTTTATAAGGTCTTTCGCTTGTCATCGCGTCGTAGGAATCCACGATGCTCAATATTCTTGATTGTATCGGTATCTCTTCACCTTTCAGGCCTCTCGGGTATCCTTTCCCGTCCCACCGTTCATGGTGAGACAGAATATACTCCGAAATGCGAACAAACTCAGGTACTGATTGTGTGATTCTGCTGCCGATCTCTGAGTGCCTTTTCATAATGACCCATTCATCATCATTCAGCTTTCCTGGTTTGTTCAAAATTGAATCAGGCACTCCGATTTTTCCGATGTCATGCAACACTGCTAACAACTCCAGTTCCTGCAGCGTGGTTTGAGGCAGATTCATGCTCTCTCCCATATGTTTGCTAAGCTGCAGCAACCGCTGGGCATGTTCTTCTGTTTCATGGCTCTTCTCAAATAAAGTCTTCCTGAAGGACTCTAAAATCGAATTCCGATAGCTCCGGCTATTCAGCATCTTTTGGGTGTACATTACCTCTTCAGCTGCGTTGATTGTTTTTGTAATTTTTTCATGATCATTTTTTCGGACCGCATATCCTAGCGAGATGGATAGTTTAAGGCTCAGGTCTGCCAGATCCGCACACTTTTTGGTTATTTCCTCGCAAACCCGCTCTGCTCCTGTGGCATCTGTATATGGCAGCAAAATGATGAATTCATCACCGCCCCATCTTGCAACAATATCGGTTGAACGGCAGGAAGACATCAGAATTTTTGAAGCCTCAATTAAGAATCTGTCTCCTTCATAATGACCCAAAACATCATTGACCATTTTAAGTCCGTTAATATCTCCCAAAATAATTGAAAGCGGGTAGCTCTCCATCTCTTCGATCTGCTTAAACCTTTCTTCAATGTACCTTCGGTTATATAACGAAGTTAAACTGTCATGATTACTCAAATATAGAATCTCATCCTGCTTCTGCTTTTTATCTGTGATATCTCGAAATACCATCACAACCCCCTCGGCATCACCATCTTTGCCTAGAATAGGTGCTGTGCTGTATTCGATAGTCTTTTTTACCCCGAGCTTTGATATGATGGTATGATGGCTGTCCAAATCGATTGCCTTTAAATCACGTAAAACCTCTTTAATGGGGTTTCTTCCCTCCATACCAGTAAGTAGATTTCTAAGGGTTAAAACAAGATTGACATCTTTTCCAAGGGCATCTTCGGCACGCCAACCGGTTAGTGCTTCCGCAACAGGATTAATCAATGTGATTCTCATATATTGGTCTGTTGTTATCACAGCGTCTCCAAGGGCAAGCAATGTAATTCTGAGCCGCTCTTTTTCGTAGTATAATTCTTGTTCAGATTGCTTTTTCTTTGTGATGTCTTCAAAAACACCAAGAAGCCCAAAAACCCTTCCATTTACATCCCGCAGGGGTACTTTTGTTGTTCTGATCCACCCCTGGTCACCATTTGCATAAATATGTACCTCTTCGATATTGATTTTTCCAACTCCGGTATTCATGATTTCAGCATCATCAGCTCTGTATTTTTTAGTGTGTTCAGAGGAAGGGGTATCGTAATCATTCTTTCCGATGATTTCCTCAGGCGAACTTTTGCCGGATTCAATCGCGAAATATTGATTGCACCCCAGAAAGTTGGAATTCAGGTCCTTCCAGAAAATGGGCATGGGAATTGTATCTAAAACTTTCTGTAAAAGCTCATTGGCCAGCACAAATTCATTTTCCTTTTGTATGGATTTTGATTTAAAACTATTAATAATCACACAAATGATAATGGAAGTAATAGGTATAATAAC
>CAYVFB010000139.1:0-6205 GCA_964450305.1 uncultured Ruminiclostridium sp.
GGATGGCAATATCATCGAGCAGGGAAATCATCAGCAGCTGCTGGAGCAAAAGGGATTCTATGCGGAATTGTTCAACAGCCAGTTCGCTGTTGCGCCCTAAATACTGAAAGTGCTGACAAAAGAACGCTGAAGTATAACGGTCTTGCAGGCGATGCTTCAAGGCTTTATCACCCTTTCCTGCGGTTAATTCTGTCCTGAAAAATTTATAGTCAATCTTTCTCTTGACGGCACATATCCTTTATGGTAATTTAAATTTGTGTTCCAACATTGTAACGAGAGGATGAATTTGATGTCGGCGTACTCTGTAAGGGTAGATCTCAACTAAATAAAGTTGAATCGGGTATTCTTTTCATGACAGCTTCATCTGTTGTTGTTTTGGTATACCCGAATGCAGGCATTACCTTTACAGATTGCTTCCATAACATGATTTCATTGCGTTACTCGAAGGTCTTTGTATTTCATGCACCTTTAGTTCCTACAGTGAAATCATAACATTGGTTCATTGCGAAATTTCAGCAGCGCGGCAGGGTATGTTTGTCGGGCTGTTTTTGTTGTTATTCATGCTCGTCAAACCGTATTCGCGTTGGTTAACCCGCAGAAGCATTCCGCCCGTAAGGGCAGGTTGTCTTAAGCGGGTTTTTTGTTGGTTCATTTCGTTGATGAAGCGAGCTTCATTGAGCGAGGTGCGCAAGGTACGTGAAAATTCCTGACGAAACGAAAAGCCTTCCCCGAAGTCAGTCACAGACTCCTTCGTTTACGTCCGGGGTGATACTAACACTCAGGTAGTAAGTTTTCTGGATAAGGCTAATGATGTGAGTTTAAATGCTCCAAATGAAGTTATGTGTTGAAAATAATTTTTTCGCTTGCCCAGCAAGCACTAATTGGAGGTTATGGAATTGATTCAAAAAATGCTGAAAACACTTGAATTTGATAAGATCCTTGAAAAATTACAGGAACATGCTGTTTCAGAGAATGTCCGTACAAAAATTTCTGCTTTGAAGCCTTCTCTGTCTGAAGTAGAAGTGAAACAGAAGCTTAATGAAACAACCGAAGGAAGAATCATCATTGAGCATTCGGGAACACCGCCACTGTCACCAATGATCGAATTGAACAAGGTATTGTCTCTGGTGGGAAAGGGCTCCCTGTTAATGCCCGATCAACTTGAGGCCGTCGCTCAGTTTCTGACCAGCTGCAGAAGGCTGAAATCCTATTTGAAAAAGGCTGAGGTTACCAATACCGCGGTTGCCTTGTATGGAAACTCGCTGTATGACCTGACGTCACTTGAAGATGAGATTAAACGTGTGATCCGTGGCGGCCAGGTGGATGACAGAGCCACTCCCGCCCTGGCTGATATCCGCAGAAAGATTATCAATGGCGGAATGCAGATCAAGGCCAGACTGGACTCACTGCTTCGCAACAACAGCCAGTGGTTTTCCGAAAGCTTTGTTTCCATCCGAAACGGACGCCATACCCTGCCTGTGAAAAAGGAATTCAAAGCCAGGGTTACAGGAACGGTCATTGATATGTCCCAAAGCGGAAGCACCTATTTTATCGAACCAGCCTCGGCGGCAAAGCTGCAGGATGAGTTAGCCATGCTTCAGATAGAAGAGGAGAATGAAATAAGGCGAATCCTTTATGTTCTCACTGCGCAGGTAGAAGAAGAATTAACCTTCATTCGCCTGAATATTGAGGCGATGGAAACCCTTGATTTCATCTTTGCAAAAGCAAGGCTATCCATCGCGATGAAAGCTTCCGTCCCTGCGGTAACGACCGAACGAAAAATTCGAATCAAAACAGGCCGCCATCCTTTGCTGAAAACTGAGTGCATTGTGCCCCTCGATTTCCATATGGACGAAACAGCCCGGGGAATGGTGATCACAGGCCCCAACACCGGTGGAAAAACCGTAGCGCTGAAAACTATTGGCCTTTTCTCCCTGATGGCGCAGAGCGGTCTGCATATCCCTGCGGATGAGGCCCTGTTAACGCTGAACAATTATGCATTATGCGATATCGGTGATGGACAGAGCATCTCTGAAAACCTGTCCACGTTTTCTTCTCATATGACTAATATCATAGAGATTCTAAAAGTGGCCGATGACCAATCGCTGGTGCTTTTGGATGAGCTCGGCTCGGGAACCGACCCGGCCGAAGGCATGGGTCTGGCTATCGCCATATTGGAAGAACTGCTGCGAAAGAACTGTATGTTTATCGTAACTAGCCATTACCCGGAGATTAAAACTTTCGCAAATCAAACAAAGGGCCTGATGAACGCCCGGATGGCCTTTGACAAACAAACCCTGCTGCCGCTGTATCGGCTTGAAATTGGAGAAGCCGGCGAAAGCTGCGCGCTGCATATAGCAAGCCGACTGGGATTGGCGGAACGGCTCGTTCGGCGCGCACACAGAGCCGCTTATGAAGAAAACCAAGCCTATGGCAGCAGACAGGCTGGTGGCGGTCATGCCGCCCAAACAAACCAAAGCATCGTAAACGAGTTCTCCAAGCCGCAAGATAAAGCTGTAACAATGGAGAATCCGATATTTCGTAACGGAGAGAATTACCAGTCTCTTCGTGATAACGACAATCTAACGGGAAATGAGGGCTTAACTGAAAAACAGTGCGTCGGACAGAAAGCTGCATCGGCTGTTCAAACCGTATGGACTGATAAAACTATGGATGCCGGGAGAAGCAGAATTAAGGCGGAACCTCCCAAAAAGCCCGCTGAAGCTCCCCGCTGCATGCGATTTAATGTTGGGGACAGTGTGATAGTTTATCCGCAAAGAGACATCGGTATTGTTTACCGAAAGGCAAATGAAAAAGGAGAAGTTGGCGTACAGGTAAAAAAGAAAAAGCTTCTTGTAAACCATAAGCGGCTAAAGCTGCAGGTTCCCGCCAGCGAGTTGTACCCGGATGATTACGATTTTTCCATCATCTTTGATTCTGTTGAAAACCGGAAAGCCCGCAGAGTGCTGGGAAAGAGACATGATCCCAATCTGGTGATTGAGCTTGATACAAACGAAAGAGGTGAACCCATATGAGCATCATTATTACTGAAAAGCTAAACAAGGAATTCAGGCGGTTTAAAAAGGAAGAAGGCCTGAAGGGCAGCATCAAAAGCTTGTTTAAGCGTGAGTATATTGAGAAAAAGGCAGTGTGTGATTTTCATCTTGAAATTGGTGAAGGGGAGTTCGTCGGATTAATTGGCCCAAATGGAGCAGGTAAAACCACTCTAATGAAAATGCTGACCGGGATCATCTCCCCCTCCTCCGGGAGGATCTCGGTGCTTGGCTATGTCCCCAATGAACTGAAGAACACTTACAAAAAACAGTTCGCCCTTGTGATGGGCCAAAAAAGCCAGCTCTTTCAGGATCTGTCGGCAGCGGATACCTTTCTGCTGCTGAAAGAAATCTATGATATTCCCGAAGCAGAATATCGCAAGAGCTTGGACTATCTGACAGAGCTGTTTCATGTATATGAGTATTTGAATGTACAGGTTCGAACCCTTTCCCTTGGAGAGAGAATGAAAATGGAGTTGATTGCAGCATTGCTGCACGAGCCAAAAATACTCTTTCTTGACGAGCCCACCATTGGTCTGGATGCGGTGGCACAAAAACAAATTCGCGGGTTTTTGCGGGAGGTAAACCGTGACAAAGGCACGACCATCCTGCTCACAAGCCACTACATGGAGGACATTAAGAGCCTGTGCAAGCGCTGTGTTGTGATAAACCACGGTCATAAGGTTTATGATGGAAGCCTGGAGGTGTTGTTCTCCCGTTATCAGACACATAAAAAAATTACCGTTTCGTTTGAAGAAGCCACCCACTTTATTCCGGTTCCGGAAGTTCAAATCACCGAGCAGAATCCCTTCAAGCTTTCGTTTATGGCCAAACGCAAAGATGTAAACGGAATTCTGCAGCAAATCATGAATTCCTGCGCCGTGGAAGACATCTCCATTGAAGAGGAAGAGATAGGCAATGTGGTGGAAAGAATTTATGCTGAAAAGGAAGAACAGGTGTTATGAGAAAATATCTTGAGACCGTTAAGGTCTTGTTCAAATCCCAGTTGGCTTACAGGTTTGACATCTTGATGAACATCGTTTTTTCAGTTTCAAGAATCATTTTGGCCTATGTGCTTTGGAGTGCCATTTATGATAAGGAAAACGTGGTTGCAGGCTTTACCTTCAATGGAATGATGTCCTACTACATCATCAGCTCCTTCATGGGGCAGTTGAACCAGGCCAGCTCCACCGGCTGGCAGATATCTGCTGAAATCCGTCAGGGCCTGTTCTCCAAGTATATGGTTCGGCCCATGTCAATCTTCGGGTATTTTTCAGCCCAAACAACGGGGGTGGCCTTGTTTTACCTCTTATTCAACCTTGTGGCTGCTGTGCTGTGGAGCCTTTTGTTCGGCGTAAAAATCGTGCTGACAGCCAGCCTTCAAGACATCCTGCTGTCAGTAGGTTTGATATTGCTTGGGCTTTTATTCATGATGCAGCTGAACTATTATCTTGGAATTCTTGCGTTCAAGTTTCTTGATACCGGTATTTTCATGATGATCAGAGATAATATCCTTGAGTTCGTTGCAGGAACCTTCATTCCTTTGACACTTCTATCTGAAAATGTATTGCTGGTGATGAAATGCTTTCCGTTCTACTATGTTACTTATTTACCCACGATGGTGCTGATGGGCAGAAACGGGCATGAAGCCCCCACAGGCCTGGTAGTGCTTGTTGTTTGGAATTCTTTCCTTTGGGCATTGAACACGGCGACCTGGAACAGGCTGAAAGTGAAATATGACGGGGTGGGAATATGAAAATACAAAAGCAGTTGAAAATAATGCTGATGCTGTTAAAAATGAAGCTCTCACAAAACATGGCCTTCCGCTTTTCCTTTTTTGGCGCGTTTTTTGTAGATGGTTCTTTGTTCTTGATCCAGATTCTGATGTTTCAGGTGATCTACTCACAAACGGATTCCATCGGCGATTGGAACGGGCTGCAGATGCTGCTGTTCATCGGAACCTTCTCCCTTCTGAATGCGGTGAATATGGTGCTTTACTTTTTCGGGGTGATCACCATTCCGGAGAAAATAAAAACAGGGCAAATGGATCTGTATATCACAAAGCCCATCAACACGTTGTTCCATCTGTCCTTTGAAAACATCAACATGGGCTCGGTGCCCCTGGTACTGGCCAGTGTAGGAATTATCGCTTACGCCATCGTTCAAATGGGTATACAGGTGACATTTTGGAAGCTGTTGGGGTATCTTTTTCTGGTGCTGCTGATGCAGATTTTATACTATGACATGGAGGTCATCCTGCGCACTTTCCCCTTTTTCTTTGTTCAGGCCTCATCCATCGAACGGTTGGAAATTGAGTTCCTGGCACTATGCATGAAGATTCCCGGCACTCTGTTCAAAGGGGCTTTTAAGGTTTTATTTAATTTAATTCTGCCCTATGGGTTGATGTCCACGGTGCCGGCACAGTTTTTTGCAGGGGTTCTTACCCCGATGGGGTTCATCTATTCCGTGCTTGTGGTGGCGGGTTTTACAGCCTTCACACTGGCCTTTTTCAGGTTCGGGCTGAAGAACTATAAAAGTGCCAGCAGTTGATGGAATCAGGTATGGATATAACCAATTTGTAGCTTGTAGCACTTTGCATGTATGCCTTAGAATAGAGTTGTATACATAATGGCAACGAATATGATTAAGCTTTGGAGGAAAAAGAATAATGGAAAAAGCAATTGTTGAACAATATAATGATGAAATTTTTCATGAAATTATTACAAAATACGGCTTCGCAGAGAATAAGGTGCGTCTGCTGGATGGGTTTGAAAGCTTTATTTATGAATGTGAGCGGGATGGCCGCGAATACATTCTGCGCATTTCCCACACCGGTTTACGCCGTTCCAGGCAACAGCTTCTTGCGGAGATGGACTACATAAATTATATGTCCGATCATGGTGTGCCGGCAGCAAGGGCAGTACCGTCACTGCAGGGAAACATGGTTGAAGCAGCTGATTCAAATCCCCTTTTTGCAGGAGCGTTATTTGAAAAAGCTGTGGGGCATCCGCCGAAAAGAGAGTTCTGGCAGCCGGTCTTTATTCAAAAATATGGTGAAACGGTGGGGCGCATGCATCGTCTGACTAAATCCTATGTACCGGGTTCAGGCGGCCTCAGGCTCCATGGTATGCATGATCTGGAGGGATTTGCGG
>CAYVFB010000140.1:0-6096 GCA_964450305.1 uncultured Ruminiclostridium sp.
CCTTCTACCACCATCAGGATCAGCAGGGCAGCACCATCCATATCACCGACAGCAAAAAAGACATCAAAAACAGCTATCGTTACGATGCCTTTGGCATCCTGCTTGAACACACAGAGAACATATCAAACCGGCTTACCTACACCGGCCAGCAATATGACGGCATCACCGGCCAATACTACCTGCGGGCAAGGTATTACAACCCAATCATCGGCCGCTTCACCCAGGAAGACCCATACAGAGGCGACGGCCTGAACCTGTATGCCTATGTGTCCAACAACCCGGTGAGCTATTATGACCCGAGTGGGTATAGTAAGTGTGGCACAAGCAATGAATCCGGAAACAACCTCCCACCGTGGGGATATAACGGGGCACCACCGGCAGGATGGGGTTTCTCGGGTACAGAAGATACAACCTTTGAAAAAGTTGATCCAAAAATATATGATTCTGCATGGGATAAGTATATTAATGAGAATTATAGCGATCAATTAATGATTACATTACTTATTGAACAGCCAAAGTAGAAATTTGAGTATTGTGGAATCTCATGTATAACTTCTATGCTGTAAGGTGGTGGTCAAATGAAATTATTGGTATGTGATGTTGAAGGGACAATCTTTGAGGCTAAAAATCAAATAGACGGAACAGAATACACATCAACTCTGTGGCAACCTATAGCGCAGGCTTTGGGTGAAGATGCTGTAGCAGAAGAATTGGAAACACATAAAAAATGGGCGAATCTTGAATATAATAATTATTTGGAATGGGTTGAGCAAAGCATCGAGATACACAGGAGGTACGGTCTTGATAAGAAGATTTTTCAATCCTTAATAGATGAAGCAGTGTATAAACCAGGAGTACTTAATTTTTTTAAGCAGCTAGATAGAAATCAATATATTCCGGTTCTTGTATCTGGAGGATTTCAAGAATTAATTGAAAAAGCTCAAAAAGAATTGAATATTAAATACGGCTTTGGAGCCTGTAAATATATTTTTGGCAAGAGCGGGAAACTATTTGGCTATAGCCTTCAACCATCTGATTTCAAAGAGAAAATCGAAATGATTCGATGGTTGTTTGAACATTATGGTTTAGACGAAAGAAAAGATTGGATATATATTGGTGATGGGAAAAATGATCAGTATATTGCTAAGTTAGCGCCTATCTCATTTGGAATTGATCCACATCCAGAGCTTAAGAGGATTATAGACTATGAAATATCAAATTTTGAAGAGATAATACCCTTAATAGATAGTCATCAAGATAAAGCTTTAGCAAAAATTTCGAAAAGAGATCTTGCTCCATTAACAAGAATAGAGAAATTAGAAAAAGAAAATTCAGACTTGAAAAAACACAATAAGAAATTGCAGAAGCAACTAGACGAATTAATTCTATCCAAACAGAAAAATACCTATAACCATATATCTGTTGCTTTTGATGATTATGAGAATACCCCTCCGAAAGCTCTTATAGAAATATTGGATAATTGTAGTATTGTTGTTATTGGCTTAAATGAACATGACAACGCATATCATTTTTTCTCAAAATTGCATAAAAACCTAAAGATTATTGATGGATTCACAAAAAGTTATGATCCAAAATTGATAAAAAAGACCAAATTTGTTTTTAAAATTATTGGATTTATGTCTCATACTGTTGGATTTAAAGCAAAAAATGAACTCTGTGATAAGCCATACTGCGAATTACAAAATCACAAAAATACAAATTTATTAATGAATGCAATAGCTAATGTGCTTTGCCGATATTTCAATCTTAAAAAATAGTTGCGCCCAAGTTAAGCAGTACTTCGCACAAGAGCTGTAACGATCTTGTGCGAAGTAAGAACTCTCAAAAGTTCTTAATTAGCTTCCAATAACTGCATCAATAGACTCTCTTTTATCCGGAACTGTATAATATACTGCCTCTGGAGCATTCCAGGCAATTCCTTCTCTGATGCTTCTGCCATCTTGCCGAATTATCCCTGCAGCTTTCAGATCTTCTATAAGGGGTATGAGGTTTTGAAGACTGTTCTCGGCTCCTTCCGACATCCTGGCTATTGATATACCATGCTCCTGAGCCCGGAGATATGATAATGCCTTCTTATGCTCATTGGTTAAAAAACTGCGATAAAGATAAGCGTGCGCATCTGTAACAGACATATCTGGGTATGTAGCGCAAAGACCTTTAACGATTATGTCAATATATGCGCATGCCGGAACTACATCTTTTTTATACCGGGTGGAATGTGTAAAGCTTTTAATGAGTATTCCTATGTCATGACCAAGTTCTAGCATTTTATCGTAGCAGCCACCTTCATTCACCGCTATTTCGGAAAACTGCTCCTGGGTGATTAAATACATTTTACAGTAAGATAATCCTTCTTTACTTGTATCGAGAAACGCAATGCCCCTATTATCCCATCTCCTACTCTGATTCGCAAAATAAATTGGATGGTTCAGGATAAGTTGTTTTTCAGCCCTGGGGGGAGTCTTGTCCCGGCAACCTTCACTGCTGCATAATCTACCGGTTTCGTCCCCTAAAATGTACTTCATGAACCGTTCCCTGTCTAAATTGGAACCATAGCATGCATACCAGACAAAGTTTTTCATATAATCTGTAATCCCCTCAAACCATGGTTGAAAGCAAAAATCAATCTTCCTTTTCCCTGAAACTGATCGGTTATACACATAAGTGAAGGTCTCTTTTTCGTTGTTTTCTTCGTCATGTACCAATACCTTCAATCGCCTATATAACGAACCTTCACCCTCATAAACATCAATTGCATCCAACATTTCCTGTGTAACCGAATACAGTTCACCTTTCACTTTTTCATTTTCGTCTTCTACAATCCCTGGATAGTAATCAAGATCATAGAGTGCATACCCCGGGAGAACGAAATCCCCAATAAAGTCTGCTCCACCAAGATATGTGTTCCCTTTCCTGCTGTTGCGCATTAAAGAGCCATATACGAATAAATTGAAAGTTTCCTGTGTTTCCATCATCTTTAGCAATCTCCTCATAGTATCAGCGCTTACGGAACAATACTTTGATTCACCATGACTCAGGATTTCTTGAATGTTCCCCTTGTTTTGAAGGATCATCTGGTTGAATGCTTTGTGAGTTTCAGGATACTGGTTTATGAAACGCATCACACCGGCATGAAGCAGCAATTCCAATGCGTCCATTCTGAAATTGAAGGAATCAAAGCCGTGGCCTGTAAGCCTTCCCCGCTCCACAATATCCAGAGCTCGCACGAATGTCTCATGGAAACCTTCGAGCTTGGTGCATTCTTTGGGATAATCAAGCTTGAACCGTATCATGGTTGCAGTAAACAATATCGTTGGATACTTCCAGTAATAAACTTTTGCATCATACGGCATGTCCTCACTGAGGATTAATCTCCAGAATCCGTCGGAATCCTGTTTCGCGATCAGTTGCTTCATGAACTCGTTTACTTCGTTGAAGTACTCATCATCACAGGTATGTCTGTAAAGTAAAACTTTACTGCCCTTCATAAGGCTTTCGTATTCCGAGAAACTCTTGTCGTCTGGTGGTAATTTAGTGAATAATTTCATCGTGGTTTTTCCCTCCCTGTTTTAATATAAGCTTATTTTAACAGGGAGTAGATATTAAAGATGTGAGCTCAGCTCTCAACTTTTCCAAATCATATGTATTCTAGTTTTATATCAACAACTTCATTGATGTTAAGCTTTCGTCTGTTGTCACGCTGGTTCGGTTTGTAGATAAAGGCTTCCTTTGTTTTTATATCATAATCGACATGAACATTCTGGATTGGCTCTGAATCCTTGTTTTTTAAGATTATCGTGCATAGAGCACCTGACTTCCAAGCATAACTTAAAGCATTATCAATGCTTTGAGTTGCAACTGTTTCTTCATCTCTGCTACCATTAAACAAATGAAAATAATTTTCCTCCGGAAAACATATACCTTGATCAATGCCCTTCCTTCGGATAACCTCTCTGGCATATTCAGACAATTGGCAAAAGATGTTGTCAGCAATATAGGATAAGGTCTCACCCATAATAGTATTTTGTGAACGTTCCAGTAGTTTTAGGCCCACAGTCATCTGATAAACTTCGGTCAGGTTCAATGGCAGAAATACTGGATGCACAGTGGATTGATATGTAATTCTTCTGTTCTCTTCCTGAATATTGCGTATTTTTACTTTCTGTCCAAGAATTTTTGTTCCGTATATCAAAGCATCCATATCTTTTCGAAGCGGATTATTGCTGATGCTGTAATGCTCCCTCAATTCTTCTCTGGTTTTTCCTTCCTGCAAAACCTTCAGCAGATCTACAAGCCGCTCATAAGGGTTTAATGCCTCTCTTCTAAAAACTGTATCCAAAACCAGTGGGATATCTTGAGCTTCTAAATACTTCGAAAAGTGCAGCAATCTCTTCTGGGTAGCATCCTTTGTGTTTGTAGTTGTACTCAGCAATTCCAGCAATAAGTCTGCCAGCATCAATCTGAATCTTTCGTTTTCCTTAAGAGTTTCAATGCTCATGTTTAAAATGAGGTCTACATCTATTTTTTCATCTTCATCTCTCTTTCTCACATTTTTAAGGTTTTGAATATCTGTTGTTAAAAGCTGTGTGACTGCCTGCTTGTCATCGGATTTATAGTTTTCAAGATAATCATTGATAAGATCTGATAATTTCATGAGGAACAACTCCTTTCTATACCTAATCTATCTCATCTCGCAGTGCAGGAATGCCTTTGCAACTGTGTCTTGATCAAGGAACTTCAAACGCTTTACGATCTCTCTAGTAGGTAGCGGCCGGACTCAGTCTTCTCTCCAGCGAAGCCTCTGTATTTTGTGAACCCTTTTGTTTCCTTCGCTGTTAATATATTTTCTCTTCCGTCTATCAATCACGGAAAACTGCCCGCCACAACACGGGCAAGAAAACTGCTCCAGACTCCTAACGAAAAACGCCTGATTCACTCTTTTCAATCAGCTCATAATTTGATACAATAACCATACCGTGGATGGCGCTTCTGGTACCCTTGCTCGAACAATGGTACATCAAAATAGAAGCGTTTTCCTTTTTCTATGATATGGACATTATATCCATCAATCTTTGGACAGGCAATACCGTCAGCTTGGAGATGCGGACATTTTGCGGCGGCGAAAACAAAATTGAATAGACCAAATATGAAAAGAGTTGAGCAAATTATTTAAGATGCAAGTTTAAAGGCCACAGCATCCATGCTGTTCGTGCTTCGCTGGACCATTCAAGGACGACTGAGATGATAACGTTGTACGAAATGATACGCAGAAGACGCGCCTTCCATGGCGCGGATCATCATAATTTTTGAAAGGATTGATAGAATATTTGAAAAGCAAACAGTTTTTTTGTTTAAGGAATGTAATTTTTTCATTTGTGCTTTTTATGCTTATGTATTTCTTAATCAATTACTCTCCATTTGGATTATCAAAACTTGTTGAGATAACAGGTGGACATAGTATTCTCGATATGGAGATGAAGGGATACTCTGTAGACAGGGCATATGAAGTTTTAGATGCACTTGGGGGTGAAGGAAGAGCTTTTGATATGAAATATATTATACCTCTTGATTTCCCCTTTCCTCTATCATACGGGTTATTTTACTTTGTTACTTTAACTCTAATATGGAAAAACATAAGAAGTAAGACTGGAAGGCCATGGATTATTGGACTTATCGGTCTTTGCGCAACAATTTTTGATTGGTTGGAAAATATTATGATAATATATCTGTTGCATGACTATCCACAACGAAATAATGAAGTTGTTAAAATCGCAAGTATATTTACGCAATTGAAAAGCCTTTTTATTAGTATTAGTATTCTTTTAATTGTTGTTGGCGTATTAGCATTATTGTTTAAAAAGTTAAAATTAAAGATACAAACTAAGCAGGTTGAATAGGATCAGTGGGTGTGAATATTTTTTAGTGTAAATGGAATAACCAGCTATTTTTAGTTAATGCTTTTAATGCAGCATAAATCGGGCTCCGCCGGGGAGCGCCTTAACGCTTGTTGCAACTTATACCCTGAAATCCCGCAAAATTATACCTATGTCGGTTCATTAACACCCATATACTTAT
>CAYVFB010000141.1:0-6021 GCA_964450305.1 uncultured Ruminiclostridium sp.
TCTTTCAATAAAGCCCAGCTGGTTTTCAAAGCTGTTTTTGATGTGACAGCTAAAGGATGGATGCCAGTAACTGCGTTTAAACAGCCTTGGAAGTACTCTGCCCAATTCGGTTCTTTTATTGAAAAAGTTCACTCCGCCCACACAGATTGTCTCGTAACCAACCTTTTCAAGCCCTTCGACAAAGCTGGCGCCTTCAAATAGAAAAGCTTCCTTCGGGGTGGGCCTGTTGGCTGTTGTGTCTCGGGGTATAAAAAGCCTTTCCATCTCGAGCTTTGGTGTTGGCTGCGCAGGGGTTGGCAGAAAACCGGCAAACATTGCCGTGTGTGACGGAAAGGTGAAGTTGCCGGGTGCATGACGTTTTTCCCATCTGCCATACCGGTTCAGGTTCGGTGTATTGTTCTTCTCCTGCTGTTCAAAAGCCACATCATATCTTAACGTATCCAGACACACAAACAGAATATCATGGGTTCCCACGATCTCATTCATGTTTACTGAATATTTGGCATTTGCAGCCTGTCCCAGTATCTGTGCTGGAATTTCCCTGATCTTATCCATCATGCGACATCCTGATGACTTGATTTTTATAGATTTTGTTTTCGTTAAAAATGTCCTGGTAGATCAGATCTCCCTGGGCATTCATTTCTATGATCACAGGCTCCTGATTTTTTCCACTCAAAAGAATATCAATTCCCGCATAGGAAAGCTCCTTGAAGCAACCCATCGCTTCTTTGCATAAAGACTCGATCCTGTAGATTAACGGCTGAGGCAGTCTTAATGAATCCACGTCCAATGCATTGTTGTTTAAATGCAGGTTTGTAATGGGTGAATTGGAGCACCTTGCCACGATAAAGTCTATCTTCCCAAACTGATAAACCACCCTTAGATCATAACAAAGGTTCTGGTATTTGGGTTTTGGTATCCATTTTTCAAGGATATGCGGCTGTGAGAGAATGAAATTGAGCAGCAATTCTATTCTTTCACGATGGATTACCTTTCTTATTTTCTTCGTGTTTATAAACTTGCCATCCGCCTCGTGAACAGAGGTGTAAATCAACTCAGAACCTGTTGCTGGATTATACCTGTAGGCCGCTACTCCTGCTGCTCCGGAACCATACCTTGGCTTAATAAATAAATTGAAGGTTCTCTTCTGCCTTATGTACTGTCTGAGGGAATTGATATCACACAGTTCTTCATCAAGCACAGGGGTTACTGCAATTCCATTTTGGGTGAGGATGTTCTTGCACTTTCTTTTATCCAGTGTATCTATGATACTATCCGGATGGTTTAAGAAACACAGATTTTTGTTCTGTGCGAAAACCTTCAACAAACCCATATATTCATTGACCAGGCTATTGAGGTTGGACAAATCAGAATTCCTGTACTTTGGAGGGTCAATCTTTACATTACCTTCCTTCAGTGTGTCACAGCGAAAGGCTCCGTTATTTTCAAAAGGGAAAACTCCGGCTATATCAACAGGGAATGCTCCGGTCTCATTCATCGAAAAAGCTTCAATATCATAAAATTGAACATCAATCCCCAGTGCTTGTGCCGCTTTCAGGAAATACTCCGTTCTTTTGGATTCTGATTGTCCTGCCAGAATAACTGTCATTCACGTGATCCTTACTCCGTCAGCATGGGATAGTTCCCATACTCCTCGTCATTTTCCTGCTGCTCATCAAGATTGATGCGGAAAGGAAGTCTTTTTAACTTACCCACAAAAGCATCGGTGATGAAATGATATTGTAAGTCCAGCAGCTTCAGGTTTTTCAGCTTGTCAGCATTGTTCAGGATAAGCTGTGCACCTTTATCGGACAGGGTCCCGTTGGAAAAATCCAAAACCTTGAGGTTGGGGAAATCAAAGGAGTTTAAAACAGCCTGTACAATTTCGTCCTGAATTTCGCTGTTCCCTAACCCAAGGTACTCCAGGTTTTTAAAGTTCCTGTTTTGAATCAGTTTTGTGATGTCCTCTATGCTCCCGTCAAAACCGTAACCATCCACCCCGATGTATAAGTTCAGCCTCTTTAACTTTGGCAGGTTTGAATTGGCAATCTCCAGAATGACTGATTTGGGAAGCCCGCCACAGATGATTTCCAGGGATTCCAATTCGGGATGGTTCAGATCACCTAAACTAAGGTTGTTGCTGCCTTTAATCGTCAGGTGCTTCAGGTTTTTGAATGACTTTAGCAGCTGACTGTAATTGCCTTGCTCTATCCACGACACTTCGCACTCTTCGGAGTCCATATCCCCTATAAAGAGGCTTTCGATGTGCGAGAATTTTTCGCTGTTTTGTGCGAACATGTCCAGAATACTCTGGCAATTGTTATCATAGGATTGCCCCCAGCATCCAACAACGATTCTTCTCAGGGAGCGCAAATTCGGATCATTCAGGATTTCCTCGGCAAGTGTGGCGGCATTCTTATCGCCATCCTCATAATCTTCGTAGTCATAATAATATTTTTTTGTATCATTCATATCGATGTACCTCCGAAAAACAGTATAACAGGATTTGCCAACATTGAAAATACAATTAGAAACCGAAATATTGGCGTGGTTTTTTCATCCCTTTTGAGTTGATTCTAATAAATAGTAATGATAAAATTTTCCTGAAAGAAGTTGATAAGGCGAAGAAAAATTCTAAGGGACTTCTTTAATAGAAGGCTCTTACAGGGAGGTATTAGCGTTATGGAAAATGAACTGAAAATCAAAGTGTACTCATTTACTTTGGACTGTCAAAACCCGCGTGAGTTAGCAAACTTTTATGCGAAGCTACTCAAGTGGGAAATTGCGTTTAGTGATGAAAACTGGGCATGCGTAGGCGCTCCAGGAACCAAGCAGGGAGCATACCCGGGCATATTGTTCCAACGAAATCCCGAATATAAACCGCCCGTATGGCCGGAAGAGTCTGATGCCCAACAGCAGATGGCACATATAGACCTTGCTGTGAATGATTTGGAAAAAGCAGTTGAATATGCAATCCAATGTGGCGCAACAACCGCAAAAGATCAGTTTTCCAGTGATTGGACAGTTATGCTGGACCCCGCCGGACACCCTTTTTGCCTGTGCAATATGAAATCCGTTATCGAAAGCCCTGATTTCGCGTTGTTATAACAAGGCAATTATTACAATACCTATATATTTGAGTTCTTGAAAGTCATGCGACCCGCTGTTGAGATAGTGGAATTCAACGGCATTCTAAACGCGTTTTCGTTTGTTTACAGCCTTGACAAAAAGCACAAACATCAATAAAATGAACATGTAATCAATAGAATGATAACAAAATCAATAAAATGATAAAAGATGATGGGAATAATATTATGAAAAGAAACGCGAACCCAAAAGATATGCTGTATAATCGCGTACCAATGAAGATATTATCGTTTCTAACAAAGCAAAGACACGGCCAGAGCATTTATGGGAAAAAGCTTGCTGATGAACTAGTAATAAGCCAGGGAGGAGCCAGCACTATCTTAAAGCAATTTGTGAACATGGGGATCCTGGAAGGTAAAGCTATTGGAAAAACAATAATCTACAACACCCAATATAGTAGTCCGTTGATAAAATCCTTTAGAGTATTTGAAAACCTTCTGGAGCTGAATGAACTTGTAGAAAATCTGAAACAATATTGCCGTAAAATTATTCTATTTGGAAGCTGCTCAAGGGGAGAAGATACACATGACAGCGACATTGACATTTTCGTTGTTTCGGATAAGGAGTTTGCCGATTTTGTTCGAAAAATAATAAATGATTATAATAGCGAGAGAGAGATAAAACCAATTATCACCGATACTTTTGAGTTGATTCAGATGGAGAAAGAAGATGAAGTTTTCATAAAGGAAGTTAATAAGGGTATTGTGCTGTGGGGTGGAAAAGATGAGTAAAATCGATGACCTTTTGCTGAGGGGCAAGCTCAAGCGTGCAGTCATATCAAAAGAAATGTGCTTAAAAGAATATGATGTTTCTGAAAAAGACCTTGAGTCCGCAAAGAAGAGCTTCGAGGACAACAATTTCAAATGGGCTACAATACAAGCTTACTATGCAGTTTTTCATGCCGTGAGGTCTGTGGTTTACAAATCGGGATATCGAGAAGAAAGTCATGCGGCGATGAAAACTGCTTTTAAAGAACTATTTATTGATAACCATATTCTACCTCATAAAGTGTATTCTGTTCTAGAAAGAGGAATGGATCTCAGAGAAATGGCGGATTATAAAGAGACTTATTCAAAGGACGGAGCGGAAGCGTTGATAAATGGCGTTACTGATGCAGTTGAAATAATTAAGGGGTTCTTGAAAAGTAGCGAAGATTCGTAAACGTAAACAGCAAAATGAGTTGAAATAGTGAGGTGCTAAAATGCCACTGGAAATCATTCGGAATGACATTACTAAAGTTCATACGGATGCCATTGTAAATGCTGCAAACTCGTCATTACTTGGTGGGGGAGGAGTTGACGAAGCAATTCATAGAGCTGCTGGCCCAGAGCTTCTTGAAGAATGCCGTACCCTTGGCGGCTGCGAAACCGGCCAGGCAAAGATAACAAAGGGGTATAACCTGCCTGCTAAATATGTCATCCATACGGTTGGCCCTGTTTGGCATGACGGAAATAATAACGAGGAAAAACTTCTGGCCGATTGCTATAGAAACTCACTTGAATTAGCCCGGCAATATCAGCTTGAGAGCATTGCTTTCCCGCTGATATCAGCTGGTGCCTATGGTTATCCAAATGACCAGGCCCTAAAGATAGCTATTTCTGTGATCAGTGAATTTCTGATGGTTCATGAGATGCTGGTTTGTCTGGTTGTGTTCGATAAGGCGGCGTATGTGCTGTCCGAGAAGCTGTTTTCTTCCATTAAGGAATACATCGATGATAAGTACACAGAAGAATTTATGGAAGAGTACAGGGTTCGCCGCAGTGAAATTCGCCAGCTATATGAAGATGATATATTAGCCTCGGCAGCACCAAGTGCGGCACTTTACTCTGCTCAAAAAGCAAAGCGGAAACTCGATGATGTCGTTGCGCAACTGGATGAAACATTCTCACAGATGCTACAGCGTTTGATTGATGAAAAAGGCATGACGGATGTAGAAACATACAAAAGAGCCAATATAGACAGAAAGTTATTTTCAAAAATCCGCAGTGATATTCAATATAAACCAAGCAAGAGCACGGCTATTGCATTTGCCATTTCGCTGAGGCTTAGCCTTGATGAGACGAAGGATCTTCTGCTTCGAGCCGGGTACGCGCTATCTCACAGCAGCAAATTTGACATTATTATCGAGT
Organism: uncultured Ruminiclostridium sp.; assembly: GCA_964450305.1. Classification (GTDB taxonomy): domain Bacteria; phylum Bacillota; class Clostridia; order DSM-8532; family DSM-8532; genus JAAYJG01. The sequence continues at coordinate 5,277 of CAYVFB010000141.1, forward strand.
ATTTCATCGAGGAAGGAAATTATAATATTTTTGAAATCAATGAAGCGTTGTTTGCTTTTGAACAAAGCCTTCTGGGATAGGGGTATCTTTTCGTAAACGTCAAAATGTCGCCTGTCATGCGACCTTTCTATATGGTTGAGGTGTTATTCTTAAATCACAATAATTGATAGGAGGATAACACAATGAAAAAAGGATTAACAGAGCTGGTATTCATTTTGGACAGAAGTGGTTCCATGAGTGGCCTTGAAACGGACACAATCGGCGGCTATAACGCATTGCTGAAAAAGCAAAAAGAGGAGCCCGGAGAAGCAATTATCACAACCGTACTGTTTGATGATCACTATGAATTGCTGCATGACCGCATTAACCTTCGCGGGGTACGCCCCATCACACAGGATGAGTATTATGTGAGGGGAACGACAGCTTTATTGGATGCTGTGGGAAAGACCATCAACAAAATAGGCAATGCGCTGAAGCATACCAGAGAAGAGGAGCGCCCGGAGCATGTCATGTTTGTCATCACCACAGATGGCCTGGAGAACGCAAGCCGTGAATTCTGTTCCGAAAAGGTTCGGCAGATGATTGAGCACCAGAAGAGTAAATACAGTTGGGAGTTTATTTTCCTGGGAGCCAATATTGATGCGGCTGCCACGGCCGCAAAGGTGGGCATTGGCAAAGACATGGCTGTAAACTACCATGCGGACAGCCAGGGGACTTTATTGAATTATGAAACCGTCTGCGCCGC
>CAYVFB010000142.1:0-6012 GCA_964450305.1 uncultured Ruminiclostridium sp.
ATCTATGAACAAGGGAAGCCAATAAACGATTATGCTATTGTATTTGAAGGTTTAAAAACACGGGATAATGAACGGTTTTTGCGGTACTGGTTTGAAGTATGTACTTCAAAATGGAAACCAAACGCAAAAGGTGGTACTTTTCGCCGTTGGTATGGAAATAATGAGTATGTTGTCAATTGGGGTACAAATGGCGATGAAGTCCGTGCGTTTAAAGCGTCAAGCGGTGCAAATTTTGCTCATTTCTTTGAACCCGCGATTACTTACTCCGCACTAACTTCCTACAAGTTTTCTGGCAGGTTCATTGATCATTCAATATTTGGCGGGGGCGGCGGCGGAATAACGAATAGCAAAATTACGGAGTATTTGCTTGCTTTCGTTAATAGCGTAGTTTTCCATTATCTGATGAACATTCTTAGCCAAACATTAAACTTTGAAGTTGGTCAGATTGGTAAACAACCAGTTATACTTTCTGAAGAACACCGACCAAAGATTGAATCTATTACCTGCAGCAGCATCTCTCTCTCGCATAATGACTGGGACGCATTTGAAATATCATGGGACTTCAAGCGCCACCCGCTAACCTGCGGCGAGAAAACGGTTGCAGCTGCATTTGCTAAATGGGAGCGTGAGGCGGCGGATCGGTTTGATACGCTTAAAGCAAATGAGGAGGAACTTAACCGTTTATTTATCGAAATCTATGGCTTGCAGGACGAGCTTACACCAGAAGTAGAAGATAAGGATGTGACCGTGCGTCGTGCCGACCTGGGGCGTGAGATTCGGTCGCTGATTAGCTATGCCGTGGGCTGTATGTTCGGGCGGTATTCGCTTGATGTTGATGGGCTTGCTTATGCAGGCGGAGAGTGGGATTCAGGCAAGTACAGTACATTTATCCCCGACAAGGACAACATTATCCCCATCAGTGACGATGAGTATTTCGATGACGACATGATGGGGCGGTTTGTGGAGTTTGTGAAAACGGTATACGGCGCGGACACGCTTGAAGAAAATCTTAAATTCATCGCCGACGCTCTCGGCGGTAAGGGTACTCCTCGAGAAGTTATACGAAACTACTTCTTGAACGATTTCTATAAAGACCACCTGAAAATATACCAAAAGCGCCCGGTTTACTGGCAGTTCGATAGCGGCAAAAAGAACGGGTTTAAGGCGTTAATCTATATGCACCGATATTCGCGGGATTTACTTGCAAAGCTGCGTACAGATTACGTCCACGAGCAACAGGAACGTTACCGCACCCAGCTTTCGCATATTGCAAGTGCGCTGAACACTGCCTCAGGTACGGAACGTGCACGGTTATTATAACAACAGAGTAAACTGACTGAGCAAGCTCAGGAAATAGGTGCGTATGAAGAAAAGGTTCACCACCTGGCTGACCAAAATATTACGATAGATCTTGATGACGGCGTAAAGAAAAATTATGAGTTTTTCGAGGACGTTCTCACGAAGATATAGTGGGTTTAGAACTTCGGTTGCGTACTCGTTTGCTGGTTGACATGGAACTAAACTTGAAACTAACCTGGAACTAATAGTTCCAACCTAACGGAGGTCAGATATGTTGTCAGAAACAATAAAACAGAGGCTTGTGGAGCGATTCGCCGCGCCGTTACCAGAATTCCATAAACGCCGAATCATCTTCTGGCACGATGAAGACGGTGAATTCAAAGATTCGGTTGACGAACTAACTATTAGCGGCGTGACACTACTGAAACTCACAGGCAATAACAACTTCACAGTTAAAAAGTTGCTTACGTCGGATGACCTTACGGGCAACTATCTTGTCTACGATCCACTCACCTATGAGAAAGATCAAAAGGATGATTGGTTGCTTGATATTAAGCTTTATAGCGAGGAGTTTCGTGCTGATCTCATTTCAATCCAGATGGAGGAGCTGCTTGTCGAGCCAAACTCCGCGATGAGAAAGACCATGAAATTGTATGCCAGGTTCCTCGAAAACAAAGAGCGTAAAGCGAAACTCCGCAAAATCGGGAGATCATACCAAACCCCACTGGGTCTGCATATTGACATCATGGCAGTGCTGTGCGGACTGAATGGCGGTACGGCACAAGATGTGATCATCGCCGTGCTTTCAGCAGGTTTGGTAAAAGAGAATAACGATCCACTTGCCAGCATTGAGAAGTTTGGCAATATCGATGCGTTCTGGCACTTGGTTCAAAGGTTAACGGGGTATGTCAATACCGATGATCGACCGTTATCTGACTTCGCCGCGCATCTATTCATCACAGCCCTGTCGCAGACAATGCCTGTTTCTTGTTTGCGCGGACTGGAACGGTTTATATCTGATTCCTGCAAAGCGTACTGCTATCAGCTTGTCCACGAATGGCAACACAGCGATGGAAGCGAAGATTTGCTGAATATTTGTCGTCTTGTAGAGGGGGAACTTCGCCTTGCTGATCGCTTCGACAAGATAGAGATCAGTGTACTATTAAAAAGCGACATGTTCCCTGCGATCAATGAGAATATTCTGAAAAGGTTTTACGCAGAAATCGGCGAGCGCGTCATCAAGCCGGATGCTATCTTTGAAGTCGTGGAGAACCGCCGTACCTCAGGGTGGTACAGCCTGACTGCCGATTACCTCGAAAGCCTGTACTATATTGCTAAAATGCAGGAGTTCTATCTTGCTCATATCGATGGTTTCCACCTCGTCGAGCCTGCGGCAATCTGGAAACTCTATACAACCGATGCTTATAAAATGGATAGTTATTACCGACAATTTCATTATTTCTTCAGCAATACAATGAAAGCCCCCAACACACACCTTGAGGATCCATTGAAGAAGTGCGCGGATGTGGTTGAGGGCCTATACCGTGAGTGGTTTCTGAAAGAACTTACCCTGAATTGGACAAATGCCATAGCAGGCGAGTTGCATTCCCTGGGCTATGTTTCTGAAATAAGAAAACAACGTGGGTTCTTCCGCAGATATGTTTCACCCAATGTGGGCAAAGGTAACCGTGTGTTCGTAGTAATCTCCGACGCACTCCGCTTTGAGGTCGCCGCTGAGCTTTCCGAAGTTCTCAACCATTCCACCAGGGGTAAAGCAACGCTTGAATCAGTACAAGCCGCGTTCCCGGGCATAACAAAGTTTGGCATGGCGGCATTGCTTCCGGGGAAAGAATTGTCTGTCAATGATAAAATGGAGGTAACAATTGACGGAAAGCCGACGGCAAGTACGATGAACCGCAATACGATTTTGAACTCGGAAAATCCTGAAAGTGTCGCCGTCACATATACCGACCTGCTCCAAATGAAGCAAGCAGAGCGACGCGCCTTGATACAGGGCAAAGAAATCGTTTATATCTACCACAATGCGATTGACGCGATTGGTGATAAGCCCGCCACCGAAACAAAAGTGTTCGAAGCATGCGGAGCGGCTATATCAGAGCTGAATACCATTGTTAAAATAATTGCCAATGACTTAAGCGGCATCAATATCCTTATCACAGCGGATCACGGTTTTCTTTACACTTACAAACCACTTGAGGAAAGCCAGAAAATTAGCCGCCAGACCTTTAACGGTGAGGTGTATGAGCTAGGCCGGCGTTATGCTCTTGTGCACCCTGAAGCCTCTTCTGATTATCTTTTACCGATCAAGACAGAACGTGAAATCGGCGGCATTCCGATGAAAGGCTATGTTCCTCAGGATACCGTCCGCATTAAAGTTCAGGGCGGAGGCGAAAACTATGTACACGGTGGCATCAGTTTGCAGGAGATGGTGGTACCGGTTATCGTATACAAGGGGATGCGTTCCGGATATAAGAGTTATGTGGAAGTCCAAAATCCGGGGTTGTCGCTGATTTCCGAAAGCCGAAAAGTATCAAACCTGATTTTTTCACTGGACTTCCTGCAAAAGCAGCCCGTGGGTGAAAAGGTGCAGGCAGGCACATACACACTGCATTTTAGGGATGAAATGGGTGCCCCGGTCAGCGATACCCAGACAGTTATAGCCGATAGAACGAGCAGCAATGCTTCCGAACGTGTATTCCGTGAGAGGTTTACGCTGAAGAAGATGCAGTTCGACTGGAATAAAATCTATCGCCTGATCATCGCAAACGATACGGACGTACCGGAAGAGATTGAGTTCCACATTGATATAGCATTTGCCGATGACTTCGGATTTGACCTGTAAGAGGAGGAGTTCTCAATGGATTTGGAAAGGACTAGCTACGCACCGGAAACCGATGATGCAAATGAGGTCATCTATAGGAAATTGCGCAAGCATTTCGACGGTAAAATTGTCCGTAAAGATCTGACAAAGGCAATCAAGGAAGGTGCGAACGTACCTGTCTATGTACTGGAGTTTTTGCTTGGGCAGTATTGCAGCTCTGATGACCCGCAGATCATTGAGGACGGAGTAAAAAACGTTAAGCGAATCCTGTCTGAGAATTTTGTACGCCCTGATGAGGCACAGAAGGTGCTGTCTGGCTTGCGTGAACGCGGCAGTTATACCGTCATCGACCGTATCACGGTGGGCTTAAATATAAAGCAGGACCGCTACGAAGCCGACTTCTCAAACCTTGGCATCCGTTACATTCCAATATCTTCAGATTATGTATCGAAGTACGACCGCCTGCTATGCGGAGGCATTTGGTGCATAATTGGGCTGGAATATGAGTACATCGAGGAAGATAAAAAATCAACACCAATTCGCATCGTGAAACTCACGCCCATTCAGATGCCTCATATTGATATGGAGGATATTAAGAATGGTCGCCGCGCATTTACGAAAGATGAATGGATTACAGTTCTGCTGCGATCCACTGGCATGGAAGCAGACCGATTCAATACAAGAGAAAAATGGCTGCTGCTCGCCCGTATGCTCCCGCTGATTGAAAACAATTTTAATCTGTGCGAGCTTGGTCCGCGAAGCACGGGAAAATCACATATCTATAAGGAAGTTTCGCCAAACAGTATTCTTGTGTCTGGCGGACAGACCACAGTTGCCAACCTGTTCTATAATATGTCAAGTAAACAGGTGGGCCTGGTGGGCTTGTGGGACTGCGTGGCTTTCGATGAGGTTGCGGGTATCACGTTCAAGGACAAAGACGGCGTTCAAATCATGAAGGACTACATGGCTTCCGGTTCATTCGCCAGAGGAAAAGAAGAAAAAGCGGCATCCGCTTCCATGGTCTTTGTCGGAAATATCAACCAAAGCGTAGACGTGCTATTAAAAACATCGCACTTGTTCGAACCCTTCCCCGAAGCAATGGCCTATGATACGGCTTTTCTGGACAGAATGCACTGCTACATCCCGGGTTGGGAAATTCCGAAATACCGCCCGGATTCGTTTACCAACGATTATGGTTTCATTACGGACTATCTGGCGGAGTTTATGCGCCAGATGCGGAAAGAACCATTCGGAGATGTGAGCGACAAATACTTCCGTTTTGGAAGTAACCTGAACCAGCGTGATGTCATTGCTGTGAGGAAGATGGTATCTGGTCTAACCAAATTAATCTATCCTAATGGCGAATTCAATAAAGAAGATATAAAAGAAATCCTGACATTTGCACTTGAAATGCGCCGTCGCGTAAAGGAGCAACTGAAGAAAATCGGCGGCATGGAATTCTACGATGTGAACTTTTCCTTTGTTGACAATGAATCCTTTGTAGAGAGCTATGTTACTGTTCCTGAACAAGGGGGTGGAAAGATTATCCCTGAAGGGCTGACAAATCCGGGAAACGTTTATACCATTTCACAAGGCAAGAGCGGGATGATTGGTGTGTATCGATTGGAAACCCAGATGCTCCCCGGCAATGGAAAATTCGAGCGTACGGGTATTGGTAATGACCGCGATGCCAAGGAATCCACGAACACAGCCTTCAATTATCTGAAAGTGAGCGGAAAAACCATAAGTGCCTCTATCAGCACAACCACAAAGGATTACATTACCAACTATCAGGACCTCAATGGTATCGGGATGACAAAGTTCCTGACATTACCGACTGTGATAGCCCTTGCGTCCTGCGCCCTAAGTAA
>CAYVFB010000143.1:0-5998 GCA_964450305.1 uncultured Ruminiclostridium sp.
GCTTTCAGCGCCCGCGTTTTGGCGCACAATTCGCGCAAGCGCTCATTGAATTATGCTCAAATTTTGACGACCAGCTGTACAATTAACCATTACAGCAATAAAGATTACATCATTTGCCCGTATATTTTATAGGAAACTTAGGAGGATTAATCACAATGAAATCGAGTGTGGAAATGGTAGAAACCAACGTTGTTAAATTGACCATTGAACTGGATGCCGATACTTTTCATGAGAGCCTTAAAAAGGCATATTTACAAAACAAGGGGCGTTATAACATCCCCGGTTTTCGAAAAGGCAAGGCACCCATGAATTATATTGAAAGATACTACGGCGAAAGTGTCTTTTATGAAGAGGCCTTTAATCTTGCCTGCCCCGAAGCTTATGAAAAGGCAGTGGAAGAAAACAATATCATTCCTGTTGACAGGCCTGAGCTTGACATCGAACAGATCGGCAAGGGAAAGGCTTTGATCTTTACCGCCAGGGTTACTGTGAAGCCCGAAGTGAAATTGGGTCAGTATAAGGGCCTCAAGGTGGAAAAGGACACTGTGGAAGTGTCTGAAGAGGATGTTCAGAAAGAGCTTGAAAAAATACAGGATAAAAACGCACGGCTGATTACCGTTGAAGATCGCCCGGTTCAGGATAAGGACACATTGAATATTGACTTTGAGGGGTTCGTTGATGGGGAAGCCTTTGAAGGTGGAACCGCGAAAGGATACACGCTTGTTGTGGGTTCGGGCACTTTTATTCCGGGCTTTGAAGAACAGCTCGTTGGGGCGGCTGCCGGACAACAGGTTGAAGTGAAGGTTACTTTCCCTGAAGATTATCACAGTGATACGCTCAAGGGAAAGGAAGCGCTGTTCAAGGTAACAGTCAATGAAATCAAGTATAAGGAGATTCCGGCGCTGGATGACGAGTTTGCGCAGGATGTCAGCGAGTTTGACACACTCGAGGAATATAAGGCCGACATCAAGGCCGGATTGGAAAAAGCAGCACAGGAAAATGCCGATAAAAAATATGAGAATGATATTATCACCAGAGCAGTGGAAAACGCCGAAGTAGTGATCCCGGATGTCATGGTGGAGCGCCAGCTCGACAACATTCTGAAAAGGCTGGAGATGTCGCTGCGCTATCAGGGAATGGATCTGAAAAATTATCTGGATATGATGGGAATGGAAGAAGAAACCCTCCGTAATGAATATCGGGATAAAGCATTGCAGGATGTGAAGACACAGCTTGTTCTGGAAAAGATCTCCCTTGAAGAGAAAGTGGACGCGACGGAAGAGGAAATCGAGGCGGAAATTGCTGAAACAGCCGAAAAATACAAACAGAGCAGTGAAGATTTTAAGAAACATTTAAAGAATGACGATATAGAATATATTAAAGATACCGTCATCACGAATAAAACCATCAAGCTGATGATGGCTTAATTACACGGGCTTGAAAAAAATACCAGAAGATTCCTGGCTGGGTCTGTTTATTCGGAACATAAGCTGGGAAGGTTATTGGAAGAGAGCAAAATCGGAAATTCCGATTGGCAGGTTTCATTGGAAATAACCCGCTGTATACAGCGGGAAACAGGGGAAATGGGTATAAATATATCAGGGCTTCACGGCAGAAGGCAGTTTTTTGTCCCTGCCAATTAGCTCAGTGCAGCCGTCGCCGGAGTTTGTTTCGGAGATGGCAGTATCAAAAGAAAAGGGGGATAGCCATGCCATTGGTACCATATGTTATTGAGCAGAGCAATCGGGGAGAACGCTCATATGATATCTACTCCCGTTTGCTGGAGGATCGGATCATATTTCTGAGCGATGAGGTGAATGATGCAACGGCAAGCCTGGTTGTAGCGCAGATGCTGTTTTTGGATGCAAAGGATCCCGACAAGGATATTCAGTTTTATATCAACAGCCCGGGGGGTTCTGTTACGGCAGGCATGGCTATTTATGATACGATGCAGCATGTTAAAAGCGATGTATCCACCATTTGCGTTGGTATGGCGGCCAGCATGGGCGCTTTTTTGCTGACGGCAGGCGCTAAGGGAAAACGATATGCCCTTCCGAACAGCACCATCATGATTCATCAGCCCATCGGCGGTGCCAAAGGGCAGGCTACCGATATCAAGATTCATGCCGAGTGGATTTTAAAAATTAAAGACAGTCTGAACCGGATTTTAAGTGACAGAACAGGGCAGCCTCTTGAAAAGATTCAAAATGATGTGGAAAGAGATTATTTCATGTCTGCCTGGGAAGCAAAAGCCTACGGTATTGTCGACCAGGTCATGGAGCGCAAAGTTTGAGGTGAAGTTTAGTGTCTAAATATGATGAGAAAAAGCAATTGAAATGCTCTTTTTGCGGAAAAACCCAGGAACAGGTGAAAAGGCTTGTTGCCGGACCGGGTGTTTATATTTGTGATGAGTGCATCGAACTGTGCTCCGAGATTATCGGCGAGGAGTTTGAAGAGACCAGTGTTGATATCCAGATGGACGAAATTCCAAAGCCGGTTGAAATCAAAAGCACCCTCGACCAGTATGTCATCGGCCAGGAGAAGGCCAAAAGGGCCATGGCAGTGGCGGTGTACAATCATTACAAACGCATTAATTCCGATCTTGTCACCACCGATGTAGAGCTGCAAAAAAGCAATATCCTGATGTTAGGCCCCACCGGCTCGGGAAAGACCCTGCTGGCACAAACCCTGGCAAAGATTCTGAATGTACCCTTTGCCATTGCCGATGCCACCTCGTTAACAGAAGCCGGGTATGTGGGCGAAGACGTTGAGAACATTCTGCTGAAGCTGATACAGGCTGCAGATTATGATATTGAGCGCGCTGAAAAAGGGATTATTTATGTGGACGAAATTGACAAGATTGCCCGAAAATCCGATAATCCTTCCATTACCAGGGATGTCAGCGGCGAAGGGGTTCAGCAGGCCCTTTTGAAAATTCTTGAAGGCACAGTTGCCTCCGTTCCCCCGCAGGGAGGCCGGAAGCATCCGCATCAGGAATTCATTCAGATCGATACCACCAATATCCTGTTCATCTGCGGTGGTGCTTTTGACGGGCTGGAAAAAATCATCCAGAACAGAATCGGTAAAAAAACCATTGGCTTTGGCGCCAATAACGAAAGCATCAATGACAAAGAAAAGGATATCGGCGAGTTGTTTCAAAAATCAACCCCGCAGGATCTGCTGAAATACGGCCTGATTCCCGAGTTCATCGGGCGCCTTCCCATTGTCGTTACGCTGCATTCCCTCGACAGGGCAGCCCTGATCGATATCCTGACACAGCCGAAGAATGCTTTGGTCAAGCAATATACCAAGCTGTTTGAAATGGACGGCGTTCAGCTGGTCATCGAAGATGAAGCCCTCGAGGCCATTGCCGATAAGGCACTCGAAAGAAAAACCGGCGCCAGGGGCCTTCGTTCCATCATGGAAGAAGCATTAACCGACGTCATGTATGACATTCCTTCCAGGAAAAATGTAGAAAAGTGCATCCTCGACAAGGAAGCCATTACCGCGGGCAGTGAACCCGCCCTCGTGGTGAATGAAACCAAGAAGGCGCTGTCGCCCAAGAAAAAGAAACAAACCGAAAATATTGATTCCGCTTCTTAAGAAAAATCCGGCTGACGCCGGATTTTCTTTTGAACCACCGGGAACAATTATTTTTAACACCAATTTTCGGTCAACTAAATAAAACCGTCCCAGCGGCTACATGGGTTTTGCTTGCGTAAAGCATTTTGTTGTAATACAATAAAATAGAACATGAGTTCTTTGAAGGCGCTATGCAAGGCAGTCTGATGCTACAGAAAACCAAACTAAACGGGGTGTGGGTACACGAATGAAGAAAGAAAACCAAAATTACGGCAATGAAAGTATTGTATCACTAAAAGGTGCCGACCGTGTCAGGCTTCGTCCGGGTGTTATCTTTGGGTCTGACGGGCTTGAGGGGTGTCAGCACTCTTTCTTTGAAATTCTGTCCAACTCCATCGACGAGGCCCGTGAAGGGTATGGCAATGAGATTAAGATCATCCGCCACAGCGATTTTTCAATAACCGTGGAAGATAAAGGCCGCGGAATTCCCGTTGATTTCAATCAAAATGAACAGCGTTTCAATTGGGAATTGGTTTATTGTGAGCTGTATGCCGGCGGAAAATATGACAATAACAGCGGAGAAAATTACGAATACAGCCTGGGGCTGAATGGCCTTGGTGCCTGCGCAACCCAGTATAGCTCCGAGTTCATGGAAGTCACCGTCTTCAGGGACGGCTTTAAATATTCGTTGGAATTTAAAAAGGGAGAAAACCTTGGCGGGCTGAAAAAGGAAAAGGCGAAGTACGCGCATACCGGCACCATTCAGCACTGGAAGCCCGACCTGGAGGTTTTTACCGAAATTAAAATCCCCATGGAATATTACCGGGAGACATTAAGGCGGCAAGCCGTTGTGAATCCGGGCCTTACATTCATCCTTTATGATGAGCTGTCTGACAGTACCGAAACCTTCTTTTATGAACGGGGTATTATGGATTATGTCGGAGAACTTGCCGGTGATTCAGCACTGACAAATGTGCAGTTTTTTGAAGCTTCCGCAAAAGGGCGGGACAGGGAAGATAAGCCTGAATACAAAGTGAAGATGCAGGTGGCCTTTTTGTTCCACAATGAGGTGAACGTGCTGGAGTACTATCACAATTCCAGCTTTCTCGAATATGGCGGCGCTCCTGACAAGGCTGTTAAGAATGCCTTTGTTTACGAACTGGATAAATATCTGAAAAATAGTAACAAATACAATAAGAACGAGTCAAAAATCACCTTTGTGGACATCCAGGACAGCCTGCTTCTTGTCAGCAGCTCTTTTTCAACGATCACCAGTTATGAAAACCAAACCAAGAAATCCATAACAAACAGGTTTATTCAAGAGGCCATGACCGATTTTCTGAAGGAGCGCCTGGAGGTATACCTGATTGAAAACAAGGACGAAGCCGACAAGCTTACAAACCAAATTCTTGTGAACAAGCGAAGCCGGGAATCTGCCGAGAAGACCAGGCTTGACGTCCGCAAAAAGCTTGCCGGAAAGGTTGATCTGGCCAACAGGGTGAAAAAGTTTGTAGATTGCCGCACCAAGGACATTTCAAAACGCGAGCTGTATATCGTTGAAGGTGATTCGGCACTGGGCTCGTGCAAAATGGGCCGGGATGCCGAATTCCAGGCTATCATGCCCGTCCGCGGGAAAATTCTGAACTGCCTGAAGGCCGAATATGAAAGCATTTTTAAGAATGAAATCATTGTCGACCTGTTGAAGGTCATGGGCTGCGGCGTAGAGATTAAAACCAAGCACAACAAGGATCTGAGCACCTTCGAGATGGAGAACCTTCGTTGGGACAAAGTCATCATCTGCACCGACGCCGATTTTGATGGTTTCCAGATCCGCACATTGGTTCTGGCTATGCTGTATCGCCTTACCCCCACCTTGTTACAGGAGGGAAAGGTGTTTATTGCGGAATCACCGTTGTTTGAGATCAGCTATAAGGACAAAATCTGGTTTGCCTATAATGAGAAGGAAAAAAATTCGATTTTGAAGCGGCTGGAGGGCAAAAAGGTGAACATCCAGCGTTCAAAGGGGTTGGGAGAAAACGAACCCGAAATGATGTGGCAGACAACGATGAACCCGGAAACCAGAAGGCTGATTAAGGTCTTGCCCGATGATCCCCAGCTGACACAGGAATTCTTTGATATTTTGCTGGGTGATAATCTTCAGGGAAGAAAAGACTATATCGCCGAGCACGGCCACGAATACATGGATATGCTGGACGTAAGCTGAATACAATAAAGGAAATTTAGCCCGAAGAAATGAAGTGAAAGGAAGTGCGGGGGACATTCCGCAAACACCCTGACCCGCGAAGCAGCGGTGTGTCCCCCTTGCGTAACCTAATAATATACAAACCTAAGCCCGAAGAGATGAAGTGAAAGGAAGTGCGGGGGACATTCCGCAAACACCCTGACCCGCGAAGCA
>CAYVFB010000144.1:0-5761 GCA_964450305.1 uncultured Ruminiclostridium sp.
TGTTTAAATTGAATACTGGTTACGTTCCACTTTGGTAAAAGCTTCGATGACAAACTAAATATGTTTTAATGGAATCACTCTGTCTTTTGGGGTCAAATACCGTATGGAGTCAGACATACAGATGATCGCCCCTTCCCCTACGGCCTTTTGCCCGTTACTTTCAAGCTTTGAAAATGCTTTGATATCCTGTTTGTTCGGATTGCCGGTTTTCTTTATTTCTATTGGGTATAGCACGCCATTATGTTCAATAATCAAATCGATTTCATTCATGTCTTTATCCCTGTAAAAGCTGAAGCCAAAATCATCATAGCCTTTATTATAATAGCTTTTTAATATTTCTGACACGACGAAGGTTTCAAAAATGCTGCCGCTCATAGCCCCAAACTGCAATTGCTCGGAAGTAAACCAGCCCGTCAGATAACTGACCAGTCCTGTATCCATAAAATATATCTTCGGTGTCTTTACAATCCTCTTGTTAAAATTGTGATAATATGGCTGTAGTAAATATACCACCCCTGAGGTTCTGAGGATTGATACCCAGTTCTTAATTGTATCCACCGACTTGCCTATCTCATTCGCTATCCGTGAATAGTTCAGTAATTGTCCTGTCGATGCTGCAAGCAACCGCATAAATTGCAAGAATGCTATCTCATCGCCTACCTGTGTTAAGGCACGAACATCCCTCTCGATATAAGTTTTTACATAGTCACTGTAAAACTGGCGCCAAAAGTTATCATCGGCATTATCATGGTAAAGCCTCGGCATGGAACCCCTTTGAATAATCTTCCAGAGCTCTTCCTGTGATAAGTCTTTTACATCTTTATTTGACTCATCCAGATATTCGCTTACAGGTAAAAAAGGCAGACTGAACTTCCGTTCTTTGATCTCTCGCAAAGACAAACCCAACATTTGAATAATTCCTATTCTCCCTGCTAAAGACTCGGTTACGTTCTTCATCAGATGAAAAGTCTGTGAACCTGTCATAAAAAACAGCTTCTTATGTTTTGTTTCATCGGCAATCAGCTTTATATATGGAAACAGTTCAGGCGCGTACTGCACTTCATCAAGAACAACCGGAGGAATATACGTCTTAAAAAACAGACCGCCTTCATTCCTGGCATACTCCAAAGTTTCCGGGTTGTCGAGGGTTACATATTTTATATCTCCATAAAGCTGTTTTAGAATTGTCGTTTTTCCAACCTGCCTTGGTCCGGTTACAATGACAGCAGGATACATTTCCGATACCTTTTTGATGGTGTCCTCAACCTGTCTTTTGATATACATCGCACACCTCTTTTTCGGCTAATTTCTAGCTATATTATAAATTAGCCGCAATTCGATGTCAATAAATTTCCTGCCAGGAAGGAACAATCGAACCCAATATTTACTTCTCTCAACATCTTCTTTCCTTTGGTTTTTTTCCTGTTTCAACTGCATCAATTCCCGGGATGAATACAACAGCAGGCTGTGCCTGCTTCCATGCGAGCATCCTCCACGACCCAGGTACAGCCAAACGATACAAAACCCAGGCAGGTTTCACAGGAGTAACGAATACCGGTTCTTGAAATGTGGATATGATATTGTCAGGTAGAAATCTTGAAATATGATGAGGAAATTGTACAATGACTGAAAAGAGTAAAGATTTAAAAAAAGAAATCCTTGAAACCTGTCCATGTAAAAGGAAACAGTGCATAAGATACGGAGATTGCGATGCCTGCCGTAGCTATCATTCAACAAAGAAAAGACCCGTTGCATGTGAGAATGTGAAGGAGATAAAAACGCGTAAACCACACACTCAATGAACGCTTACGCGAATTGTACGTCAAAACGCAGGTTGCTGAAAGAGCCTTCACACACAAAAAACATCGATGTTTTTTTGTAACTTACGCGTTTTCATTCAATAATGGATTTACCGGAGTAAAACCCAGTAATCCGAAAGCGTTTCAGAGGAATATACCATAAGAGCGTACGAGGGGAGCGCACCCATTGGAACGCTCCCCTGAAAGATAGTACCAGTTTTGAACACTTAAACTAAACGTCCCGTTCACTTAGTTGCCATCCCGACGTATCGGTTCCCAGGCCAGTGACAGGGCCCTGACCACACAGTCGCGCTTCAATGGCCTGAGCTCGTATGCAGTAATATCTTCAGCCTTTGTTTCGAGTTTGGTGGTGATAGCATCAATTTCATCCTGAAGCTGCTCTTCAAGCTCTGCCAGTTGTGCACGATATGCTTCAACGGTTTCCTTGGAACGGTTGACATCTCCATATTGCTTTGCCTGGCGGCTAATCCCCCGGGCTGCTGTCGCTGCTTTACCAATATTGCTTGCACTAAGCACCTTGCGGCCAAATAATGCGCCCAAAACAGTAGAACCCATTGAAATAGCCGTTTGAAGGGAGGCATCCTTAGCTTGATCCTTTTCGCGTCGAACTGCCTGTTCAGCTTTCCGGATGCGCTCTTCCAGCGTTGTCACCTTCGTGGCGTAAGATTTGCGCAGTTTATCAATGGCCTGATCTCTTTCCTCCCGTGATTCCTGCTGCAGACGGATCTTGAAATCCCTCTCGGATTCATCGGGATTGGATACCTTTTTCAGAAAATCATTGCGATATAGCTGCAGGCTGGAATTACGATACAGATACTCTACAAGATCCGCCTCCCAGTTGGTATAGCTGGTTTTCCTGTTACAGGCGGCAGGCAACGGCATATATGTTGCCCCGGGGGCACCGGAAGCTTCAAGCGCATCGGCGTCAAGCTCAAGTACCTCGCTTTGGCTCCAATCCACCGGGACCAGTCCGTCGTTGATGGGGCATAGACGCATCATCTCAACGGAGTTGGAAATTCCGTTCTTTTTATCTTCATAATTCACGGTTACAAGCCCTAAAATGGCTGGCCGATAAACCAACCCATCCTTGCTGCCCCGATACGGAAGGAAGGTTTGGGACACTGTGTCGGGAAGCTGTGGCGTAGTATCCTGACGGGAAACACTGGCTGGCATAACTGGTGGAGATGAAACTGCTGCAGCGGGTTCAAATGGTTGCGACAGCCTTGCTGCGGGTGCCTCGGTTACCGCTGCGGGTTCTGAATACTGTGACATGACCGCAGCCGTTGATGGCTGAGCCTTGGTCAGGCTTTGGATCTCCATGCGGTTCAAGGGTCCGCGCAGATAAGACATACACCACCGTGTTTCAAATAAAACGGGCTGATCCTCATGGATATTGTTCATCAGGAAAACCCTGTTGCCTAAACTGGAAAGCAACTGATCCATCCTCTGCCGGTCGAAAACCTGGCCGGCGGTCAGTGAAGCACCTTCAAGGCCGTCCATCAGACGGTTCTTGTCACGCTCGGTCTGAAGCCGTCCGATAAACCAGGTACCCATATTGGCCAGTCCCTTATAGTCAAGGTCCATTGGGTTCTGCGTTGTAAGCATAATCCCGAGGCCAAAGGCCCTTGCCTGCTTCAACAGCGTCAGAAGGGGTGCTTTTGAGGGAGGATTCGCCACGGGAGGAAAATAACCGAAAATTTCGTCCATATAAAGCATAGCCCGCAGGCTGGATGTACCTGGTTGGGTGCGAACCCAGCTAACGATCTGGTTCAGAACCAGAGAGACGAAAAACATCCGTTCCGCATCGGACAGATGTGCTATTGACAGGATGGAGATTTTGGGCTTTCCGGTTTCGGTATACAGCAGCTTGTCGATTTCCAGAGGGATTCCCTGCATCCAGGAGGCGAAACTTGGAGATGCAAGAAGGTTGTTAAACCGAATGGCAAGCGCAAAGCGATCCTTTTCGGGATAGAACGATTCCAGCGGCATGACGCCGATCTGGTTGAAGTGCGGTTTCTGGATCAGCTGGATCAGCCCTGCAAGGTCCAGGTTCTGGCCATTTCCCCAGGAGGAAAGAAGGATATTGGAAATCAGGATGTGCTCACGGCTCTGGATGGGGTCGGCATCAATACCCAGCAAGCCGAGTAAACTGCTGGAGGTTCCGGATGCCAACTCATTCAAGGCTTCCACATCATTGCGGATTGCAGCAGAAGGCAGTGCGCATAGTCGGACGATGGACAGCGGGTTACCGGCCGTACTGCCGGGTGTGTACACTACGAAATCTGTTTTTTCACGCATTGCTTTGATGCGCTGTCCGTCCTGCTCCCATTCAGCCAGCCCCTTACGCCAGAGCGCGGCCTGGGCGGCACCAAAATCCTGCTGAGAAAGGCCTTTCTTTTTAGCTTCCTCGATATTGACCCAGGGTGTGAAATCGGCCGGGTCAAGGTCCGGGAAAGACAGCAACAGGTTTGTCATATCCCCTTTGGGGTCGATCACCAGTGCGGGAATCCCATCAATCGCTGCTTCTTCCAGCACTCCAATACACAGGCCGGTTTTTCCGCTGCCGGTCATGCCAATGCATAAAGCGTGTGTTGTCAGATCCTTGGAATCATATAGCAGATATCCCTCCTTGCGTTCCCTTGTTTCAGTGTCCAACTCCTTACCAAGATAAAACGTGCCTAGTTTTTCAAAATCCTGCATATTTCCTCCATTCTTAACCAGCCGGTTCACAATGCTCATCCATCTGACCGACAGTTATTCCAGTGATGATTAAAGTTGCAATCATTTAAACTCCTTTTGGTCGTTCAGTTGCAAATCGGCACCACATTGTGTACACTTAATTGCCTTCAGAGCCATATGTAGTTCCTCCGTATACAGTTTTACTTTCATTCGTCACGCGCTATTATCAAAATACCAAATATTTCGAGGCTAGTCAACGATTCGGAAGAAACGCAATTCAGAACCTAGAAAGGAACACTTCACACAACTATTCACCTGTATCTGCAACCTGACAATTCAGTTGCAGCAAATGTTGTGCTATTTTTTTAGCATTTAAAAACCCACCCGTCATATTCACAGGTGGGTTTTGATAAATTCTTTCAAAGGAGAAGCCTGACATTATGAAGTTTTCTGTTCAAATAATTATGAACAACCCTGGCCCCAGCCAGGATTGTAATATTTTGGTGTTACCCCACCATTCCAGCCAGCTGTTTCGTCATTACAGTTAGGGCTACCCCAATAACCGGAAGTACAGGCGGCCCAGCATTCTTCAGGCATAAAATCAACTTTTTCTATGATTGGTTTTTCATATTTTTGCAACATAATTTTAACCCTCTCCAATATTATGCAATCATTAAGTCTTATGGTTCGCTCTTCATTTTTAACAACATACCATATATTTTATAGTAGCATGTATCAAAAATCAAGAGCCGCATGAAATATCTACCTAAGACTTACGTCACCCAAATTTACTCAATAAAACACCTAATCTTCGCCCTCCCTCAGGAAGGGATACATGCTTGAGCCGGTAACAGTAATCCAAACAGAACCGTTGCCGGCAAGTATTTCATTGATAGCAGGAAACATATCATGGGATTTAATTCTTAGCACATTACGCATTGATAGACAATCTCCACTGCCTTTTTATCAGGCAAGCATTTTAAATGGTAAACAGCAACCTTGTTCAGTAGTTTTTCAATTAGCCCACATGCAACAACCATCATTTTCTCATCAAAATAAGGAAGAAAGCATCTTGACATCAGCATAGGCAAAGCTTCAGCCGAACTAAGCCGCTTAATAATATTCTCAGGGTATTGTTGCAGGATAACAATTGAATGAAGCGGAATCTGAATATTGGCAAACTTGTCAGAGCAACCGCTCCAGGGTGTCCCTGAGAGCATTGGAATATCGTTCATGAACCGGATGGCAGGAGTATCATCATT
>CAYVFB010000145.1:0-1790 GCA_964450305.1 uncultured Ruminiclostridium sp.
TACTCAGTGATGATACTGATCTCCCCATTGAGGGTTTCAAACCGGACCAGCTCGGAATCATAGGAGTTATTTGCGGTATCCACCACCTCAAACATGAATGCAAAGGTTCCATCCCCAAGCTCCACTTCATAAAAGGCGGAATCTTCCTGTATCGTTACCTTCTCGTCGGATACTTCCACCAGTTCACCCTCCTCATCCGAAAGGCTCATGGCATATAGGATGGGGGAAACTTCATCTCCGGGACGAATGATAATTAAATTCTTGTCCCCCATGCTTTGCTCATCCACTTCATCACGGGCACCCAGGATTTGGAAGGCTTCCTCGTTGAAATCATAAACCACTCGAAGGATGCATTCTTCTCCATTCAAATAAATCGGTACCGAATAAAGATTGTAATCATCGCCTTCATAGGTGATTTCCATATAGCACAGGCTGCCGTCAAGGGATCCCCATACTCCGCGGAAGTTATCCTCAAAAACGCCCTGATCCCAGTCCGCAGTAATGTCATTGTCCCGACCCAGGAACAGCATGATATCATCTTCTTCGCTATAATAGGCGAGGTTAAAAAATACGCTCTTCACCGAGCCCAGACTGTCGGGGCTAAGAATCAGGCGTGCATAGCTGTCCTCGGTGATCTCCACAGGCATGTCCTCTTCAAATTTTTCAAGCGCTGTAACCGATTCATAGCTGACATCCTCCAAATCTTCCACCGCTTCCTCAGGCAGCTCCCCACCGATGGAATACCGTATAAAATTGGGGTATACCGGATCTGCCGCAACCTCACTGTACGAGGCCAGCTCCTGCTCATCTCCGTTGTAGGAATAGTATACCGACAGGCCGGAGGCATTCTGACGATATTGACCATTGATTTTATACACAATGGCATCATCCAGTGCTTCCAGTACTTGTGTGGCCGTTTCGGGCAGAATGTTTTCTGCTTTCCGGACCAAATCACCCAGATCAACCATGTTGGTATACCCATCCGTGTTATTGTTTCCACCGTAATTCTCCGCCCGCTGTGCACTTCTGGCAAACTCGCCGCATACGGCAGGCGCTGCAATGGCACTGGACAGGATCTCCTTACCCATACTGTTAAAGGCTGTAAGAAGATCATCCAGTTTTTTCAGGTCGGTCACCGCCAGGGTGATTTCATCGGCAGTATCAAAGCTTTCACAGCCTGCCATGAAAGTATCACAGATAACAGTTCCCAGTTGGGCACCATTCATCCCCGGGTTCTTACCCAGCGCAGAAAGCCAGCCGTTGTAATCCCAGCCGTTTCCGGGCTCCAGCTCTTCCGACGCTACCAGATAGGAGGCATATTGTTTAAAAACATTGGCTGTATCCAGTGTGGACATCAGACAGGTATCAAAGCCAATCATCTCCAGCGGGAGCTTTTGTCCCTGATAAACCGAAGAAAAGGCCTGATCCATTTCCGTCAGCGTCAGGGCATCGTAGTCATAATTCTCATCGCAGGCCGCACCGGCAACACTTCCGCCACCATGATCCCAGAAGAGGAACATTTTGTGATCAGCCGGATAATTTGTCTCACAGAAGGACAGGAAATTCTGCAGTGTTGCCGGATCACCCATATTGGCCTGCTCCTGCTCATCTACAAGCGTTATTTCATCGATGCTGTAGACATATCGTTGAATCACCGAAGCATCCACCATATCATTCATCCATTCCGCCGCTCCGCCGGTTTCTATTACAACGGTGACATTCTCCGGAAGGGTAACCTCCATCATTTCAAGCAAATCATCCGTCGCGGCTCCATTTCCGCTTTCCAGATC
>CAYVFB010000145.1:1890-5343 GCA_964450305.1 uncultured Ruminiclostridium sp.
CCTGCGTCAAATCCAGATTTTATTTTCCGGATCCTTCATTTTTCCAAACGCTCTGATCACATCGAACAGAGCCAGGATTTCCGGAACCAATGTCCAACAGAAGATGAGATATAAAATCCCCTTTTTCTTTTTACCGGCATAGAAATGATGCACGCCGAAATTCCCCAGAAAAACTGCCAGAATGATATAAAGAGCCTTGTCCACCCTTTTTTCATTGGGATGTTCATCCTGTGTTTCCTTTACTCTCATCTGACCGTCTACAAATACAACATCAGACATCTTACTCCTCACCCCTGTGCAATCAGGACAAGAAAACGACGAAAGCCCGTCGTTTTCACCACCTTGCATATTATAGTCCCAAAGCGTTGATTGTATCAGCCGTTTTGGTTGCCAGCTCCATACAGCGCTTCTTGGTATCTCCAAATGCACCGGAGAGACTGGTCAAGCCACCAGTGAGGTTATCAAGTGCCATGTTCATCAGCATTTTATCAACACCAACCGGTTGGACACTGCGCTGAACACTGTACTTGCCATTCGCACCCAGAATCTGTACCTGATTGTTGTTATCGAGCTGAGGGAATGCAATCACCCATGCGAAGCCATTCTTTACAAGTGAAGGAACACCTGCTTCAAACTTCACGTCCTTGATTCTCTCATAGAGCTCTTCCATTGAATAGTTTCCCTTTAGCTCCAGCTTTTCCACTCTGACTCCGAAAATATCTGCCAGTCCCATAACATAGTCCTCCTTAAAAATAGGTTTTATAGCTTTCAGCACAATGGCTGGGGAAGACATGCTTCAGGTTACCCCTGTTTCCATCCCGGAACCAGTTTCCTGAACCGTTTTCCCAAGCCTTTTGGTAATTTTAGCACACACACGTACGAAATACCACTACCTAAAAAGGGAGTTTCCGGGTGTTCTTACGATTACTTTCGATCTTTTTAGACAAAAACAGAATGTAATGCATTTCCTGTTCATCACAGAGTACAGTTTTAACAATTTCAGATCAGCTTTCTCTTTCTGGCTTCTGTCACAGCAGCGGTCTTGCAGTTTACGCCCAGCTTTTTGAAATTCTGTTTATTATGATATTTCACATTTTCAACCTTCAATGCAAGTGCCTGGGCAATCTCCGACGTGGAGAACCCTTCCGCCTGCAGCTTTAAAATTTTCAATGCGTTCTCATTGAAGCTTGCTTCTTCCGCAGCAGTCTTCAGATATCCCGGATAGGCCAGTGACATTTTCTCCGTTTCCGCAAAAACCGCCAGCCTGAACTTTGAGTTCTCGCTCTTCCAGGTGGTTTCCTTCAGCAATCGGTTCACTGCGGCGCCTTCCCTGGAAATGATCCTTACAAAATGGAAGCCTTCCGCTTCTGTTAATGCCTTCTTAAGGCTTTCATCCCACTGAGGGTTTCCCATGCGGTATTGCGTGATAGCCAACAGGAGTTCGGTCTCCATCCCGATATAGGTCCGTTTCATGACCTGGGAATAATACCGTAGACGCTGGAGCAGGTTTATCGCCTTTTCATGCCTTCCAGCCATCAGATAGACACGCACCTTGGTCAGATAGCGAAAACGTTCCATGACATAAAACTCCATATCCTCATTTGGAGCTTGTTCCAGCCATTCCAGGGCCTCTGCGGTCTTTCCCCTGTAAAGCTCCATACGGATTTGCAGGGCACTCAGGTTGGGAAGCAGCCTTACTTCTCCTTCCTTTTCTACCCTCCTGCGGAAATTTACAAGCAATTCCGCAGCTTCCTCAGCATTTTGATTCAGCACATGCAGCCACGACAGAACCCCGGCCGCGACAAAGCACTGATCAATTCTTCCCCCCGACTGTGCCTGCAGCATGCCCTTATTGGCGAGATTCGCAATTTCATAGCTATCCCCGCCCTTCTCAAGAAAGCTCTCTGCGAGTGCAAGGCTGAGAAGCCCCTTCCCATATTTCCCAAGAATGAATTCCAAAGCTTTTCCGAGGCCCCCTGCCATTTCCCTGTCCTTTTTGCTCCATTCGCAGAAATCCTTTCCGCCATTCATCTGGGAGGGAAGGTTACTGGTAACGGAAAAATCCGGAAGATCAATTTGCCGGTTCATCAGGAGAACCCCTGCGTTTTTCAGAATGTCCATCAGTGTCGCACTACCACGGTGCGGCAGGCTGATATCCAGATAGACAAGCCAGCTTTTCGCTGCTTTCTTCGCGCTTCCCGAGAGGACTTGTTCCCTGCTTTTTAGTTCCTCATACCAACGTTCGCTCTCCTGGGGATTTAACAGCATGGAATGAAGCATGCTCATGCCTGCCATCAGCTCTGCGCTTTCCCTTATTTTTTCCTCGTGCAGGGCCAGGTAGAATTTTCGCATTTCATAATAGTGCCCGCAGGCAGGGTTCTTCCGTGCATTGGAAACCAGAAGCCCTGCAATTCGTTCCATCTCTCCGCAGGCTTCATACATTTTCAGCGCATTGGGCGTATCGTCTTCCAACTCATAATACAATCCTGCATTATAATAAAGCCGCTTCCATCTTTCTTGTGGATATTCCCGCATGAGCCTTCGGATCATGCAACGCCTCAGAGGAAGCCTTATTGTATAAATATTTTTCCCTCCTGATGCCTCCTTCAGCTTGAGGAAGTCTCCAATCTGCTCGGCAATACTTAGCATACGCTCCACATCATTGCGTCCCGTGATCATCTCTGCCAGGCGCTTATCGAATTCCTCCACAATGCTTAACTGCATAAGAAACTCCTGAAGCTCCAGATCCCACTGTTCGAAGACATGGCATTCGAGATAGCTCCAATAATTATTGCGCATCCTCTCAATATTCGGTTCATCGAGGGGCTTGCCGGATACCAGTTCCATGGCAAGAAGCCTTGCTGCAACACCATTTCGGTAGGTCAGCCGACTGATCCTTTCAATTTCTTCCTGAGAAAGTGTTAACCCCCAAAGAGCAAAATAGGCATCCAGTTCGGCGTCGGACATGGAGAGATCCTTTTCGTCGATGACGGTAAAAACCCTGTTGTAATAAATAGGCAGCAGCCATGCGGGCATCCTGCTCCGCCCAGAAAGAATCAGCCAAACATCCCCTCTCATGGTCAGAAGCTCAATTCCCTTCTGCAGCTTTTCCCATAGTTCATCCGTCCTAAGGGTGTGCAAATCATCGATGACCACAATGGTCTGCTTTCCGGTTTGGGAGATCTGAAGATCCTCCACCGTCAGACTTTCAGCAGAAAAATAATGATATCTTCTTTTCCCCATGAAATCAAGAATGAAGGAGGTCTTTCCGCAACCGGATATTCCGAATATATAGACGGTTTGCAGCATGGTCTGAGCAGCCCGCATTTTTTTATCCGCGGTTTTAGGGCGGATGTAGAGCTCCGCATCGGTATGTACCTTGTATTCTGCTCCTTTTTCTTTTCCTGTTGCCATTTTTATCTCCAAACACAAATACTTCGTATGCTTTTTATT
>CAYVFB010000146.1:0-5310 GCA_964450305.1 uncultured Ruminiclostridium sp.
AATGTTGGGATGAATGCCAGACATGCAATCGTTATGGAGAATGTAACCCTTAAAAACGCCATCACCTACGCTTTCATGAACAATTCCTCCGCACTTCTCCGCAGCTGCAGCATCACAGGAAGCCAGGGGAATAATGGTGTCATTTTCAGTCAGGGAGAGACCCTGACGATGACAAACTGCTCCGTCCATGATAACGCCGGTGACGGGATTAACTGCTCCGACGGTACGCTGACGATAGACGGCGGCTCTGTCACAGGAAACAGCGGCAGGGGCATACGTAATTATGGCGGGCAGGTCTTGCTGAATAACTGTACCATTGCCAATAACGGCGGCGACGGAATTTACACAACCTACGGCGCTACCAAAGCAGTGAACGTTACTGTAGCCGGAAATGCAAGAGGTTCTGTCACCGATTCGTCCGGAGAGGCAACCTTCGTCAACTCTGTTCTGGTGGATAATATAGGAGAATATGGCGACGTGACCATGGATGCAATCAACACGAGTGCCACGCTTATCAACTGCCTGACAGGGGATATTTATGAGTATCAGCATGTATTGACAGATTGCATTTCGGTCTCAAAACAGACTGTATTCCATTCCTACGAGTCAGGAAAGCCCGTACTCATACAGCTGGCCGATGGATCCTGGGCAGCCCGGCTATCGGCAGACTCTGCGGCACTTACAGGCGGCTGCAGCACCTATTTCTCCACCGATCACGGTTCTGCGGCATACGGTAGCACACCCGTATACATTAAGGGCAGTGAAGGCGCGACAAGAGTCACCACCTATCAGGGTGGCGGAGCAAGGATGGATGGTGTCATCGGTGCTTATAACCAGTAGGTGAGCACGGGACTTACAATTGGGCAAGAGGTATGAAGCAGTCGTACCGACGGAGGGATTGACGCAGAGCCTCAAGGTAACCCCCTCTGCCTGAGGCAAAAGATCGATACGCGAATGGAAAAGCACCGTGCCGCTATTATCGAGAAAAAATCAACAACAAATCTCATATTGGGAGGTAAGAAAGAATGAAAAGAAAAATCTTCAGCGTAATTCTTATATTGTGTATGGTGATTTCCGCTCTGCCGGCAATGGCAGTACCTGCGGATTCCCCTCCGATTTTAACCGTCGGGAATACAACCGTATCCACCTCAGACGGCGCGATACATTACTGGAAAGATGGAGGTGGCAGTTATGTTCAATCCAATGCACAGGACTATCTGTTTTCGGTTCAGTATCAGAATGCGCAGGGTTATATTCTGCACCTGAACAATGTCGATATTACAACCTATGACATGTATGGCTTTGGCATCTTTTGTGCGACAGCCCTGACTCTCACCTTGGAGGATGGCACAGAAAACAGCATCACCGCCCGTACAGTCGGTGCTTGTGCTTCGAACGAGCTTCATATTGAGGGCAACGGAAGCCTGACGGTCAGAGCAGGAGAGTATTCCAACGGGATTTACAGTAACGGTGGCGGTGTGATGATTCACAGCGGAAATATCACTGTTGATGGGCAATGCGGAATATATGCGCCCATCGGCGATATCGTCCTGTCCGGTGGAACGATAATTGCAAGAGGTAGCTTAAATGGGCTGTATGCTTTCGATAATGTTATTTTTAACGGGGGATCGCTAACCGCGCTGGCGACAGACAGCGGTGGAATAGCCATTGAAACAGAATATTTTACACCAGGGTTAAATTCTCATTTTAAATTTAAAACGAACACTTCTGCTACTGAACCTGCTGAACCCTATCAGTTTTATCCTGATACGGCGCTCACCACCGGGACTCTGGCAAATTCCCGGTATGTCAGTATCTGCGCAACTCATACAATTACATCCTCCGCCAATGATAATGGCAGCTTCGGAATTTCGGTGGAAGGTGTAACAGCCTCAAGCGCTGCGCTTGACGATACGGTATCATTGAGTGCACTCCCGGATACCGGTTATTCACATGTATCCTGGAGTGTTTACCAGACTAGTGACTTAACCGTCTCTACCGCAGTTTATGGCAATATCTTCACAATGCCCGATTACCCGGTAACGGTTGCAGCAAGCTTCATAAGAAATACATATGCTGTGGATTATTATTACAATTACGGTGCAGAGGGTATTTATACCACACAAACCGATATCCCCCATGGGGAAGCTTTGACAGCACCGACACCGCCGACACGTGACCAGTTTAACTTTAACGGGTGGTATAAGGAAGCAGCCTGTGTAAATCCATGGAGCTTTGCAACTGAAGCCGTTACTGGTGCGACAAATCTTTATGCCGGTTGGACACCCATTTCACCCCCGAGTGATCCGAGTGATGATGGAGATAGCTATACACCTCCGGCCAGGATCATCGCAGTTACCGAAGTCTCCGCCAGTTTATTCGCCAATACTTCTGGAAAAATCGAGGCCAGTGCGAACATGAACAACGCTTTTTCCAATTCTGTGGAGGTCAAGGTGACGGACACGGCTGAAGACAAGGCAAGCTTTGGCTTTGGGAAGGAAAGCGAGGTTTATCCCTTCGATATTTCCTTATATATCAAAGGAACGGACCAAAAAACACAACCGAAGGAAGGCTATACGGTGACCATTTCACTGCCAATACCGGAAAACCTGTTGAGTGAAATGGAGAAGCTTTCCGTTGTACATAAATCCAACAACGATGCGGTAACCATACTGACTTCAAGGCTTGAACAAAAAAATGGGATCTGGTATCTGGTGTTCGAGGCTACGGAGTTTTCACCTTATGCAATCGTCCTGCGCAAGGATGAAGGCTATGATGAATCAGTGGGCATTCCTTATTATTTGGGTAACAACGGGGATAAGTTGTTTATTGGGTTCGCGGCAAACGGCAAATATATCGCACCTGAAGGCGTGAACATCTTTGTCATGCACAACAGCAAGTACTTTTCAGATGTGTCCGGGCATTGGGCGTTCAGGTTTATCGACTTTGTGACCGAACGTGAGGTCTTCCTCGGCAACGGCAGTAATACCTTCTCCCCGAATACCGAAATGACACGGGCCATGTTTGCAACGGTCGTCGGGCGGCTCTTTGAGCGCAGCTATGGTGAATTGAGTCCTTCAGGCGAACATGCCTTTGCAGACTGCGATTATGAAGCTTACTATGGCAAATATATCGATTGGGCATCAGAGAACAGTATCATCAGCGGTTACGGGAATGGCAGGTTCGGTCCGGATGACCCCATCACCCGGGAACAGATGGCAGCAATCCTTCACCGCTTTTCAGCTTTCCTGGGGCTTCCGGCCGATTCGGAGCCCATGCTGAGCTATCCTGATGCCAATACGATCTCAGACTATGCGAAACAAGCAGCCCTGTATTGCCAGACTACCGGTATTATCGATGGTCGCAGCGGCGGATTCTTCGCCCCACGTGAAACCGCTTCACGCGCTGAGGTCGCAACGATGATCCAACGGTTTATCCTGTTGGTGGTAAAGCAGCAGGACCCCCAATGAAGTGACCGGAGAGCTTGCAGAGTATCAGCATGTATTGGGCTGGTGCTTTGATAACCATTGAAATGGAGCTTATGAAGGTATAAAATGAAAGTTAATTGCAATCTACCGCTCTAAAACCGACAAAGAAAACGACGAGTATAAAGGAGAAGCTTTGATGAAAAAAATAATGAATATGGTTGTTTCCATCCTGCTGATAACCGCGCTTACAAGTGCTTGCGGAAAAGATAATAAACAGCCGGGAAAAAATCCCCCACCACCTTCTGCACAAACCCAGGGTCCAAATAAGGCGGATGCTTCCGGGCAAAACAATTCCGAGCAGGTTATTCCCTCTGTGCAGGAAACAAAAGAGGATTCCACAAATACCCCTGTTGATAGTTCGCCTTCACAAAAGGGAGAAGATCTTTATTTGACATATGTTTTGGGAAAATTCATCCATGATGGCCATGAAACTGTATACTTAACCGATGAAAGAGATTATGACAACTGGAGTGTGCCTATCCAGGGGGCTGAACCAGGCTCGGCGGATTCAACCGGCAGGCTGCGTTTTATCGGCATTGACTGGAAGGCTGACGGAACACTTGAACAGGTGAACTTCTCTGATTTTTCACAGCCCAATTCCTACGGGAGCCTTGAAACCCCCGGAACAGGCGGAGTATTAAATGAACTTACCTACGGGTATGATGTAAGCTCACCGCCGACACAGACAAGGTGGAACATCGCTGTGAATGGTGAAGAGGTCATTTTAACCAATCTGGAGAACAATTACGTTTACTATTTCTATGAGGATCATTTCGATGAGCAATAACCTCGCGAGTTGACACCCCAATAACACAAGGGGACGGTTCTTCTGTGTCATGTAACTCAGAAGAACCGTCCCCCTGTGTTATCCCCCTGTGTTACCCACACGACCCAAGTACCTCCAAACGACACGAAACCGTAGCAGGTTTCACAGAAGTAACAAGTGAATGACCGAATTGGTGTATACCTGACATCATCTTGAATAAGAAAAAATGATATGATATTATCAGCTTATGTTCTGCAAACTCACGCAAATGAAGGATAATGAAAAAATGCTTGATATCAATGCCATACTGAAAAACAAAACTCTCCCCTGTCACTGCGGCAGGCCTCATATCGCAAAGGTAAAGGAAATACTTATCCAATCGGGAGCAATTTCCCAGGTACCAGACATTATCAGAAAGCATTGCGGTTCCCGAGCCTTTCTAATCGCCGACAGGAATACATTTGAAGCCGCCGGAGAAGCGGTTTGCAACCATATGCAGGCGGAAAATCTTCCGTTTTCCAAGTATGTATTTGAACAGTCTCCGGAGCCAGACGAGTTTGCAATTGGTCAGGTAGTCATGCATTTTGACACCCGTTGCGATTTTATCCTGGGCATAGGCTCAGGCACGATGAATGATATCGGGAAGGTTATTGCCAAGGTTACTGGTCTTCCCTATTTGATTGTAGGTACAGCCCCTTCAATGGACGGGTATACATCCGCCACCTCCTCGGTAATCGGTAATGGAATTAAATTTAGTCTCAGCACTGTTTGCCCGACTGTTGTCGTTGCAGATTTGGAGATCATGTGCAAGGCCCCCCTCAAGCTTTTACAGGCAGGTCTGGGAGATATGCTGGCGAAGTATATCAGTATCTGTGAATGGCGTCTGTCGCATTTGATCACCGGCGAGTATTACTGCGAAAAAGTCGCCACCCTTGTGCGCGGTGCACTGAAAAAATGTATGTCTGTTGAGAGCCTTGCAGATCCTGCACCTGAAACCATCAGACCCATCGTAGAAGGCTTGATCCTTTCCGGAATGGCGATGGATTTTGCCGGGCT
>CAYVFB010000147.1:0-5141 GCA_964450305.1 uncultured Ruminiclostridium sp.
GGTGTGTTGCGATTGCAAGCAATCGCTTCCGCTGTTATAAGAATGAAACCAGAGGGGTAAAAAAAATGGGATTGCTCAATTATACTTTTTACTCTCAAGTCCTGCGAGAACAGGTCAATGTTTCTGTTGTCCTACCCACATACAGCCGCTGGAGCTCAAAAGGAACAGTGGATGAGTTCTATCGCGAAGGCAAGAAATATAAAACACTTTACGTCCTGCACGGCGGTTCGGATGATTGTACCTTTTATTACCGCAATACCGGTATTGAAAGATATGGTCAGGAAGGAGGCTTTGCAGTTGTCATGCCCGAAGTAAAAAACAGCTTTTATTGCAACATGAAATTTGGCAAGAATTATTTTGATTATCTATCGAAAGAGCTGCCAACTGTCATGCAGGCTGTCTTTCCTCTATCCGCCAGGCAGGAAGACCATTATGTGGTGGGCAATTCAATGGGATCACACGGCGCCATGAAATGGGCACTGAACTGCCCTGATTTTTTTAATGCTGCTGCAGGAATGTCCGGTGTTGGGGATGTTGAAGAAATGGGTTTTTTTGCGGGGAAAGCTGTTGGGCCGGCTTCGGATGCATTCGGGACTGTTTCAGACTATAGGGGAAGCATGAATGATTTGAAGAAGCTGGCAAAGGATTTTGTAGATTCAGGTTTGCAAAGCCCTCGTCTTTTCAGCTGTTGTGGAAAGGAAGACCCCTATTATGAAGGGACGGTATTGTTCAAGAAATATGCAGATGAAATTGGGCTGAATTTAACCTATGAAACCGGGCCTGGCGGACATACCTGGGAGTTTTGGGATGAATGGCTTAAAAAAATCATCCCATGGATGGGGCTGGTATAGGAAATATTGCTCTATTCTGTACACAGCTAAAGCAATTCACCGTTAGTCTAAATATCCACCCGAGTGGCCGTGAATCGTGCCAGAAACACAGTAAAGCTTGGGTTTAACAAAGAACATACCGGCTTTGCCTGGATACGAAAGGAAGAACAATCAAATGGGAATCATGCATTTCAGCTTTTTACCCCAAAGCCTGGGGTTTCATACCAACGTATACATAATTTTACCTTATGACAGCAGCAAAGAGATAAAGCCTTTTCCAGTTTTATACCTGCTCCACGGTGGCGGAGGCAATGCGCAGGACTGGATACGATATACCAGTATTGAGCGATATGCAGAAGAAAACGAAATTGCCGTAGTCATGCCAGAAGTTGGCGGAACCAGCTTTTACGGAGATATGGTTCACGGCTACAAATACTATACCTATTTGACCGAAGAACTTACAAAGGTGCTAAACTGCTTTCTCCCGCTTTCCACTCAGAGGGAAAACAGGTTTGTTGCAGGCCTTTCCATGGGCGGATACGGGGCTTACAAATGGGCATTTGACATGCCGGAATATTTCGCTGCAGCCGGGAATTTCTCAGGGTTCTCATTTACAGATGAAATTTTTAATGAAGATGTCGGCCCCTTCTCAAAGATGGAAAAGCAGAAGGAAAATGGCGTATGTCATCTTGTGTGGGGCGGTTATGAAAACATGCTGAACACAAAGAATGATACAAGGTATATGGTTACATATGCTGTGGAGAACCAGGCAAAGCTTCCCCGGATGTATGCCGCCATTGGAACAGAAGATTTCAGCTATGAGCATGCTCAAAGATACCTGGAATTTATGAGAAGCAACGGTATTCCCGTACACTATGAACAGATGCCCGGAAAACACGAGTGGAGGGTGTGGGACACTGCTGTGGAGCATTTTATTCGATGGGCTGTCGGCAAGGCGTGAATCAAAATGGATGAGGTCTGCAGATGGGGGTTTGAATGCAAAGAAAATTGTTTAATGTAACTTATTTGTTGCTAAGCTTTGTGAATTTGATCACTGCATTGGGGTTCAGCATGGTCGCGACCATCGTATCATCATATGCGGTATCCCTTGGTGCCGGTTTGACTCTGGCCGGAACTGTGGCGGGAATCTTCTCTGTGGCCGCATTGATGATCAGGCTTTTCAGCGGAATAGCGATGGATGCGATGAATAAACGGAACGTTTGCATTTTCTCAACCCTGTTGATGATTTGTATATCCTTTCTGGGTTATACCTTTGCATTCTAATGGTGGAAAGAGGTTATATCATGGCTTATAAATTCAGTGATAACGAAGCTCTGAATACGGACGGTTTGTTTTTTGATGCAGAACATCTGGGCATGCAGATTTCTTTTGATGACAAGGGAAATAATATGGGTCCAAGACATGTGCGGGAATTTCCCGGGGTGAAAATTGAGGACAACGGGGACGTAACTTTTTGCTTTTTCGCACCGCATGCAAAGCAGGTTTCGGTTGCCGGGTGGCTGGCGATGACGAACAAAAAACATGAAATGACGAAGGATAAAGATGGTTACTGGCGTGTAACCGTCAGCGGCATACCAGCCGGGTATCATTACCACGAATACTTTGTCGACGGAACTTGTGTTGTAAACCCTCAGGCCCCTGTAGGGTATGGAGCGCATAAAGTGGTCAATTTCTTTGATATGCCGGGGCAAGAGGATTTCTACATGCTCAAGGATGTTCCTCACGGCACACTGCGTGTGGAGCATTTTAAGTCATCCGTCACAGGCAGAACAAGGGATTGCTGGGTATATACACCGTCGGGATATGATGAAGAAACAGAAAAGGAATACCCGGTACTGTATTTGCAGCACGGCGGCGGAGAAAACGAAACCGGATGGGTATGGCAGGGAAAGGTCAACTATATCATGGACAATCTGATCGCGGAAAACAAATGCCGGCCGATGATCATCGTCATGAACTGTCTTTACTGCGTAAACCATCAAAAGGAAGAGGAGTTTATTGTCGGTGATTTCGACTCTATGCTTTTAAAAGACTGCATACCTTTTATCGAAAAGAAATTCAGGGTGGCGGCGGGCGATGCAAACAGAGCCATGGCGGGCCTTTCCATGGGCAGCTACCAGACAATCATGACAACCATGCGGCATCCTGGTTACTTCCCTTATATTGGTATCTTCAGCGGAATACTTGAAAGACGCTGGTACTGTGATTTTGACTACTATAAAAACTTTGAGAATCCGACGGCGTTTAATGAAAAGGTCAAGTTATTTTTCTTCGGCTACGGTGAGCAGGAAGAAAGAATTATAAACGGCCTTGAAAAAGACTTGCGGAAATTTGATAAAATCGGCATTCAATATCAGCTATATACCTGCCCCGGTCATCATGAATGGACGGTTTGGAGAAAATGTCTGAAGGAATTTGTCGTACAAATTTTTCGGTAAGGGGGTAGTAAAAGTGTGTATAAAAGCATTTTTCTCGAAAGGCCGGTGTTATGAAGGAAGATAAAACTGCTGTGAATATAAAGCAAATCGCAGACCGTCTTCACTTATCCTCTGGAACCGTCTCTATTGTGCTAAATGGACATGGAGAACAATTCCGAATATCGAAACAGACACAGAAGCGCGTTCGCGAAATGGCAAAGGAAATGAATTATCAACCGAACATTTACGCCCGCAGGTTCAGAAAGACAGCAGCGGCAGAAACTCCTTTGATAATTGCGATTTTTTGGCGAACAGAGTTTTTGGTGGATCTTGCAGGGCTTTTTTTGCAGGGGTTGTATCAAACCATTCAAGAAGAAGGTTTCAACATCGAACTGGTGATACAGCCGTACAATTTTGGTAAACTGGAAAAATACAAAAGCTTTATCAGCAGCCATCGTTTCAATGGGGCCATTATCGGAGGGATATCCGATGAAGACCAGGCATTTTTGGAACAGAGTGATTTTAACATCCCCATTGTCTTAATTGGCAGAAAAACACAAAAGTACAACAGTGTGATGATTGATGATTACGACGCCGGGGCAAGCTGTGCCAGTTTGTTTCATGGCAGAAAACATAAAACGGCCGGATTGGTCGGAACAGACAACAAAAGCAAATCCGCTCAGTTGATTGAGTTGGGGTTTATAGAAACCTGCTGTAAGAAAAATATTCAAATCAATGAGCAGTGGGTATTCTATTGTAAGCAGCGAGACTTTCAATCGGGCTATGATGCTGCCATTCAAATCCTGTCTCAACAGGAAAAGCCATCAGCGCTCTTCGTCATGGATAATCGAAACGCGGGTGGTGTTTTCATGGCGTTAAGAACCCTGGGGTTCCATGTGCCTGAGGATATGGAGATTCTGGTATATGGAGAAAATGAATATTTCAGTTATTCCAATCCTACAATATCTTCCATCCAGCAGCCTATTG
The DNA here is from genome assembly GCA_964450305.1 of uncultured Ruminiclostridium sp. Lineage (GTDB taxonomy): Bacteria > Bacillota > Clostridia > DSM-8532 > DSM-8532 > JAAYJG01. The sequence goes on from CAYVFB010000147.1 coordinate 4,256, forward strand.
TCCAATATGCAGCAGTTTCATTGCATATGATGATGGCATCGATCAATCATGAGGTGTTTGCTCCAATGATACAGCTGCTGAAACCGATGATGAATATCCGTGAAAGCTGCGGAGGTTTTACAGAGCCAAAGAACTGAGGCTGAAATCATTGCTGTAGAGGATTGGGCTAATACATCTCCCGGGTTTGATCCGAAATAGTTTTTGATATGAAAGAATAAATCAAAAAGGGAGCTAAAGGTATGAGCATTTTAGAAAAAAAAGATTACACGGCACAGCTGCCAAACGGCGAAATGTTTGAGTTCTGGGAGATTCCTCAGGAGTATGACAGGGACATTCATGTAAACAACCAGCACCCTCAGGCATCCGATACCAATGATGGAACGCCTGAAAGACCATTTCAAACCATCAATGCCGCAGCGCAGATAGCAACACCTGGCACAAGGGTGCTTATTCATGGTGGGGTATATCGGGAGACGGTTCAGCCTGCTATTGGCGGTCTCGGTCCTGAGAAGATGATCAGCTACGAAGCTTTTGGAGAAGAAGAGGTTATCATCAAGGCTTCCGTTGATGTAAAGAACTATAAGCCCAGTACCGGATGGAGAATGACAAGGGGGTTCCCGGAAGACCCTTCCAAAACCCAGGGAATCAAGGTTTGGGAGATTGAACTGGACCCGGAGGATTTTAAGGGTTACAACCCGTTCTGTGCCGTAAACATATTGCATGACCGATTGTTTATTGAATATGACAAGACTGACATGACCACTTATTTGAACAGAAGAGGCATGGTTTTTATTGATGGCAGGCCTATGAAGCAGGTACCGCTGTATTATATGCTCTGTGAGTGTGAGAATACATACTGGGTTGAGGCAAACGGGCAGAAGGTGCA
>CAYVFB010000148.1:0-5092 GCA_964450305.1 uncultured Ruminiclostridium sp.
CGCCCCTTGTGGACTTTCACCACAGATTGACGGCATGCCCGTCATACTTAAAAAGTGGGCATAGCCACTGGCTATGCCCACTTATAATTGTTCTTCAGGGATGACGATGCTTGATCAAACCCAGCAGCTTTGTGAGCTCCATGACCGGCAACGGAATAAACGCCAGCCCCACAGCCTTCAAATACAAGTGACCCGGAAGAGAAATCAGCCCAAAAATATTGGCAACAGGCGGTATGAACACCACAAGTATAATGAGAACGGTGGAAATCAGCGCTGCCATATTTAATTTACCGTTGGTAAAGGGGCCGATGGTAAACAAGGAATGGGCCGAGCGCATATTGAAGGAATGGACTATTTGGGTGAGTGCCAGAATGATGAACGCCGTGGTTCTGCCGCCGTCCACATTTCCGGTAACTTTTTCACCATACCAGAAACCAAATAGCGTCAAAGCGGCGAACATAGCCCCCTGAAAGAGAACCCGTGCCAACAGGCCATTTGCAAAAATGCTCTCATCCTTTGGCTTTGGTTTACGATTCATGACATCGGTTTCCACATTCTCCATGCCCAGCGCAATAGCCGGCAGGCTGTCGGTGACCAGATTAATCCATAGCAGCTGCATGGATAACAACGGAGATTTACGCCAGATCAGCATTGCAAAAAACACCGTCAGCAGTTCCCCTATATTGGTTCCCAGCAAAAAGGCCACCGCTTTTTTGATGTTGTCATAAATACCGCGTCCCTGTTTTACTGCTTCGACGATGGTTGCAAAATTGTCATCGGTTAAGGTCATATCCGATGCGCCCTTGGCTACATCGGTTCCGGTAATACCCATGGCACAGCCAATGTCGGCAGCCTTCAGCGCGGGAGCGTCATTCACGCCGTCGCCCGTCATGGCCACTATGTGGCCTTTCTTTTGCCAGGCGCGCACGATTCTGATTTTATCTTCCGGTGAAACCCGGGCATAAACTGATATTTCATCCACACGATTATCGAGGGTTTCATCACTCATCGCAGAAAGATCGACACCTGCAACCGCATCGTCGCCCTCCCGAAGGATACCAAGATCCTTTGCAATCGCAGAAGCGGTAACAACATGGTCGCCGGTGATCATGACCGGCCTGATACCAGCCTTCCTGCACAGCTTCACCGCTTCGAAGGCCTCTGGCCGCGGCGGGTCAATCATGCCCACAAGGCCCATGAAAACAAGATCCGTTTCCAGGGCTTCCGCCTTTGGCGCTTTGGGCACTTCTTTGATTTCCTTGTATGCAACGGCAATCACCCTAAGAGCGTTACTGCCCATTTGATCGTTGATATCCCTTGCTTTTTGAATATCCCCGGCAACACATTTTGAAGCCAGCACATCAAAAGCACCCTTGACAATAACGATGTTTTTACCGTCTATCTTAACCACAACGGACATGGCCTTGCGGTCGGAATCGAAGGGTATCTCCTCCAGACGCGGGTATTTTTCACTATATTCCTGCCGTGTCATGCCGTTTTGATGGGCAGCAAGAACGATGGCCGTTTCAGTGGGATCACCGATATGCTTCACTTCGTCACCATTGAATTCCACGATGCCGTCACTGCAAAGCATTCCATACATCAACAGCTGGCGGATTTCCGGGCTGTTTTCTTTGCTGATATCCTCTACATTCCCCAGGCTTTCGGTATAAGCCTTTATAAGTGTCATGCGGTTTTGTGTTAAGGTTCCGGTTTTATCCGAGCAGATGACCGACGCGCTTCCCAGGGTTTCAACAGCCGGCAGGCGGCGGATGATGGCGTTCTTTTTGACCATCTGCTGCACCCCGATGGACAGAACAATGGTGACAATGGCCGGTAAGCCTTCAGGAATTGCCGATACTGCCAGCGAAACAGCGATCATGAATATTTCCATCAGCGGCATGCCGGAAACCAGACCAACCACAAATATGACCCCACAGGCGACCAGCGCAATTATCCCAAGATATTTCCCAAGCTGAGCCAACTTTTCCTGCAGGGGTGTTTTCGTATCTTCTGCACCCGCGAGCAAATTAGCGATTTTGCCCACCTCGGTGTTCATGCCGGTTGCGGTGACAACCGCCCGGGCGCGCCCATAGGTGATGCTGCAGCCTGAATATACCATGTTGTGGCGGTCCCCTATGGAGGCATTTTCCTTCACCGGATCGTCGGCATCTTTCTCGGAAGGTACGGACTCGCCGGTTAAGGCGGACTCTTCAGATTTCAGGCTTGCAGACTTCAGCAGCCTTGCATCGGCGGGAATGAAGTCTCCGGCCTCGATAAGGATGATGTCGCCCGGTACAAGGCCCGCGGCGTCGATCACCATTTCCCTGCCATCACGCACGACCCTGGCATGGGGGGCGGACAGGTTTTTTAATGCCTCCAAAGCTTTTTCAGCCTTGCTTTCCTGAAACACACCCATCAGCGCATTCAACACTACAATGAGCAGAATCAGCAGCGGTTCGATAAACTCGGAAGGGTTTTTTTCGACGATGGCCACGATGAATGATATGATCGCAGCAGCAAGAAGAATCAGGATCATGACATCCTTGAACTGATCAAAAAAACGCTGAAGATTGGTTTTTTTCTTCCCTTCCTTCAGTCGGTTTTCACCGTGTTCCTGCAGGAGTTTTTGTACGTTTTGCGTGCTTAAGCCCTTTTCAGGGTTGGTTTGCAGATGATGCAGCAACTCATCGGTTCTAGAGCTATAGGGGTTCAATTGATTACCTCCTCACATCGATCCAAATGGGATATTAAATATCCTGTTGGTTTGATGTTATGTTTTGATAAAGAATACGTTCATAGCCTTGGAATAGTTTATTGGCTTGCATTATTTTATCGCAAATATTAATCCTTGGCTACTGCGATTTATATGTTCCGCAAAATAATAGTATTCACTAACACGGTTACCCCAACTCGGAAGTAAATTGGGGTCTTACCGAATATTGTTGGGTATCAGAAAATAATCAGATGACCCCGTCTAAGGGGCAGGGAGTTTAGGGCATTTTATTTAATACTTATCGCGGCTATTTACTTGGCTTTAAATCATTATTTAACACGCTATTGACATTGTCGATTGAACGATCTATTATTGACTTGTAATTAAGTCAATAAGGAGAAAGCAGATGTCACCACGGAGAAAGGAACTAAATGAACAGATTCGCGAGTCAAGGCGTTTACAGCTTCTTGATGCAGCGCTTACTGTATATGTGAGGCATGGCTACAACGGTGCGGATATGGATGCTGTGGCAACTGAGGCCGGTTTGGCCAAGGGGCTGGTCTACTATTATTATAAGACAAAGCAGGAGCTTTTCCGGGCAATGTTTCAATGGGCATTGAGCAAGAGCGCCGAAATGAGTGATACATTTTTTACCTCCAGCTTGAATAAACCACCCATTGAGCGTCTGGTTCATTATATTTGGGATTTTTTCATACTGGCCGGAAATGATGCGAGGGTGATACAGTTTGCCATGAGAATGCCCTTTGACGCTTATGCGGTTTTCGGGCCTGAGCAATGGCGTGAAGGTGTCATTAAATCAAACCTGCATCGGAAATCTCTTGAGACAATCATCCAGCAGGCTGTGGACACGGGTGCAATAAAGCATGTAAAAGCTTGTCATGCCGCAAATTGTTTCTGGGCTGTTTTTATCAGCAATCTTTTTATTTTTACCAGAATGATAGGCTCCGATAATCCAGGTCCGCTACCGATAGAAAAGCAAAAACAGCTGGAGCTTATACGTGACATATCCACTTTTTGCTTTCAGGGTCTGGGGTTGGAATACGATGCCTGGGGAAAATACCTTGAACATTTAACAATTGAGGGAGGTCATGATCATGAAGGTCTTTAAGTCGGAAAAAGGAAAAGCGGCGGTTCTTGAGTCCTACGACAAGCTTGCAGCCTCATGGGGTGTCGATAAGGAAGAGCAATATATTCAGACGCGCTTTGGAAGGACCCATGTATTTATTGCAGGGGATCCATCGAACCCTCCGCTATTGATGTTTCACGGGGTAGGAGACAACTCTGCCGTGATGTGGCTCTTAAATATACAGGATCTGTCCAGGCATTTTTACTGCATCGCTGTGGATACTTTAGGCGGCCCGGGTAAAAGCGAGCCCAATGAACACTATAACAAGAATGAATTCAATGATGTGGTTTGGATCAACGACCTGGCAGAACAGCTAATGCTTGACAAATTCAATATCATGGGCGTTTCTCATGGTGCGAGCCTTGCTTTTGTGTATACTCTTCATCATAAAGACCGCATTATGAAAGCTGTGTGTATTGAGGGAGGTATCATTACAAACCCTTTTAAGTCCATTATCAATACACTTATGCTGGCCTTTCCGGAAGTTCTCGTTCCAACTCGCAAAAATATGATTAAAATCATGAAGAAAATGAAGCCCAACTCGGATTTATTTGAAAAACATCCTGAGGTCGTGGATCATATGGTTCTTGTGACGGCCAACCACAACCAATCGGCAATGTTTCCGCACAAGCTTGAAAAGTATGATAAACAAACGGGTGTGACCATTCGCGACAAGGTATACTTTCTTTTCGGGGGTAATATGGGCTCCGGCAGGGAGGAACTGATGAAAATGATGGACGAGGCTCAATATAGTTATAGGATACTTGAAGGCGTCGGACACGGCTTGAATCATGAAAAGCCGGAGGCTGCCAATCAGGAAATCATCCGGTTCCTACAGCAGCCGACAGGGCTGTAAAGCCGCGTTGGGTACAACAGGGATCTGTTATGTATGTTTCACCCGCAGATCCAGCTGTCTAGAGCTCATGAAGAAAATACACATCGTTTCTATATAGCAGTTTAATTGTACGATATCGAAGACCTTGACGCAATCAGCCTCAAGGTTTTTCATTGAAACGTTCCGTGTGTTCTTGCGATTTTGAGCCAATCTCACTTAAGGTCTTTTAATTGCTTAGCTATATCATAAGATATTATTTGCTGAGGTGTGGTTTCCGTGTATGCTTTTTCGTCGTGCATATACTCTACAATTTGATTTGTTAAAAAGCCTTGGAAATACTGAAACCCTTGATTTCTCAAGGGTTTCAGACAAATGTGGCGGAGAAGGAGAGATT
>CAYVFB010000149.1:0-5085 GCA_964450305.1 uncultured Ruminiclostridium sp.
ACTGTAAAAAGTATTCCAAAGGGGCATTCATTCTTGTAAAGACTTCCAATCCATCCTCCGCTCAGCTTCAAGATATGGTATTGCAGGACGGAAGAACCGTTTACGAAGCAATAGCCGATCTGGTGAACGAATGGGGCAGGGAGTTGATTGGTGAATGTGGATATTCTTCTATAGGGGCGGTAGTGGGTGCAACCTGGCCTCAGCAGCTAAAAACACTCCGCAGCCGTATGCCGCAGACTTGCTTTCTGGTTCCCGGTTACGGTGCGCAGGGCGGCGGTGCGAAGGATGTGGCGGCAGCCTTTGACAAGAATGGCCTCGGTGCGGTGATCAATGCATCCAGAAGCTTGATGTGCGCTTATAAGCTGGACAAATGGAAGACAGAATTCACCATCGAGGAGTTTGACCAGGCCTGTCATGAAGAGGCCATTCGTATGAAAAATGAGCTTCAAAGCTCTATGTAAAAGAGTTTAAAAATAGAGAACCGGCCAATATAGGGTTGGGCACGTTGATGAGAATATAAACTTTAAAAAGCTACCGGGTTAATATAGAAGGAGAGAATCAATGAAGGCAGTATTGGTATTGGAAGACGGGACGGTTTTTGAGGGAAAAGCCATTGGGGTTGAGGGTACGGTCGTTGGTGAGGTTGTTTTTCATACAACCATGACCGGGTACCAGGAAATTCTGACCGATCCGGCCTGTCATGGGCAAATTGTCGCAATGACTTATCCACTGATAGGAAACTGCGGCTTTATCGAGGAAGAGGGCGTTCCCCAAAAGCCTCAGCTGAAAGGCTTTATCATCCGCGAGCTTTGTGATTGTCCAAATAACTGGAGAACTGCCGGTAAGCTGAATGATTATCTCATTCAAAACGGGATTACAGGAATTGAAGGGATTGACACCCGCGCGTTAACCCGAATGCTTCGAGACAAGGGAACAATGAATGGAATCATCAGCACCGAAAGTGATTTTGATTCGAATGCATGGCTTGAACAAATGCGAAATAATAAAATCACCAATCCAGCCAGAGAATCGAAAAGTAAAGACATCATCCATCATGAAGGGGAAGGACACAGGGTTGTTCTGGTCAATCTGGGGGATGCTCAGCCCATTCTTCAAGCCCTGAAAAAACGAGCTTGCGAGGTTTATGTAACGCAATACCACACCTCCTGCGAAGAAATACTCAGCTTTGAGCCCGATGGCGTCGTGTTTTCCAATGGAGTGGGAGATCCAAAGGATTGCGTGGAAGTGTTGGAAGTGGCGAAGGATCTTATAGGCAAAAAGCCTGTAATGGGTATTGGGTTGGGGCATCAGCTTGTGGCACTGGCCTTGGGAGCACAAACAGCCAAACTGAAATATGGCCACCGGGGCGGCAACCAGCCGGTGAAGGATGTTCAAACCGGTGTTACGCATATCACCAGCCAAAACCATGGCTATATGGTTATCGATGAAGATCCTGAAAGAACCGGGCTGGTTGTCAGCCTTGTGAATATGAATGATGGTTCCATAGAGGGGTTAAGGCATTCAAGCTTTCCGGTTGTGACGGTTCAATTTCATCCGGATGGCAACTGGCCTACAAAGGGCACCGGCTTTTTATACGATGGTTTTATGAATATGATAGAGGACATCAAAAAAGGGAGGTCGCAGCATGCCGCTGAATAAAACGATTCAAAAGGTTTTGGTTATCGGATCGGGTCCGATCGTCATCGGGCAGGCGGCCGAGTTTGACTATGCAGGCACCCAGGCCTGTCACGCGCTGAAAGAGGAAGGAATAGAGGTGGTGCTGGTGAACAGTAACCCGGCAACCATCATGACCGATACCAATGTCGCTGACAAGGTTTATATCGAAGCGTTAAACCCCGAAGTGCTGAAAAAAATCATCCTGCAGGAGAAACCGGACAGCATCCTTCCCACTTTAGGAGGTCAGACCGGCCTGAACCTGGCAATGGAGCTGGCAGAGAGCGGCTTTTTGGATACGGTTGGGGTAAAACTGCTGGGGACCGACACCCAGGCCATTAAGAAATCGGAGGATCGTCAATCCTTCAAGGATACGATGGAAAGCATTGGTGAGCCCTGTATTCCGAGCAAGGTTGTCAATACGCTGCAGGATGCGATGGATTTTGCCGAATCCATCGGTTATCCCGTCGTTGTTCGTCCTGCCTATACCCTTGGCGGAACAGGCGGGGGTATCGCTTACGACCGGGAGCAGCTTCATGAGATCGGAACGAATGGGCTAAGGCTGAGCCGCGTGCATCAGGTTTTAATTGAAAAGTGCATCTCCGGATGGAAGGAAATCGAGTTTGAAGTGATGCGGGACGGCAAGGGAAACGTCGTCACCATCTGCAGCATGGAAAATATTGACCCGGTGGGGATTCATACCGGGGACAGCATTGTGGTTGCACCCGTGCAAACCTTAAGCGACAGGGAATACCAAATGCTGCGCACTGCGGCGTTGAACATCATTACAGAGCTTGGAATAGAGGGCGGCTGCAACGTACAGTTTGCAATGCACACCGATAGCTTTGAATATGCGGTGATTGAGGTGAACCCCCGCGTCAGCCGTTCTTCGGCATTGGCGTCGAAAGCAACAGGGTATCCCATCGCCAGGGTTGCGACAAAAATAGCGGTGGGATATGGCCTGGACGAAATCAGAAATGCTGTCACCGGTAAGACCTATGCATGCTTTGAACCGGCCATTGATTATGTTGTGGTTAAAATACCGAAATGGCCCTTTGATAAATTTGTTCGTGCCAAGAGAACCCTTGGTACACAAATGAAGGCCACCGGAGAGGTCATGGCTATCAGCAACTCGATGGAAGGCGCATTTATGAAGGCTTTGCGCTCACTGGAGCTGAACCTGTATACCCTGAAACAACTTCAATATAAAGATTGGACTGATGAAGCCGTAGAAAAAAAGCTTCATGATAAAGATGATGAGCGTATTCTCGTCGTTGCTGAAGCGCTGAGGCGTGGCTTTCTCATTGCGCAGATATATGATATCACCCGAATTGATCCCTTTTTCCTCGGAAAGTTCAAAAACCTTGTAGACATGGAAGAGGCTCTGATGAAGCAGAGCCTTCACACAATAACCAGAGAATTCATGCTAAAGGCTAAGAGAATGGGATTTACTGATAAAGTGATTGCAAAATTCATGGGCTGTTCGAAGGATGAAGTCAGCCAAAAGCGCCGGGAGTGGAATATTAACGCGGTCTATAAGATGGTGGATACCTGCGCTGCAGAGTTTGAGGCCGCGACCCCATATTATTACTCCACTTACGACCAGTATTCCGAGGTTGTACCAAGTGACAGAAAAAAGGTGCTGGTGCTTGGCTCGGGGCCGATCCGTATCGGACAGGGAATAGAGTTTGATTATTGTTCGGTTCACTCGGTGTGGGGCTTGAAGCAAGAGGGCTATGAAACGATCATTGTAAACAACAACCCCGAAACCGTCAGCACCGACTTTGATACCTCCGACCGGCTTTATTTTGAGCCCTTAACCCCGGAGGATGTTGAAAACATTATAGAAACAGAAAAACCGGACGGTGCTATTGTTCAGTTCGGCGGGCAGACCGCCATTAAGCTGACTGGAGCATTAAAAGAACTTGGGGTAAAAATCTTCGGAACCGATGCGGAGAATGTAGATGCCGCCGAGGATCGTGAGAAGTTTGACGCCATTTTGGAAGAATTGAATATTCCGCGCCCGGCAGGCAAAACAGTCTTTACCACTGAACAAGCCCTGGATGCTGCGAATTCCCTGGGTTATCCCGTATTGGTCAGACCATCCTATGTGCTTGGCGGCAAGGGAATGGAGATTGCCTTCAACAATGATGATGTTTGCGAATTTATGGAGATCATCAATCGGGAAGAGCAGGAACATCCCATTCTGGTGGATAAGTACCTGATGGGCAAGGAGCTTGAAGTGGATGCCATCTGTGATGGAAAGGACATTTTAATTCCGGGAATTATGGAGCATCTTGAAAGGGCTGGGGTTCACTCAGGAGACAGCATTTCCATGTATCCTACCCAGAGCATCAGCAAAAAGACAAGAGACACGATTGTAGATTATACTGAAAAGCTGGCAAAGGCATTGCATGTCATCGGCATGGTGAATGTTCAGTATGTGCTGTATAACGATGAGGTTTATGTAATTGAGGTGAACCCCCGTTCCAGCCGCACTGTGCCCTATATCAGCAAGGTGACGGGAATACCGATGGTACAGGTGGCGACTCGTGTTATGATGGGAAAAACGCTGAGTGATTTCCCGTATGGCACAGGGCTTTTTCAGGAATCGGATTATGTAGCGGTAAAGGTTCCTGTGTTCTCCTTTGAAAAGCTGCACGACGTCGATACCAGCCTGGGACCTGAAATGAAATCAACCGGTGAAGTGCTGGGCATAGCAAAAACCTTCCATGAAGCGCTGTACAAAGGAATTATTGCCTCCGGAATCAAAGTGCCGGAAGCGGGGAGCGGAATTCTGTTTACCGTCAGGGATACTGACAAGCCTCAACTAATAACATTGGCGGAAGGCTTTGAAAAACTGGGTTATACCCTTTATGCCACCGGTAAAACTGCGCTGTATCTGAATATGCATGGCATTGCGACAAATGCCGTGAAGAAAATCAGCGATGGTTCACCCAATATTTTAGATTTAATTGATACAGGAAAAATCAAGCTCATCATCAATACACCCACCCGGGGACGTGCACCGCAGCGCGATGGGTTCAAAATACGCAGAAAAGCGGTTGAAAGCTCGATCCCATGCCTGACATCCATGGATACGGCCTTCGGACTGCTAAAATGCCTGCAACTGGGCAAAAAACCGGAGGAGTTGGAGATATATAACCTGAAGATTTTTGAGACATAACCAAAAAACATAGGATGGCCATGATTTGTAGAATTAGGGTTTGACAAAAAGACTGGTTCCATCTTATAATGATTTGGCAGGCAATTTGTGCGGACATGGCGGAATTGGCAGACGCACCAGACTTAGGATCTGGCGGGCAACCGTGGAGGTTCAAGTCCTCTTGTCCGCACCAAATCAAATACCATCTATTGATAAAAAGATTTTATCGGTAGGTGGTTTTTTGT
>CAYVFB010000150.1:0-4898 GCA_964450305.1 uncultured Ruminiclostridium sp.
TGATTACTCTTTCCCGTTCCAGCAATATGTGCACATATTTTCATGCGGCAAGCCTATGGCGTCCAGCATATCGGACAGTGACTGATATTTCAATGAAGTAAAGTTCAGACGTTTGCTTATACAATCCACCATGCATTGGTATCTTTCAGTTTTGGGATCACTATACTCGTCCAGGGCTACGGAAGCATTACCCTCGAGTTTCTTGATCGTCTGGCGGGTGATGAGATCCATATCGGTTCTGGAACGAGAGAAATTCAGGTACTTGCACCCATAAACGATGGGAGGGCAGGCAGAGCGGATGTGCACCTCTTTTGCCTTGCAATTGTACAACAGCTCAACGGTTTCACTCATCTGTGTTCCGCGTACAATGGAATCATCACAGAAAAGAAGACGCTTATCACGGATTAAATCGATAATGGGCATCAACTTCATTCTTGCCACCATCGCTCTCATTTCCTGAGTTTGCGGCATAAAGCTTCGGGACCAGGTAGGGTTGTACTTAATAAAAGGCCTTCCATAGGGAATACGGGATTCATTGGAATAGCCGAGGGCATGGGCAACCCCTGAATCGGGTACGCCTGCCACCATATCCACTTCCACATCATCATTACGGGCCATGAGCGCGCCATTGCGATTGCGCATGATTTCAACATTCATCCCTTCATAACAGGAGGAGGGATATCCAAAATAGACCCAGAGAAATGCACAGATTTTCATGTCTTTACGGGGCGGTGAGATGCTTTCGATGCCGTCGGGGCGGATCAAAACAATTTCCCCAGGGCCAAGCTCATATTTCATTTGGTATCCAAGGTTAGCGAAAGCACAGGATTCAAAGGAAACGCTGTATGCGCCTTCCTTTTCACCGATGATCAACGGGGTTCTGCCGAAACGATCTCTGGCGGCATAGATCCCTTCTTTGGTCAGCAGCAATATTGTACAGGAGCCTTCTATCATATCCTGGGCTTTTAAAATGCCGGCTTTAAACGATTCCTCATGGTCAATCAGTGCGGAAACAGCCTCTGTGGGGTTAATTTCCCCCTTGCTCATTTCAAGATAGTGCATGAAGTTGTTGTTCAGAGTGATATCCACCAATGTCTTCAGGTTGTTGATCCGGCCCACTGTTGTGATGGCATAATGGCCCAGACGGGAGCGGACAGTCAGAGGCTGGGGCTCATCATCGCTGATGCATCCAATTCCCATGTTTCCTTTCATCGAAGAAAGGTCCACTTCAAACTTGGAGCGGAACTGTACATTTTCAATATTATGAATAGATCTTGAAAAGCCGTTTCCTGTCCAGACTGCCATTCCACCGCGGCTTGTGCCAAGATGTGAATGATAATCGGTACCGAAGTACAGATCGGTTACACAGCTGTTTTTTGATACTACTCCAAATAATCCACCCAATGGTATCACCCCTAACTTAATTTCCACTTTATCTCTTCGTGCTTAAGTTTGTGCTTTATCGGATATCCCTGTGGTATTCCTGCAGGGATTTTACCTTGTCTTCCTTCACGTGGTCTTTGCGGTAGGCTGCAATTCCTTTGGCGCTGGCCAATGCGGCAGTAATCGTCGTGATATAAGGTATTTTCAGCTTAATTGCCGTTTTGCGGATATAGGAATCATCATACTGGCTCTGTTTACCCACGGGGGTATTGACCACCAACTGGATCTCCCTGTTTAGAATACTGTCCGCAATGTTCGGGCGACCTTCAAACATCTTGTTTACCCGCTCGCACGCAATTCCGTTATTCTTCAGGAAGTTATAGGTACCTTCTGTTGCCTTGATTTGGAAGTTCTGCTGTACAAACAGAACCGCGATTTCCAACAGATTGGGCTTATCCTGATCGGCTACGCTGATCAAAACACAGCCGCTGTCCGGCAAAGCTACCTGTGTTGCCTCTTCGGCCTTGTAAAATGCCAGGCCAAAGGAATTCGCCATGCCCAGGACCTCACCGGTAGAGCGCATTTCAGGCCCCAATAACGGGTCTACCTCATGGAACATGTTGAAGGGGAAAACCGCTTCCTTCACACCATAATGCGGGATGTTTCTGGTCTTCAACCGTTCAACCGGTGAGGGGGTTCCAGTCGCCTCGCTCAGGACGATCTCGGTGGCGATTTTGGCCATCTGGATGTCACAAACCTTAGAAACCAGCGGTACCGTTCTTGATGCTCGGGGGTTTGCTTCCAAAACGTAAACGATATCGTTACAGATAGCATACTGCATATTCATTAAACCTACAACCTTTAGTTCCCTGGCGATTTTCCGGGTATATTCACAAATGGTATCCAGATGCTTCTTATCGATGCTGATGGGTGGGATGACACAGGCCGAGTCGCCGGAGTGGACTCCAGCCAGTTCGATATGCTCCATCACCGCCGGAACAAAGGTCATTTTCCCGTCAGAGAGGGCATCGGCTTCGGATTCAATGGCATTTTCAAGGAATTTGTCGATCAGCAGCGGGCGGTCGGGCGTAACACCAACAGCCGCGTCTATATACTTGCGCAGCATTTCCTCATCATAGATGACTTCCATACCGCGCCCGCCAAGCACATAGGAGGGGCGGATCATCATCGGGTATCCGATATCTTCCGCGATCACGAGCGCTTCTTCCAGTGTGCTGGTCATGGCGGATTTGGGCATTGGAATGTCCAGCTGCTCCATCATTTTGCGGAATAAATCACGGTCTTCGGCCATATCAATGGTTTCCGGCGTGGTGCCCAGAATCCTGACACCGGCTTTAGCCAGCTCGCCGGCGATATTTAAAGGTGTTTGGCCGCCAAACTGGATGATCACGCCCAGGGGATTTTCCTTATGGTAAATGCTCAGTGCATCTTCCACGGTTAAGGGCTCGAAATAAAGCTTATCGGAGGTGTCATAGTCGGTTGAAACCGTTTCAGGGTTACAGTTTACAATAATCGTTTCATACCCCAAATCCCTCAGCGCAAAAGCAGCATGGACGCAGCAATAATCAAACTCGATGCCCTGCCCGATACGATTTGGGCCTCCACCGAGGATCATCACCTTTTTATGGCTGCTCGACAGGGTTTTATCGGGAGCGTTATAGGTTGAAAAATAGTAAGCAGCGTTTTCTACACCGCTGACCGGCACGGGTTCCCAGCCCTCTGTAATGCCCAGTGCGGTACGACGGCTGCGAATCTGTTCTTCCGGAATGTTTAAAAGCGTTGAAAGATATTTGTCGGCGAAGCCGTCCAGCTTTGCCTGCCTTAACAATGCATCAGGCAGCATGGAACCCTTGTGCTTCAGGATTTCCTCCTCCAGCTGCACAAGCTCATTCATCTGCTGAAGGAACCAAGCTTTGATGTGGGTGATGCGATGGAGTTCTTCAACCGAAGCCCCCTTACGCAACGCTTCGTACAGAATGAACTGACGTTCGCTGGAAGGTTCGATTAGAAGATCCAGCAGCTCTTTCAGCTCCAGTTTGTTGAAATTCTTTGCAAAACCAAGACCATACCGACCAATTTCCAAAGAACGAATGGCCTTATGGAAGGCTTCCTTGTATGTTTTACCGATGCTCATAATCTCGCCAACGGCCTTCATCTGGGTTCCCAGCTTATCCTGGGCTCCCTTGAATTTCTCAAATGCCCAACGGGGGAACTTCACAACCACATAGTCCCCGGAAGGGGTATATTTATCAAGCGTTCCATCTCTCCAGTAGGGGATTTCGTCCAGAGTCAGCCCAGCGGCCAGCATGGCGGAGATCAATGCAATGGGAAAACCGGTGGCCTTCGAGGCCAGTGCCGAGGAACGTGAGGTGCGGGGATTGATTTCAATAATGACCACCCTGCCGGTTTCCGGATCGTGTGCCAACTGTACATTGGTACCGCCGATAACCTCAATCGCTTCTACGATTTTATAGGCGTACTGCTGCAGGCGCTTTTGAAGCTCGTCGCTGATGGTCAGCATGGGCGCGGTGCAGATGGAGTCACCGGTGTGAACACCCATTGAGTCAATATTCTCTATTAAGCAAACCGTAATCATGTTGTTGTTCGCATCACGAACAACTTCAACCTCCAGCTCTTCCCAACCGAGGACGGATTCTTCAACCAGAATCTGCCCCACAAGGCTGGCTGAGATACCGCGGTTTGCCACAACCCGAAGCTCTTCGATATTATATACCAGCCCACCGCCGGTGCCGCCCATGGTGTAGGCGGGGCGGATGACTACGGGGAAGCCCAGTTCCAGGGCAATCCTTTCAGCTTCATCCACGGTGTAGGCCGGGCTGGAGCGGGGCATATCGATACCAAGCTTACGCATGGTTTCCTTAAAGGCAATTCTGTCCTCACCGCGCTCGATGGCATCCACCTGAACACCAATGACCTCGACACCATATTTTTCAAGCACCCCTGCTTTGGCAAGCTCCAGACACAGATTTAATGCCGACTGGCCACCCAGGTTCGGCAGAAGGGCATCCGGGCGCTCTTTTTCGATGATCTGAGAGATTCTTTCAACATTGAGCGGTTCGATGTAGGTCGCATCGGCAATACCGGGGTCCGTCATGATTGTGGCGGGGTTGGAATTGACCAGTACAATCTCGTAACCGAGCGTTCTTAAAGCCTTGCAGGCTTGAGTGCCGGAATAATCAAATTCACAGGCCTGGCCTATGATGATGGGGCCTGAGCCAATGATCAGTATTTTGTGAATGTCAGTGCGTTTTGGCATAGTTTTGCTCCTAACGATGATGATTCGTGCATGATGCTTTAAAGACCGAGTGAATAAATATGCATAATATAGGGCTGCAATATGGGAATCCATGCATAAAACAACAAGATCCTCGTGTTTCATGCATAAGTATTCTGAATTATGCAACAAGACCATGCATTGCTTAATATTATATATGATGTTTTGTATCTGTAAACAGTTTTTATTAAATATTTAT
>CAYVFB010000151.1:0-4654 GCA_964450305.1 uncultured Ruminiclostridium sp.
TGAAGGTGGAAGTAAGCTGCATGGAGAATTGAATATAACGGGGGCAAAAAACGCTGTGCTTCCAATTCTTGCAGCTACTATTTTAAATCGTGGAACAAGTGTAATAGAAAATTGCCCGGATTTAGAGGATGTTAAAACAATGCAGGAAATATTATCATCTCTTGGCGCACAGGTAGAAAGAAATGGGCAAATCATTAAAGTTTGCGGAGATAAGATTAAAAGCAATGAAATACCGGAAACATTAGCCGGAAAAATGCGAAGCTCAATAGTATTGATGGGAGCAGTTTTGGGACGTATTGGTGAAATTTTCATAAGTTATCCCGGGGGGTGTGCAATAGGACCAAGACCTATTAACCTGCATTTAGGTGCCCTTAGAAAAATGGGAGCCGAAATTGACGATTTATATAAAGGAATTTTGCATTGCAAGACAAATGGATTTACCGGAACGGAAATAATGCTTGATTACCCCAGTGTGGGAGCTACAGAGAACATAATGCTTGCAGCATGCCTTGCAAAAGGTGAAACAGTAATAAGAAATGCCGCCAAAGAGCCCGAAATTGTTGACCTTCAAAAATTTCTTCAAACAATTGGAGTAAAAATATATGGTGCAGGATCAGGAATAATCAGAATAATCGGAAGAACTGAAATAAAAGCCGATGTCACTCACAGGGTTATTTCCGATAGAATTGTTGCCGGAACATACATGACTTGTGTTGCAGCGGCAGGCGGCGAATTGATTCTTCGTGATGTTGATTATGAAGCCGTAAGCTCAACAGCATATTGCCTTAGAAACTGCGGAGTTTGTATAGAGCTTATAGGTGAAAATGATATTAGGGTATGCTCAGATAAAAACCTGAAAGCGATAGAGGTTATAAGAACAACCCCATATCCGGGTTTTCCCACCGATATGCAGCCGCAATTTGTAGCTGTTCTTTCAAAAGCCGCAGGAACAAGTGTAGTTATTGAAACAGTTTTTGAAAACAGATACGGCTATGTAGAGCAGCTCATGAGAATGGGCGCAGACATTACCGTTCGGGAAAGAGTAGCTGTTGTAAAGGGAGTTAAAAGGCTCACAAGCGCACATATGGAAGCCTGTGATCTAAGAGGCGGCGCAGCGTTGGTAGTAGCAGCCCTGTCAGCAGAAGGCACCAGCACCATCAGCAAGGTTATTCATATAGACAGGGGATACGACAGACTTGAAGAGAATCTGTCAAGCATAGGAGCAAAAATAAAACGATGGGCAGCCTTCGACGGATAATCCGGGTGGGACACGGGGACAGGTCCCTTGTCCCATTATTGTATGCGATGTCATAATTACATCACAAATCAGATACATCTCCGGATTTCCGGAATTGCGCTGTAGAATAAATGTAGATATGCTCAGCTTTCCCATGTCAGATTGCATTGGTAATTGCTTCGCATATAATCTTGAAAACAGTGCTATGAATCCCTGGTTCCACCCGGTTATCTTGTGGGTAATCTTTTTGCCGGCTACTGCTGAAGTGTTACGAGATATTTCAGTTGGAGAACCTGTTTTTTTACAAGGAATGGTAGAGGCTGATATGTTCTAATTGACATTGAAGACTATCAAAAAAACAAATGCTACTATTAAATTATTGACAGAGCTATCAAAAGGGGAAAAATCAGGCAAAGATAATGGGTGGATGTCAATAGAAGAAGTTGAAAAATCTTTGGGTGTTTAAATGAATAATTTATTAATATCTCCTGCCTCGATATAACGGCTGGTCGCAGGCTAAAGCCTGGCTGGTCACAAGCTAAAGCTTGTTGCTCGCCCAAGCGTCCTGGCTGCTCGCCCATGCAACCCGGGTGTGTTGCGATTGCAAGCAATCGCTTCCGTTGTTATAAGAATCTATATTACTTAGGAGGCATCATGATAAAACTTGATGATTTTAAGGTTGAAAAGCAGAAAACTTATTATACCTGCGGTTATTCGACAATTAGTATGGTGACTTCTTTTTTAGGGAGAAAAGTTGATGAAGAGGTTCTACTCAGAAATTTTCCATTAGGTTATTTAGGTGCTACTCCAGCCAAAGTCATTAAGGCTTTCGAAGAGTATATGCCAGAATATAAAATGAAGTATCGCAAGGTAAGCAAAGAAAAAGCATTAGATATTATTGAATCAAAACTCAAGGCTGGGTTACCAATTCCTTTTATATATTTGACTGTTAATGATTTTAATAAATTACTTTTAGTTTCTCATTATTCAATTATCATCGGAATGGATAAGGAAAAAAGTGAGTTTATAGTAGCAAATCCATTTGGATATGAAGAAGAAGTCAGCTTTGATGAACTACTTACAAAGATGTCATTCAAAATAAAAGGAAAAATGCCCTTAATTCTAAGATTAAGCATTTTAACAGGATTTATGAGGGGTTTCATGATATTTGATATAAGTAAAACATGATATTTTATTTTTTAGGGCAAGTCGTCTGTGACTTGCCCTTACCCCCAGGGCGAGTCGAAGAAACTTTCTATAAAGTAACAATAATTGAATCTTTATTACTTGTTTTTGGAGGTTAAGCATGGAAAATAGACTAGAGAAATTACGTCGGAAAGTTGATGATTTGGTAAACCTGCTGCCACCGGATAAACGAAGATATTTTTTTGTCCATTTATATGGGGTATCTCATTTCGCAGCAGTATTAGCAGTCAGGAGAGGGCTTGAACCTGAAATTGCTTCAGCTTGTGGCATGTTGCATGATATATTTGCAGTTATTACAGGTAGCTATGACAATCATGCTATTTATGGTTCTATTGAAGCAAAGAAAGTTCTTGAATCCATTGGCTTGTACACAGACTATGAAATAGAGCTAATTACAACAGCAATTTCAAGGCATAGTGAAAAAGATAAAAAACATCTACCGTACGATGAAATTTTAAAAGATGCTGATGTGCTACATCATAGTTTCTACAACCCATCATGCCCAGTAGAAAGTCATGAAGTTAGTAGATATAATAATTTACTTAATGAGCTCGGTGTTAAAAAGTAGTATAAAAGTACTCAATTTAAGTTGTTCCAGTATCTTATATGCGCAATACATAAGGAGTCAGGCATTCTTGTTAAAGGTTCAATCATCCGTGGCTTAATCTGGCTTCATGGGGCTGGGGATTACATAGAACAACGCATGCCCGCAGGGGTACGTAGTGGAGGCAGAATCAAGGGTTCTTTGACAAACTGCTCGATTGGAGAAAGTTAAATGAATGAAATAGAATTGGTATTTCCCACAAAAGTCCATGAAATAGATGCGAAGGAATACTTTGAAGAACATATCCTAAATGGTGAAAACACTCTTCATGGTGATAGCGGCTTAGATAATGCGGATAGGATGGGCTTCCGCTTTCACCATTTAAGAGACAAAGAAAAAACGGCTAACAGGAAGTAGAACGTATGGAATATTATAAGATCGTTAGACCTATTAAAAATTGTGATTGGCACGTATATATAATTGCTTCAGGCAATCTAGCATTAGGGAAGCATCAAGATGAATGGAGAGATATAAATTATCTATCGAATCTTATTCGTAATATATATGATACGCGGGTTGTGAAAGGGACATTTCTTAAAGATTTACTTATTAGAGATGAGTATTTTGAGGATATTTATATTGATGGAATAATGTTTAATCTTGGATATGATAATATGGCAGGAATATGTTTTATGCCTTATGAGGAAGATGGAAACAAGTATATCATGGAGATAGCTGATGTTATCGAATTTGAGCATGCTGCCCATACTGCTTCACCAGATTCAAGCACTGCTCACGGGAAAGGCTTCTCAGCTTCGGGTTCATAGGCGTAGCGACTACTGAGACGTTACTTGTAATACCCTTATTAAGCTACTTTTTGGGGGCTAACCTGGAGAATAAGTTGTACACAAATACAATAAGAAAGTAAAGGTGACTATATGGATAATGAAAGATTAGTTCATTACATCATGAAAGGGCATATTCTATACTGGGATCTGCTGGGAGATATGCGAGGAAACAACAATCATAAGAGCGATGTTTGCTGGCTTTCCGGAGATATAAGTTTTACATATGCCGTTAAATTACAGGGCTCTGATTATCGTAATCAGCTTGATTATATTGTTAATCAAATAGTAAATAAAGAGATTCCTGGTAATATTACAGTGTGTCCAGATTCTATTGATCAAGACATTGATCTTATAGGTTACATAAATGAAACCGGGCTTTTCAGAAGATCATTTACATCACTTGGTATGGCTAAAGAATTAAATACTGACAGTACATTTCCCAAGGCTGACAAAAATCTGAATATATTCCGCGTGAATAGCTTAAGCGAGCTGAAAATGTGTGGTGCAATACTAAATACGGCATTTGAATATGATTTATTCTCATTTGAACATTATCTTGATGCATTTAATACACAGGAGGTCACCTTCTATATAGCTGAATATAATGGCCTGCCTGTCGGGGCTTGTATGTCTATAACGGAAGAGGATATTCTTGAAATAGCATGGGTTGGCACATTAAATGGATACAGGAAAAAGGGTATTGCAGGATACCTGATTCATGCGGCTGAAAAAGATGCCTTGCAAAAGGGAATATCTGTTGCGGTATTAACTGCATCTGAAGGCGCTGTAAACGCATATAAACGTATTGGCTATAACGGT
>CAYVFB010000152.1:0-4562 GCA_964450305.1 uncultured Ruminiclostridium sp.
GCACCGGGCATGGAGGAGCTCATGGATACACTGTTTGTCAAATAACAGGATAAAAACCCCTTTCGTACAATTATTCTGGTTCTTTTTGTCTATAACCTGTCTGCAACTGGTGGCAGGCAGAATCGTTGCGAAGTGATATAAATCTTATGGAAACAAAGCTGTATAAAGTAACTATCCCCTGTGTTAAAATTCATCCGTACTGTTTTCGTACCATGGTGTGCCGCTGAATGCATCCGATGCGATGTCTTTGACAGTCTCCGGTATTTCAACTGTGTGTAAATTTGAGCAGCCCGCGAACGCATTACCCCTTATTTCAGTTACCTTTTCGGGGATAATGATGTTATCCAGCTGTCTGCATTTCTCAAATGCACTAAAACCAATGATGCTTAAATTCTCCGGCAAAATAACTCTTTCCAGGCTTTTGCAACGATAAAATGCTGACGCACCAATTTTAACAACTCCTGCAGGAATGTCGATCTTCTGCAGGCTGATACAATCCGCAAAGGAGCTATTCCTTATTTCGGTTATTGTATCGGGCAGATTTATTTCTTCCAGGCCGGTACAACCCGAGAAAGCACCATTTCCGATAGAAGTGATCCCTTCATGCAAAACAACTTTTCGAATCTTCGTGTAGGAGGAATCCTCCTCATAATCCAATGTCTTTGATTTCTCATACTCAATCACGTTCTCTCCCATTGTTCCGAAGGATTGGGCTCCAATCATTTTAACATTATCCGGGATGACAACCTCCTGGCTGCTTCCATGATATCGCAGTAATATACCATCTCCTGCGATCACAAAATCATCTTTCATACTGTTCAGCCAGGGTGTATTATAAAAGGAACCGGCAAAAACACCGGTAACCGTGCCGGGGATTGAAACATTCTCTAAACTGGTACATTCCAGAAATGCAACGTCACCAATTTCCTGAACTCCCTCCTCCAGGATAGCTTCCTTTAAATTATCACACCTATAAAAAGCGAGATGATCGATATATTCAACACTTCCCGGTATTGTTATGGCTTTCAGATTTGTGAAGGCAAATGCAGCCTTACCGATAGTTTTTAAATTCTCAGGCAGCTCAATTCCCTCCAACTTTTCACAATGGTAAAATGCATGTCGCCCTATTCCTGTTAAGCTGGCCGGAAGCTTTACCTTCTGCAGATTACCCGCATAAGCGAATACAGCATCGTCTATGTATTCCACGCCATCCTGAATAATAACTTCCCGAAGATTATCATTCGAGCTGAAGGCCTCCAGATCTATCGCGGTCACTTTTATTCCATCGATTTCCGAGGGGACCGTAACCTTTCTGCTGTTACCTTTGTATTTCGTGATAGTGATTTTGTTATCCTGAACTTCATATTCGTAAATCCGTTTATCCTGGTTATTTAAAATGGAAAGAACCCCAAGCAGAAGGATGCCTGCGGCAAGAAGAATGATGAATAACCTTTTTCTCCAACCCAGGTTTTGAAATGGCACAACTTTTTCTTTTCTGTCCATTTTTTCTCCCCCATTCGAGCAGGATACTGCAATTCGCAGATCTTCTGCGTTGTTCATAATTAAGCATTTACACAGTTATGGTAACATCAGTCAAACATACTGTCAACAATACATAATACTGGCAATCCAGCGCTGAAGCTCAGCCCAGGGGTGATGAACAGGCTGCCGCCGGCATATTCAAATTGCAGGGTAACGTACTCCCACTACCTGATAGAGGGCTTAGAGGCAGGGGACCTCTTGCTCGGAATCGTTAAAGCATCATATTGTTTCATATACCGGGCTCAAATGAAATTGCTTCCTGTTACTATCGATCAGTACTATAATTGAAAGAATCAAATAACAGGATAAAACCTTCCATGCACACCGGCTCAATTTACTCAGAAGGCTCCTGTCATACAGAAAAAACAGCCGTAACCGTTTTGGCAGACTAAAAACCCATTGCCGATGTGGTACCGAACACAGCACTTCTTCATATAAAAATTCACCAAATTCAACGACTCGTTTCTGATGACAGGACGGACAAAAATATCTTCTCTTGCAGGAGAAAGGTAATGTTCCCGAAAAATCTACCGGTGAATATGATCAGGATGAGCAAGAACCGATCCCGTTCTGCACATCCCTCTGCCGGAAAAAAGAAAAACAATCCTTGAAGTCTTTTACAGATGCATTCTCAAGGATTGTTTTATTTGCTTTTCTACTCAGCGGTTAAGACCATCCGGAAAGCAGTACATCCTTCATACAAAGGCCCCGCTATTTTCCATCATTCAGTTTCTCGATCGCCCGTACGCTCATGGCCAGAGCCTGCTCCCTGGATGTATTGGCATAGCCTACCGCTTTTTGGGCATCGGTGATGGCCCGGGGCATGAACCTGCCGTCCGTACCTTTGATAATACCAATCTTAGCCATGTACAGGCAATCATTTAAAGCCCAGTCGGAAATGTCCTTGCGGTCAGAAAATCCCGGCGCCCCGTCAATGGAGTAATCCGCATCCGATGCAATTAACCGGATGGTGCGTGCCAAAATGGCGGCAACCTGCTCACGGTTGATCAGGGCATCCGGTAAAAATTCTGTTGCACTTACACCTTTGACAATCCCTAGCTTGAACGCCTTCAGGATCTGCGGGTTAACGGTATCGGTGAAGGGATTCGGTGAAATGGGCTGCGTATCCAGAATTCCTGTGGCTTTTTCATACATCAGCAGCGCCACCTCTGCAAACTCTTCGCGGGTGATGTTCTTTTTCATGTCTGTGCCCTTCAGGCTGTCGGGAATAAGCCCCATGTCGCCGGCCTTCTTCAATGCCGGCATCCCATATGACAGTGTGTTGGAAAACGGGCTGTTCAGCATGGTCATACTGGTTAAATTGGATTGCTGATACTTGCGTTCATCGATGATATACCGAACCTTCACTTCGTAAGCCTGGGCATCGTAATTATCCAGCTTTTCGTTAAAATACTCGCCTACGTTTAAAAAGACAGTTTCCTGGCTGAAAAAAGTTTCACCCACATTCTTAAATTCCGTATCCCCCAGTTTTCTTAACCAGACCTCCGTTTGCATGGCATCACCCGAAGCAGCGTTGAACAACTCCACATCATCGGGATGCCGATCCAGTTCTAAAAGAACCCATGGCACTTTATTGACGCCTCTCGTCTCTATTCTTGAAGATAAAAGCACAGGCGCATTTTCTGCCATGATTTTTTTATAGTCCATTTTAACAGAATCACTGAGGATATATTCTTTCGACCAGTCCGAAAAAACAAGGTTTCCTTTCCCAAACTCAACGACAAAACGGGCTTTCACGGTGATGGAATGGCTTTTATACCAGTCCCAGCTGTTAAATGCCGATTGAACCGGCACATTTGTCTCATCCGGAAACATGTTTTTAAAGAGAAAGCCGATATGTCCCAGGTACTTGCTTTGTTCTCCTCCGGTCAAGGCATTGTAATAATTCAATATATATTTTGTGTATGTCGACGGATTATCCCAGTCTGCCGAATGATGCCAGCTTCCATCGTCTGTTTTAAAATCAATCTGACCCATGATTTTCATGCCAAATCCGCGTTCCTGATCCGTTTGGTCGATCAGCGCCCTCAGATCATCCGGAGCGCTCAGGGTACAGTTCAGCCCCGCTCCGCCGTTTGTATTGACTGCCGCAAAATTCTCCGGAGGACTGACGGCTGTTGGCGGTGTGGCAGCCACAACTGGCAGAGCCAATGCTTGTAACAGGCAAAGAACCATCAATACCACTGCAAATGTAAAACTCTTTTTTCGGTTCATCATTTTCATGACCCCCCCCTTGCGTGAGCAGGACAACATGAAAGAAAGCGAAGCAGAGTCATGCGAAACCGTCGAGATGTATGTGTCCTGCTTTGGCATCCTGCTGGGCTCCAAGGTCATCAAGTTTAATCAAGAGGGCATCCGGTTAAAAGCCGTGGAGATCGGGCGGTACTATCTCTCTATCGACTATGGCATAGACATGGACATCCGGAATATCCGTCTGCTCTATGCCAGACCCGACAGCGCCGTTCTTGCGGGCATCATTGAGAAGTTCCGTTACGAAACCGGGGTTACTCCCACGATTACACACTGAACCCAAAAGGAGGATTATTTATGGAAAACAAATTGGCGGTACATACAAAATCATGCGCCACAAAAGCGGGCAGGCGTTTTCTTGCCCTGCTTCTGTCCTGTGTACTGATTTTCAGTCTCAGCGCCTGCGGCGAACAAAAAACAACAGGTAAAGCGGAAGAAATCAAACCGGTTACCGTGGAGCGCGAGCCGGAACCGCAGGCCCTGCAAACCGCAAACGAGGCCACCGTCATTGCCCTGCGGCAGTATGTCTACGCAAGGCTTTTGACCGAAGCCTTCCTGACGGCGGACGCCTCCGCCATGACCGCGGAGGAACTGTCCGCAACGGCGGATGAGCTTCTCCTTGCGTGGGAAAACGCCGAACTCCTCTCCTCCTCCGCGGCGGCCCTCACGGACCAAGCCGTCCTGCTGCTGGAGGCACCCGCCGTGGGACAGACCTCGGCCGCCGGTCAGCCGCAGGCCGGATTTATGAC
>CAYVFB010000153.1:0-4521 GCA_964450305.1 uncultured Ruminiclostridium sp.
GTAAGCAGATACAAGGGAAGGCCTGAGGGTTTCCTTACAATTCGAATACCATAATAAATGCATATCAGCAGATGAATACATAACAGCAATACCCCAAAAAGAAAATTCATGATATCATCAAACCTTTCTCAACCGTGCAGTTCACCCCGTGATCCTTCAAACGTTGACAAACGCAGCCGACATTGCTCTCATCTGCCTGGGATACAAGGATGTATAATTTACCGTTCCGCCTCTGTCCCAGAATGTCTGTATTCCTGATACCCGATAGGATGGTTTTGCTTAGCCACACCGTGTTGTTCGCTTTATCCTCTACCTTTAGCAATATATATCTTGCAATTTTTTGTGCTTCCATAGTATCTTTTATCTTCAGAAGCTTAGTAAACTCATCATTTTTCAGAATGCGCGTGCCCGGCACGAATGCATTTCTTCCCTGGATAGCCTGCAGATGGATTGTTCTTGCAAATGATAGCTCAACCAGTCCGCTCATCACTTTAAACAGGTTGAAATATGAGGCTGTCATTTGCTCATAAACAGTATTCCAAATCACAATCATTGCTTTTATTTCGCCCTTTTCGCTTAACGGCGCGCAATATCCCGGTTCGTTTGAATGAAGCGCTCTGTTGCACCAAACTTCCCTTGCCGCTAATGATTTACGGATATGCGGATACTCAAACAGCTTCATTGTGTTCTGAAGACGGCTGCCATAGCCTTCCGAGCTGACAGCCAGTCTTGCGATGTTTATCCCTTTATCCAGTTGATAAATAGCGATACTCCTGGAATTCAACATGTTTTCCAGAACCGGAACAGCTTTCAGGAGCACTTCTTCAGGATGCTCCGCTTCCAAACGGCATACCGCGTCATAAAGGCGGCCATAGCTGTTCCGGTATCCAATCAGCTGCTGCTTCAATTGTTCCTCATTACTGTTGGTATGTTCATTCATTTTGATTAAAAGGGAATATCTGTCCTCAAGGGTTTGATATTGGTTTTTTATGAATTGCGCGCGGCTTAAATGTTTGTCCCTGCTGTATCCTGTGACCGAACCCGCAATAAAATAGGAAACCAGAGGAAGCCAGTTGTCAATATTGTAAAACAGCGTTTCCCAGTTCATGCCCGTGCGCAAAACCCCAACCGTATAGGACACACAGGAGAGTAAAGCCGCATGTATACCGGTTTGAAGGCCGTGTATGCACCCCATTAAAACAACATACAAAAGCCTGAAGTCAATAAATTGGAATTGCGCGTAGGTGTGCGTGGCTCTGTTCAAATATTCCATGAGAAACAGACCAGCAATCAGCTCCATCCATTTCACCAGCGTGCCATTAATTCTGGCGAGAAACGGGAAACGGTCGATAACACTTTTCTTGTGTGGTGTATAACAGACATACTTGTTCATTCTCTCAGAAAAATTGTCCATGAGGTAATCCATGGCTGCCCAACCGTAAAATTTGCGTGCTGATTCCACTTTTACAGGCATAGGGAATAAACCTTTTTCCGAGGAGAATTTAAATTTGGATTCCGGAAAGATATCAGACAACTGATTGGCAATCATTCCGAAGGTGATTGCGGTGCTTCTGCCCAAATCAATGCATTCACAAGGCTCAGACGGCTGTGGTGAATTGAGAAGCCTCAATATAAATTCTGCCAGGTCATTTTCATTTAAAAAATCACATTCATCATTGGACCCGCCTGGAAGATAAAGCGTTTCTTTTTTTGCACACCTCTCTAGAAAGTCTTGTGTCAGGAGGTCGCTGCCCTCTTCCCCGTATAAATAGGGTACATGGAGGACGGTAACGTTTAACTTCATGCTTTTCTTATAATATTGGCATAACTGTTCGCCCATTTTCAGCAGCATCCCAGTAACTCTGGAAGGCTGAGGGTGAGTTTCTTCATTCACTTGGAAATCTTCTGCACAGGCTAATGTGGATGAAACACAGACAACCTGTTCTACCTTTTCCTGTGATGCCAATTTAAGAACCCTGTTCAGCTCGTCCAGCTCTCCATTGTGTACCGCTTCATTTCGTAAATGCCGGGAACTCAGGAATAAAACCGCCCTGAACTGATAAGTTTTAAATAACTTTTCGAACATGGTGCTGTCAGGTGACAATTTCAAGGTTAAAATTTTGTGATCAGGAGATTGTAGCTTGATATCTTTTGTCACCACAACCACTTTTTCTTCAGTGCTGAGTTTTTTAGCAAGTGATTTTGCTACTCTGTAATCGTTTCCCGCAATTAAAATAGACACTGATAAAACCCTCTCTACAACTTTATATAAAACACTACTTAGAAACTAATCTTACCATGAATAGGTGTCACATCCTGTTGTTTCATACGGTTCTGAAATTTTTAAACCTTTTAAAGTTTAAACAACGGTAAAAGGGCACCAGAATACGCGCCTTTTGTCACGCTTTATACTTCTTAAATTTTCAAATGGCTTTTTTCGTTCTACCGGAAAGACCACCTGAAACGCTTGCGAAAGCATAATGCCGGGTAAGGAAATTATTTCCTCGCCCGTGTTCCGTTACAGATGTGAATGATAGAAAACTTTGATATGTTTTGTAAATCCAGCTTGATGTATGACGAACTTTTTATCTTGATACCATGTTATGAATTAATTTAACTAAAATATCGAGTCTTTTTCATTTCTGCAGTATTTTATTAAATACTATATTGCAATATAGAATAGTTAGTGATACAATACATGTTATTAAGATGGTTGGGCATCTTTTTATATGACAGCAGAAGCAATTGCTTACAACGACACAAATAGAATAAAGTTTTCATTTATATCTGCGAAAGGAGTTGACGACGGGTATATGAACGCACAATTTAAAAAAGGAGCGCTGGAATTATGTGTCCTTTCAAAGCTGGTTGGAAAAGATCGTTACGGATATGAATTGACCGACGCGATCTCACAAAAGATGGTCATCGCCACAGGAACATTGTATTTGATCTTAAAGCGCCTGAAGGATGAGGCCTATGTTGAGACTTATCTGGTGGAATCAGGAGAAGGGCCTGCCCGCAAGTATTATCAATTAACCGAAAAGGGAAGGAATTATCAAAAAGAGTTGAAAAGTGAATGGCTGGAGTTTGTTAAAACTGTTCAGGAAATAATCGATTAGAGTTTGGAGGATGCATATGAACAAGATTGAATACCTAAACGCATTGAAGGACGCATTAAGAAATGTTGACATTCAAATAATGGAAGAGATCGTTGCCGATTATGAGGAGCATTTCCAGGTCGGCCTGGAGAACGGGAAAAGCGAAGAACAAATCTGTGAAGAATTGGGCTCCATCGAGGATCTGGTGAAGGAAATCAATGAGGTGTATCAAACCGACAGCCAGAAATCTCAGACCCATACAGAGGAAAAATCCACCGACCGGCAAGAGCAGTCATCAAAGGACGGCCAGGAAAAGTGGTATTACGGGCCCGATACAGATAAAATCACCAGTACCATTAACCGTGTTCTGGACTCAACCAGTAACGCAATCAATCATGCTTTACAAGCCACCAGTGAGGCTATCAGCAAGGTGGATGTAACCGAGCTTGGCAACAAGGTGAAAGACGGCTTTGAGCGCGCCGCTTCCCGCCTGAATGATTTTGCGGAAAGCTATGTCGGAAGGCATCCCGGTTCTTTCGATGAAAATAACATGAACTTCGAAAGCTTCCGGGATAATGTTAGCAAAAGCTATGATAACGCTGAGCCCGGCAATCAAAGAATAAACCTTGTCGTGGATGGTCTGTGCGCGGATATTCGGGTCAGAGAATCCAGCAACGGCCAAATCAATATCCGGTATATTAACAATGGAAGCGAACGGCAAAAGCAGAAGTATAATTTCTATAGCTATATGGAAGAAAATACGATTTACGCTGGAGTTCGTATCGTGAATAATGCGGTGTTTTTATTTAACTTCAAAGCATATGATATGATTATTTATTTGGAAATTCCTGAAGGTATGGGTATTGTTGATATCAAAACGGCCAGCGGGGACATCAACAGCGAAAATGTAAAGCCTGAGCGCTTTTATGCGGAAACAGCAAGCGGAGATATATCATTGAAGCGGATTGATGCGGATGAGCTTAAAATCAGAAGCGCCAGCGGAGACATTAAAGCGGAAGATTCTAATGCAGCTGTCATCCAGGCATCCGCAATCAGTGGAGACATTGAAGCAAAAAACATCACAGCCAGAGATCTCACGCTTAAAAGTACAAGTGGTGATGTAGACACGGATCACACAAAAGCCGACATCATTGACTACAGTTCACTCAGCGGTTCTCTTGACATTAACCATTTAAAAGCGGCTGAGTGTAAGCTTAAAAGCACCAGCGGAGATATAGAGATCGACAATTCTACCATGAACAATGCAGATGTAGGAACCATCAGCGGCGACGTTAAGCTTTCAAACACAGCTGGTGAAAGCTTAAACGTGAAGAGTACCAGTGGAGAAGTGAATCTCGATGTGAATGTCAGAAAATGCTGGGCAGGTTCAAAAAGTGGAAATGTAAAAGCAGCATTAACAGGG
>CAYVFB010000154.1:0-4423 GCA_964450305.1 uncultured Ruminiclostridium sp.
ATCGATCAAACAGTTGCCGTTGTGAAAAAACCCGACGGCAGTTCGGTGAACCTTACAATGCTGCAAACCTGGCCTGTTCGTAGAGAAAGGCCCTATAAAGAAAAATTGCCTCCTGATGAGCCGATGGTTACCGGGCAAAGAATTATTGATACACTGTTCCCTATTGCAAAAGGCGGCGTAGCGGCCATTCCAGGGCCTTTCGGAAGCGGAAAAACAGTTGTGCAGCATCAGCTGGCAAAATGGGCCGATGCTGACCTGGTGGTCTATATCGGATGCGGTGAGCGCGGAAACGAAATGACAGACGTTTTGATGGAATTTCCCGAGCTGAAGGATCCTAAAACCGGTGAATCCCTCATGAAAAGAACGGTTCTGATTGCCAATACGTCGGATATGCCTGTTGCAGCCCGTGAAGCTTCCATTTATACCGGTATTACCATTGCCGAATACTTCCGTGACATGGGCTATTCAGTAGCTTTGATGGCCGACTCAACCTCACGGTGGGCAGAAGCCCTGCGTGAAATGTCCGGCCGTCTTGAAGAAATGCCCGGTGAAGAAGGCTATCCAGCATATCTTTCCTCCCGCCTGGCACAGTTTTACGAACGCGCCGGAAAGGTTGTTACAGTCGGTTCCGAAGGCCGCATTGGTTCATTGTCTGCAATCGGTGCCGTATCGCCTCCGGGCGGTGATATCTCCGAACCAGTCACCCAGGCAACGCTGAGAATTGTCAAGGTTTTCTGGGGGCTTGATTCAAACCTTGCCTATCGCAGGCATTTCCCGGCTATTAACTGGCTGATCAGCTATTCGCTGTATTCCGATCGTTTGCAGGATTGGTATAGCAATAATGTTTCCCGGGATTATCATAAATACAGAATCCAGATGATGCGGATCCTGCAGGAGGAAGCAGAGCTTGATGAAATAGTCAGGCTTGTCGGTGTGGACGCCCTTTCTCCGAAGGACAGGGTTACGCTGGAATCAGCGCGATCCATCCGTGAGGATTACCTGCAGCAGGATGCTTTTAATGAAGTTGATACGTATGCCAATCTGCACAAACAGTTCAGAATGCTGAAAATGATCCTGAACTATTATTACCTGGCACAGGATGCCGTGAAAAAGGATGTTGACCTGAAAGAGCTTTTCGCATTGCCAGTGCGAGAAAAGATCGGTCGTGCGAAGCTTGTGCCTCAAGACAGGATAGATGTTGAGTTCGACCGGATCGAACAGGAACTATCCGAGCAAATGGATGCACTTGTAGCAAAGGAAGGTGAGTAAAGATGTTAAAGGAATACCGTTCCATTGTTGAAGTCGCCGGTCCTTTAATGCTGGTGCAGGATGTGGAAGGCGTTACGTATAACGAACTGGGGGAAATAGAGCTTGCCAATGGTGAAATCCGCCGTTGCAAGGTGCTGGAGATTGACGGGTCAAAAGCGGTGGTACAGCTTTTTGAAAGCGCCGTCGGTATCAACCTGTCCAACAGCAAGGTACGCTTTTTTGGCCGCGGCCTGGAGCTGGCAGTTTCCTTGGATATGCTTGGCCGCGTATTTGACGGGCTTGGGAAGCCCATCGACGGTGGTCCGGCGATCATTCCCGACAAGAGGCTGGACATCAACGGCGTGCCAATGAACCCCGCTGCCCGTGACTACCCGTCAGAATTCATCCAAACCGGGGTATCGGCAATCGATGGTCTGAACACGCTGGTTCGTGGGCAAAAGCTACCCATCTTCTCTGGTTCCGGTCTGCCCCATGCTCAGTTGGCCGCGCAGATCGCCCGGCAGTCAAAGGTTCTGGGGACCGACAGCAAGTTTGCCGTTGTATTCGGCGCGATCGGAATCACCTTTGAAGAAGCCGACTTTTTTATCAGCGATTTTAAGAAAACCGGTGCTATCGACAGGGCAGTTCTATTCATGAACCTTGCCAATGACCCGGCGGTTGAGCGTATTGCAACTCCGCGTATGGCCTTGTCCGCCGCAGAATATCTTGCCTTTGAAAAAGGGATGCATGTGCTTGTCATCCTCACCGATATTACGAACTATGCTGAGGCGCTGCGTGAGGTTTCCGCAGCCCGTAAGGAAGTACCAGGCCGCCGCGGCTACCCCGGCTACCTGTATACCGACCTTGCAACCCTTTACGAGCGTGCCGGGAGGATGAGAGATAATGAAGGAAGTATCACAATGATACCGATCCTGACCATGCCTGAGGACGATAAAACCCATCCCATTCCCGACCTGACAGGGTATATCACAGAAGGACAGATCATTCTCAGCCGTGAGTTGCACAAGAAGGACATCGTGCCTCCCATTGACGTACTGCCGTCACTGTCACGACTAAAGGATAAGGGAATTGGCAAGGGGAAAACCCGCGAAGATCATGCCAATACGATGAACCAGTTGTTCGCCGCTTACGCCCGTGGAAAGGAAGCAAAGGAACTGGCTGTTATTCTTGGTGATGCAGCCTTAACAGACACCGACAAGCTGTATGCAAAGTTTGCCGAAAGCTTTGAAGCCGAATATGTTTCCCAGGGTTTCCAAACCGAGCGAAGCATCGAGCAAACACTGGAGCTTGGATGGCAGTTGTTGTCCATATTGCCGGTCGGAGAATTGAAGCGTATCAAACAGGAGTTCATCGACAAATATTACCCAAAGAAGTAATAGAGCACAGGCGCGGCAAAGCGACTTTTCCCGGAAGGAGATAATTTCATGGCCCGATTGAATGTCAATCCGACCCGTATGGTTTTAACCGGCCTGAAGAAGCGGTTAAAAACCGCAAGGCGCGGTCACAAGCTATTGAAAGATAAGCGGGATGAATTGATGAAAAAATTCCTGGACATCGTCCGTGAGAATAAAAGACTGCGCGAAGAGGTGGAAGAGCAGCTGATGGTAGTCCACTCCCGATTCGTCATGGCAAGGGCGGTGATGAATTCTGAGCTTGTCGAGGAAGCGCTGATGTTCCCAAAGATGGAAGTAAGCCTGACTGCTTCCACCCGCAACATCATGAGCGTGGATGTGCCTGTGCTGGAGTTTACCACGGAAGGCGGAACGGAAGGCGATATCTATCCTTATGGGTTTGCCAATACCACCGGCGAGTTGGATGAGGCCATTGCCACTTTGTCCGACCTTACCCCTGAGCTTTTGAAGCTGGCAGAGATGGAGAAATCCGCACAGCTGCTTGCCGATGAGATTGAAAAAACCCGCCGCCGCGTGAATGCGCTGGAATATGTGCTGATTCCGAACCTCGAGGAAACCATCAAATACATCGTCATGAAGCTGGACGAGAACGAACGCTCCAACCTTACCCGCCTGATGAAGGTGAAGGACATGGTTTTGAAGGAAGCGCACAAGTATAGTTGAGATATTAAACTTATTGAAATTGGAGTGGATATGGAGCAAGCATGACAGGGTTGACGAGTGAGTTGGCCCTGTTTTCTTGTGTTTTCAGTTCTGTTAAAAGGCATCATAGTAAATAGAGAATTAACCTACTACCTGATGGGTGTTGGACGATCTTCATGATTACTATAAAAAGTATAAACCTGAAATATGGCTTTTTCCCGGGCAGGATCCGGAGAAACATATTACAGAAAGAAGCATACAGAGAGTTTTTGAAGCAGCTTGTATAAAAGCAAGAATTACCAAGGAGCCAACGGTACATTGGCTTCGGCATTCGTTTGCAACCCATTTGCTGGAAAGTGGAGTTGATATCCGATATATACAGGAATTACTAGGACATCAGAGTACTAAAACAACCGAAATTTATACACATGTATGTACTGATATTATACAAAAAATAAAGAATCCGCTTGACGATATCCAAATATAGGAATACGATAAAAATACTTATACGACATACGTCGCAGATCACACCACCATGTAGACTTATTACGAACAAAGACAGGAAAGAAGTAGTTAGCTGAAATGGGGAGCAAATGGCGGCGCGTCCATGCGCCGAGTGTTTAGGATAGGCTTTGTAGAGTGAAATATGGGAGTTCCAGTATGAGTAAAAAAGTTGAGCCTTATAAAGATATTGCGCTGATATATGATCAGGTAAGACCAAGTTATCCAGCGCAACTTATTCAAGATATTATTGCAACAACAAATATAGGAGCTAACAGCGCACTTTTGGAGATTGGAGCAGGAACTGGGAAAGCAACTGTTCAATTGGCAGAAAAGGGGTTTAAAATACATGCTATTGAGATAGGAAAAGATATGGGTGAGATTTTAAAAGAAAAATGCCATACATATCCTAATGTCTCAGTGGAAATAGCATCGTTTGAAGAGTGGACCCCGCAAAAAAATGATAGATATGATATGATTTTTTGTGCTCAAGCGTTTCACTGGCTTGATGTTACTGTCAAATACAAAAAGTGTTACAACTTATTGAAAGAAGATGGCTATCTCGTATTATTTTGGTATAATGCCAGTGGAGACAAGAC
>CAYVFB010000155.1:0-4389 GCA_964450305.1 uncultured Ruminiclostridium sp.
AGCCGTTTTTTGCAGACTGCAATATTGTCTCTCTCTTAGTGAAGCTTTGTTGTATCATTAATAACAACACTTCGTGGACATAAGCTTCGTACATCTTCCATATAGTGCGAAGTAAGTAAGATGGTTGTACCTTTGGTTTTGTTAACTTCGAACAGAAATGTCCTCATTTGCCGTTGAGCCACTGCATCCAGACCGATAGTCGGCTCATCAAGAAAGAGTACACGGGGATTATGTAGCAATGCAACGATTAACTCCATTTTCATCCGTTCTCCCAGTGAAAGTGTCCGAACCTGAACATTTAAAAGTTCCGATACACCGAATAGCTCAATAAAGTAATCAATATTTCGTTTATATGTAGCTTCTGGGATTTCGTAAAGCTCCTTAAAAAGCCGAAATGTATCTGTGGGTGTCAGTTCAAAGAAGAGTTGGCTTTTTTGCCCCATCACGACAGCATATTGTTTTTTGAAAGCAGTTTCGAGTTTGTTCGGGTAATATCCAAGCACAGATATCTCCCCTGAGGATGGCGCGATTATGCCGGTCAACATCTTCACCAATGTGGTTTTTCCTGCACCGTTTGGGCCGATTAAGCCGACAAATTCGCCCTCATTTATAGATAAATCAAGGTTGGACACGGCATGTTTCTCGGTAAATTGTCTCTTGAACAGGCTCTTTACGCTACCTTTCAACCCAGGTTCTTTTTCGAAACGTTTATATGTTTTTGATAGTTTATTTGAATATATAATGTTCATTTACTTCCTGCCTTTCTATTAAATAAAACACCCGCATAAAGACACGCCACACCTTTAAAAGTGCAGAATGCTCCCTGCGGGCATAAAAATAGCGCGGCCAAATTCGCGCATTTTATACAGGATGTATATAAAGCAGTCTATTAGGCGTGTATTCAAAAGGAATGACAAGATAAGCAGGTCATACCCCCACTTAATGATGACTTCCTTTTGCAACTCTATTTAGTTGATGTTCACCATAACAGACATAACTAACAAAACAAATCCCACCTTTTTGATACTATAAGTGTAATTATAGTGAAAAAGATATATTCTGTCAATTAAGATTTTCAGGTTACAATTCTGCGTTAATCTCACACAGACACCCGCAACAAAGTCGCCAAAAGCCGGGAGTTTGACAGTTAGATGCTGAAATTATTATATCACTTTGGATTTTACTGTAAACTATGTTTTGTCAAAAGGTTCTCTTTTGCCAAAAGGTTTAACAATCTCCGCAAAACCCTACCCCATTTTTTTCTTCAATCTGTTTCCGTGGACGAGCTGTTTTATGATAAACACACCAAAAATTCAGCGGCTCTCCGGACTGCACAAAAACACTCAACCCCTGGAAACCGCTTATATCAGCCGTTTCCAGGGGTCAATCTTTCTATTTTCTCTCCAGCAGTACGACTGTCTCAATGTGCCCCGAGACACCACTATGAATGTCAACAGTACGCGGAAACATGTCTATTGTTATCTGTTATCGGAAACATATCATATATTTCCTCTTCTTGTAAAAACGCTTAGTCGAGTTAACTTCCGAAGTTACTTACTGCCCTGATATCTCTTCAAGTATCTTAAGTCCCTTCTTGCAATCATATCCAAGGACTTGCTGTGTCTTGTAGAAATCATATTTTTCACTCAATAAATTCATAGCCTTAAGGAAAGCCTTCTTGCCATATTTCTTAATATACATAGCCTGCGCTTTTGCTGCCTGAGCACCGTCACTTGTGGGATCATAGAATCCTTTATTACAAGTTAGTATTTCATCGCAGTCATAACAACCATCGAGACATTTCTCTTTACAACATTTAACATTAGGGCAAATCTTGTCCTCGCAGCATGTTGCGTGAGAGCATACATTGTAATTTGTTCTACACCCTCCACACCACTCGGCAAAGAAACAATGATTGCACGAAAAGCCACATACCGCAATGGGATCTATGCCTTTTCTGGCTATTTTACACAGTTTGTTTTTTATGCGTCTCATAGCTTCGACATGCATAATCCAGTGTCTGCTAAATGGCATTTGAATAAGGCCTCTTAAATCTTTATCACACCAATAATCAATTAGCCAAAATGCTTTTTCATCTTCACTGATACAGCCTGTTTTGATTAGTTTGGCTTTATATTCATCACCAAACTTTCTTTTTAAGTCGTTATATTTAAGACTTTTTAGAATACTATTTGTTGATTCCATTACATCTCTTGCATATGAATATAATTGCTCGATATCCAATTGTTTCGAAAATTCAGCAATAGCATTCCCGTCAAGCTCATTTCCGGTTTTAATGGTAGTGGATCTGGTAGATTTATCATATCCTTTGGCAAACAAAACCTGCTCATCTTCCTCAATCAGTTCATGAGCAACAATATCCTCTATTCTCATAATATGCCAGATAGAATACGCTAATGTCTTGCTGTGATATCCATCCGCACCGGCAAAAGGCATAGCAAAAAATGCTTCCCCCGGATATCCGTTTACTATCTGAGTAATCTGATCAAACACAGATAAACGGAGTTCAATTAGCTTTTCTATTCCTGCCGAAAATGTGGCTTCTTTTTTTAGAAGCGCCTGCATCTCCTTGTTTTTCTCTGACCATTCTTTGTCCATTACAGCCATCCTCCAAGTATCAGTTATGTCATAAGTTTTCTCACGTCCTGATCATGCACAAAACTGAAAATAAAACCGCCGCATCAAAGTCACGGATCTTTGAGAGGAACTGATCCGTATATCCATTAAGTTCATCTTCTCTACTGATCAACTCATCAACTGCTTTTTGATTTGTGCTATGTGTTGGTGAATCACGAAGCTTTTTACAGTACGACTTCCGACTTTTCCTCCTATCCACAATATCATAAGTTTTTTATCATAGGTGTTACTCTGCAGTCGAAATAAATCTCTCATACACATCGCGCCGCATTTTGTTTTTCATTGCTTTGCATGCTAATTCATATTCATTAGGTACATCATTATATACCGCAGTTTTTTGTGGAACAAAACCTAAATCCATATATATCCCTATGGCTTTATAACTCCAGGTTTGTGTATCAAGCCATACTTCCTTCCCACCCATAAGTTCGTAATAACATTTCATCATGTATGCGGCTACAACCTTTCCTATTCCAACTGATTGGTACTCAGGAAGGCAACTCAAAGCATGAACAACTCCAATCTGTTTTCCATTCAATTCTGAATGCCATGCCGTCGCGGTCGCTACCGGTTTTTGCGAGCTATTGTCTATAACAAACAGTTGGCGTTTTCTTAATTCGTCTGGCATTAAAAGATATCCTTTATAGCACTCTATTGCCTGTTCCTCATTTTCAAACTCCCCTACAACTGTTTGAATTTTTGCCCAATCTTTCTCATCACCCGGTTTATAAAACCTGATTGAGTATCCCTCAGGGGCATCCGGAATACGGGGCCAAACATTATTCTTATTTTTCATAATAATCGAATGGAATTCTATCGATTTATCTAGCATCTCAAAGTTCTTCCCCTTATCTGTTCGATATCTCAAAATTTACTAAACTCGTGTCGTCGATACTACCGTCTCAACGTGTTCCGTCCATGGAAACATTTGCATTATATCTTTTAACAATTCCTATACTTTTTAACGAAAGGTCGAATTTTGAAAGAGGGGGGCATTCCTTCCTTTATTTGGCACCTTCCCTTGTTGTCAAACCCCCGTCTCCTTGACAGTTGGTGTTGTCAACAGAACCGTCCCCTTGACACCCCCGCTTATATCGTTTAACGAGTCCTCTCCTTATGGTATAGTCTTGCTACAGTCTGACCATAATAACGCAGCTCAAATCCAACTGTTTTTTTCGCGTTTTGAGCAGAAGTGGTGTTCAAATAAACCGTAAGCGGGTGCCATTGACGAAAAGATTCACGTACACTTTTTATAAAACCTAAGTTCTGAGTAATCTTTTGGGCATAGCCTTCGTACCGGATTCGCCATTCATCATTTTGGTTTAACAGAGACTTCGTTTCATCAATGACAGCATTGAAATCTCGTCGTAGTATTACTCTCATCACTGAGTGCATGGCTTTATCACTCTCTACACTTAAATCAAACGAGAGACCATCCTCGCTAATCTGCATTGCTGTTTCTAAATTGACCATAGCAATGGTTCTCCCTTTTGCCCTGATTAGCCACCACGGTATATGTTTATTGATCTCTTTTTCAGTCTTCCACTGATAATATGGGAAGTTCATGGCATCGTCCTCAAGTTTGCTATGATAAGATCCGTCATACCATGCTGGAAGAACCTCAACATAATCCAATGCCGATAATTTCATGAGATAAGACACTGCTGTACAATCTCTAACAGGTGAATCCAACATCCGAATTTCGAATTGATGAGCGACTTTATCTAATAG
>CAYVFB010000156.1:0-4354 GCA_964450305.1 uncultured Ruminiclostridium sp.
GCCAACGGTGTCACCGACAACAGCGGATTTATGGGCCTCAGAGCCTTTTCCGCCTTCATGCCCGGATTCCACGTACTTCTTGGAGTTATCCCACAAGCCGCCTGCATTGGACATAAACAGTGCAAACAGCAGACCGCTGACGATGTTCCCGGTCAGGAAGCCGCCAATAGCTCTTACGCCGCCGATGAAACCGACGAGCAGGGTTGCGATGATAGCCACTAAACCCGCGGGAATCAGTTCCTTGATGGCTCCGGTTGTAGCGATCTCAATACATTTATCATACTCGGGCTTTACGCCTTCTTTTCCTTCTTTGAGCCCAACGATTTCCTTGAACTGACGATGGATTTCAGCAACCATTCTTTGAGCGTTTCTATCAACACCCAACATCAACATGGCAGAAAATACAAGTGGGATTGCTGCACCAATCAGTAAACCAAAGAAAACGAGGGGGTCGGTGATTGCAAAGTTTAAGGTATCCTCGGTAAACTTTGTAATATTCAGTTCTGCCTGAGCTGTGAGCACTTCACTCTTGAAAGCGCCCAGCAGAGCGATAACGGTTAAGCCTGCAGCCGCAATTGCAAAGCCCTTGGTTACGGCTTTAACAGTATTACCGGCACTGTCCAGCTCATCGGTGATTTCAAGCACCTTGTCCCCGAGATTACCCATTTCAGCAAGGCCTCTGGCATTATCCACAATGGGACCATAGGCGTCATTGGAAATGATCATGCCCACGATGGAGAGCATTCCGACAGCAGCCATGGAAATACCAAACATCGGGTTGATCGATTCACAGAGCTTGTATGAAATAAGGGATGCAACAGCGATACCGATCATCGCGGGAAGAACGCTGAGCATACCATAGGAGATACCTGAAAGGATGGTAAAGGCGGGCCCTGAATTAGAGGCTTTGGCAACATAATGGACCGGCTTCTTGCTGTCATCAGTGAAATAGTCGGTGGCAATACCAATAATAACGCCAACAACTAAGCCAACAACGCAAGCGCCCCAGATGCGCCATTCAAAACCGAATGCAAGGGTAGCCAGAGCGGTTAAGACGATGTAAATACCGGTGGTGATATAAGTACTGTTGTTGAGTGCCTTTGTCGGACTTCCATTCTTTCCGATACGTGCAAACCCAACGCCAATGATGGAGGCAAGAAGCCCCAGTGCCGCATAACAGAACACCATACTTTGGAAGAAGGTGGTGTTTGTTCCGGAATCCAAAGCCGAAGCCATAACCAGAGCAGCAGCCATGGAAGCCACATTGGAATCGAACAGGTCTGCGCCCATACCGGCAACGTCACCAACGTTGTCACCAACGTTATCAGCGATAACAGCGGGGTTTCTCGGGTCATCCTCGGGGATTCCAAGTTCAACCTTACCCACAAGGTCTGCGCTGATATCAGCAGTTTTGGTGAAGATACCGCCGCCTGCTTTTGCAAACAATGCCATAGAGCTTGCTCCGAAGCTGAAGCCCAATAAAGCGGTGGTATTGTTAGTGGCAAGAATAACAGCGGCAATACCCATAACAGCACCACCGCGGTAGCCTGCCATAAAGGAGGGTTTAATTCCTTCCTTAGCGGCTTCGGCTGCCTTAATATTGGCAATGGTAGCAACCTGGATACCAATTTTCCCGGCAATTCCGGAAAAAACAGTACCAAGGATATACGTGATTGCCATGGTAACGTTTTTCATGATGTTCCCATTCCAAATGGGGCTGGGAAGAAAAACCAGAATAAGAAGTGCAACGATGGCGGAAAAACGGGCCAAAACCTTATATTCCTTGTTAAGGAATATTGCTGCGCCCTGCCTGATCAAACTGCCGACCTCGGCAATTTTTACATTGGAGGAGGGTTGCTTTTTCACCCAGCTATACAACCAGCCGGCAAATACGAAAGAAGCAATCGCCACCACGATAGAGATGAGCCCGAATGTTGTGACATTCATAAAAACACCTTCTTCATATTATATTATAAGGTTGAATCACAGAATGATCTTTTCCAGCCAAACAACAGGAATCATGACAATATGTACAAAACCCCAAATATAAAGGCTTGGAAGCTATTATTCGATGACTCTGAAAATAAGCCGAACAGAATATATGATAGCACTATGCGAACTGCTTTGCAAGAGAATTTGGAATTTTCGCATATTTGGCAAAACTGGTTCCGAAGTTTATTCCATAAGGCTTTTGTAAGCACGATTTTTTTTACATAATACATATGAAACAGCAAAAGCGTGCCTGTCAAACGGATATTGTTATGCTTGAACTGGTACTTTTATAATGATATGATATTGTTAAAAAAAGGGGATGATCTGTATGTTCTGTCAAAAATGTGGGGCCCAGCTGAATGCAGGGTCAAAGTTCTGTACCACTTGCGGTACACCAGCCGATGCTGCAGCAAATAACGCCAATACACCCACAAATCCTGCATCGCCTGTAAATCATAGCCAGCCAATGCAGCCTACCCAGTTGAATTACAGTATCTTTGGTGACAATCTTCCGGCTGTTTCTATTCGTCTGAATCCGGGCGAAAGCATTTATACCCAATCCGGGGGAATGACATGGATGGACAGCGCCATTACCATGGAAACCAACATGACGGGTGGTTTGATGAAGGGCATTGGCAGAATGTTCTCCGGTGAGTCATTGTTTATGGCAACCTATACCTCTCAGGCACCCAACCAGGAGATCGTCATAGCCAGTGGATTTCCCGGCTATATTGTAGCGGCGGATGTTGGGGTGTGTCCGATCATCGCCCAAAAACGTTCGTTCCTTTGCGCACAGCCAAGTGTTCAACTAAGTGCTTATATTGCCAAAGGGCTTAAGGCGGGCTTGTTTGGCGGGGAAGGTTTCGTCATGCAAAGGCTTTCCGGCATGGGCATTGTGTTCTTTGAAATTGATGGAAGCCTTGTGGAAAGAACCTTGGCTCCAGGTGAAACCATAAAGGTGGATACCGGTAATGTGGCTGCATTTGAAGAAACCGTGCAATATCAGGCAGAAATGGTGAAGGGTTTTAAAAACATCCTGTTCGGCGGCGAAGGCTTGTTCCTCACAACCCTGACCGGCCCGGGCAAGGTATGGCTGCAAACCATGAGCATGTCGGAGTTTGCAAAAGGGATTATTCCTTACCTGCCGACACGTTCCAACTAGTTCGTTCAACTTTTGGTGATTGCCTGCACAACAGGTTACCGAGGGCGGTGTTGTATCACACCTGAGCATGTCAGCTCCAGCGCTTCAAAAAACTACTCAAAAACAAAGGCGGGAAGTTGAGTAACTCAGAACATAGCTTTATATATGAAAGGGGGCTCCCGGAAACCGGCCAGCTCCTTTTTCATCACTAGCGGGTTGCTTTAGGGAGTGTTCCAATGCGTACACTCCAATGGTGCTGGATTTTTCGCAGAAAATCCTCAATAAGCGAGCTGCTCTGATTAAAACTCATCCTTTATTAACTTTTCAACAGTATTTACATCCTGCTCGGCGGTTAACGGATCAACTGCAGGTCCATCAATAATTTCTCCCGCCCAGGTGAACCTTGAACCGTGGCACGGGCAGTCCCAGGACCTTTCGGCAGAATTCCAGTTCAGCTCGCAGCCCATGTGGGTACAGGTTGTATTGACAAGATGAAGCTTCCCTTTTTCATCCCTGTATGCCCCCGTACGCCCTCCATCTGCCTCAATCACTTTTCCTTCGCCTTGTTGAATTTCTGCATTTTCAGGTATGGGTGCCAGCTTTCCCATGATCAGATGCTTTGCAAGATCGGCATTTTCCACGATAAAGGTTTTGATTTGTCCGGCAATGTTATTACGTGAAGGATCGTACACCTCCTGCCAGGGGCTGGTGCCCTTTATGATCAAATCCCTAAGAAGGGCTGCTGATGCCATGCTGTTGGACATCCCCCATTTTTCAAAGCCGGTCGCAACGTATAAATTCGGCCTGTCATGCTGATACCGGCCAACATACGGAACACCATCCAGGGTCATGCAATCCTGCGTAGACCAGCGATATAGCAGATCCTTCATTGTAAACACCCTGTCTGCAAACCGTATCAACTCATGATAATGGTTGTTCATGTCTTCGCCTTGACCGGTTTTATGATTTTCTCCCACCGCAATCATCAGCTCGCCACCCTTATGGGGCTGGAACCGAAGAGAGCGGGACGGGTCCTCAGCGTTGATGTACATACCGCCGGGATACTTTTCTTTTGCAGTGAATGCTATGGCATAGGCCCTTTCGGTGTATAAACGTGAATAATACATCCCGTGCTTGTTGTAAAATGGATAATGTGATGCAATGATGACCCTGTTTGCGGTGATCTTTTTTCCCTGTGCCGTTATCACAGTGCTCTTATCG
>CAYVFB010000157.1:0-4280 GCA_964450305.1 uncultured Ruminiclostridium sp.
GGAACATTTTTCAACAAATCCTGTCCAACAGGTATACAATATTTTTAAGAATTGATATAATGAAGTTGTAAAACTTTATTTGCAAAGGAGAAACGAAAGATGAAAAGGGGAAGAACTATTCTTGTTGTAGCATTAATACTTTCCTTAATGACTTCAATGGCAACCATTTCATCGGCACTTCCAAAAGCAGCTGCGCAGCAGGATAAAGTACTGTTGCTAAGTGAATTGAAGGTTTTTACAGGCTATAATGGGGATTACCGCCTGAATGACAAACTGTCAAGAAGTGAAGCAGCTGCACTCGCAGTCAGGATGCTTGGTAAGGAAACCCATGTACTTTTAAATGCGACAAACTACAGCAGAACATCTTTCCCGGATGTAGATGCCTCATCCTGGTATGCTCCATATGTCGGCTACTGTACTAAGGAAGGGATTTTATCCGGCAACACAGACGGAAATTATAAGCCCAATGATTTCATTACGGAAAAGGCTTTTTTAAAGATTATTCTTGGTGTATTGGGCTATGAAATCAATAAAGACTACACCTGGGTGAATCTATATAAAAAAGCATTCGAAACAGGGTTGGTAACAGAAATATCTTACATCGTAAAAGAAGAGGACAATACCGATTTTAAGCGCAGCGATGCTGTTAACATCATGTATAATGCATTGGGTCTGGATAGTATAAAAACCAACCAAGCACTGTTTTACACGTTAATTACCGAAGGGGTTTTAACAACGGAAAAAGCGGTGCAGCTTAAGCTTATCGAAGATGAAAAAATTAC
This sequence comes from uncultured Ruminiclostridium sp., assembly GCA_964450305.1. Taxonomy (GTDB): domain Bacteria; phylum Bacillota; class Clostridia; order DSM-8532; family DSM-8532; genus JAAYJG01. The sequence continues at coordinate 783 of CAYVFB010000157.1, forward strand.
AGAAATAGAAGAGCTATTGGTTTTCGATCAGAACAATATCACCATTTTGTTTAATGAAAGCATCAGTGCAATCGACAAAATAAAAATCTATCAGGTCAATAATGAAAGTAAGGAATTGGAATTCAATATAGATGAAATGCAAGATAATTATGTTATGCTGAAAACAGAAAAACAAACCCCCGGCATGGAATATACTGTTGAAGTGCAAAAGGTTGAAGATACAAATAAGAATGTACAGGAAGCGCTATATACTGCTTTTATCGGGTTTATGCAGCAAACTGTAGAATCCGACTTTTTCAGAATACAAAAAATAAAGCCTGTTAACGAGAAATCAATAAAACTGTTCTTCACGCACCCCGTAAATATAAATAGTGAGAACCCCCTTCATTATACGATAAGCGATGAAAGCTACACATTTGCTTCCGGTGACAGGGATCAGCTTGTAATTAAGACTGTAACTGCCGAAGACAACTGCGTGCTGTTATCCTTAAAAAATGGTTCATTTACTGAAGGGGAGCAATATAGGGTTGAAATCAACGGAAACATGACCAGTGCTTATTCGGCTAAACTGAATGACGGAGAAGGCGACGAGATGGCCTTTACAGCGGTTGCCGGAGAAGTTGATGGCTTTAAAGTGCTGGAGGTTATCCCTTATGAGAATGATACTATTTTATTAAGCTTTAACAAAGAGGTAAACCCATTTCTCGCTCAGCAGATTTATAACTATTATGTAACAGACAAGGATTTGAAACCAATTGCCATCGAAAGTGTGACTGTAGAAGGACAGGGCTTAAGAATTGGAGAAGTTGTATACCTGAAAATAGAGAAGAACCTTCAGAAAGATGGAAAATACTATGTGACCATAAACAACCTGAATGATGTTACAAAACAGGAATACATCACAGAACGTACATACTCCTTTATAGCGGATTATGGAACAGTTGACAATCTGGATATCGTTGATATCACACCCATAGACAGGCAAACGATTGATGTGTATTTTACAAACATGCTCGATCCAACCACGGCCGGGAACATTAGCTATTATCCAATATCGCTGAGAAATGGTACGGCAACGGTTTATCCAAAGGGTGTGCTTTATGACACGAACATTCATCCCTATAAGGTGACGCTCTTTTTCAATAATAATGACTTTGAGGTAAAAAGAGAGTATGAGCTGAAGGTGAGCTTCGAGATGAAGGATTACCTGGGAAACAAAGCAGGGGCTACGTTAAGGGAAAGGTTTAATGCCTCGGATGTCGAGAAAACAAACCCTAACATCGAAGAAGTAAAACCAATATCCACAAACGCAGTAAAATTGGTTTTTGATAAACAGTTGTCATTCATCCAAACAAATCTGTTACCAAACAACTATACATTGGAGTATAATTACCAGGGGATGAATATCCGAAAAGCTCCATTGAGTGTGCTCTACATCAATGCTAAAACACTCGTACTGATGTTTGACGAATTGGAATATGAAATTCCGTATACGCTTAGAGTGAACACGATTGTTGATTTTTCCGGCACCGCTTATAAGGTAACCGGAGAAGGCACCAATTATAAAGACTTTATACTGGAGAAACAAGAACCTTAATCGACATGAAGGCTGTAATTAAATCATAATACAAAATATATTGACTTTAGAACTGTAATTTGATACGATTTTGTTCAGATAGTGAACAAAATCGTTTTTCTTATATCAGTGTTACGGCCTGGTATAAGGAAAAAGAGGACAAACTATAGAAACAAAGGCATAAGTAGCGGGTTATCAATGACTGTATAGGAGTTACCGGCATTACAGAATGATTCTACTACAAATTATGCCTATGGGCGAAGCCATATCTAAAAGAGGAAAGATGACAAACGAGTTTGAAGTTTTAAAAAGTGTGGAATCCAAGGACACAATCACGCAAAGAGAGCTTGCAAGAAAGACAGGACTCTCGTTGGGTGCTGTGAACGTGCTGATTAAGCGGCTGATCAATAAAGGACTGCTAAAGATAGAACATATTAATGCAAGAACAATCCGCTACTTTTTAACACCCAAAGGACTGATGGAAAAAGCGAAGCTGACTTATAAATACATTATCTTATCCTACAATCATATTTCAACTATTGAGAGCAAAATTGAATGGATTGTAAATAATAAAAAAAATTCAGCGGTAGTTTATCTTTATGGGGAAAAGGATGAATTGTATGAAATTATCGTATCGAAACTTCATTCGCTGAATGAACCCTATAAAGTGATAAATGACATTAACAAAACTGTAATAGATAATGAGCATGATTTCATCATCATTGTTTGGAATCCTGAGTTTAATCATAAAGAAGATCAAATGAATGTATTCAATATTCTAAATGCTATATAAAGGAAAAGGGGACGAATATGGAAGAGATAACATTAAGAGAAATATTGGAGGCTATCTGGAAGGGTAAGTGGTTAATAGCGCTAATTACAATTATCGCATTGGTTGTTACCGGTGTGGGTACCTTTCTACTCTTGCCAGAGTCTAAAAGTGTAGTCGCAATTATAGAATTGAACTACCCGGGTATTGAACTGGGACAAAACCCCGATGGCACTCAATTTGACATCAGGCAGCTGAAATCCCCCTATGTGATAGAACATGCGCTGAAAGAAATTGATTTAATCAATATCGGTATAAAACCGGATGAGATTAGAAGGAACATAGACATAACGCCAATTATTCCGAGCGAGGTTACACAACTGGCAGAAACCATGATCAAACAGGGAAAAGAATACATTTATTACCCCAGCGAATTTAAGATCACCTATAAGGTGAACAAAGCTTTTTCCTATAATCAGGGCATTTCATTAGTGGAAACCATCATCAGTGAATATCAGAAATACTTTTATACTTTATATTCAGATGTAAAAACGATTGATAATACGATGGGTACTTTAGATTATTCCACTTATGATTATCCCGATATTGTTGAAGTCATGACAATACAGCTTCAGGGTGTTCAGGAATTTCTAAATGGAAAGGCAAGGGAAGACAGTAATTTCAGGTCTGCAGAAACAGGCTACAATTTTGCAGATCTGAACCGAAGCTTTGATATATTAAAAACGGTAGATACAAGTAAACTTGAATCACTTGTGAACACCAATACCTTAACCAAAGATCGAATAAATCTGGTTAAAGATTATGAGTACAGAGTAAAAAAGATGGAGCTGGAACAGGCCAAAAAGAATAGTGAGGCAGTAGAGGCCAGGCAATTGATGGAACAGTTTAAAAAGGAAGACCTTGTGTTGATACCGGATAGCAGCGGGAACGAATTAAGAACGGAAAACACACAATCGTATTATAATACTCTGGCAGAAACCGCTATAAAAGCCAGCATTGAAGCAACCGATCTGCAGCATGATATTGAATACTATAAAAAAGAGATTGAACGATTGGTCGCCGTCACTGAAGCCATTAACGTGCAATTAATTGAAGAAGCAGATCAATTGATTGAAGAGATAAAAACTAAACT
>CAYVFB010000158.1:0-4177 GCA_964450305.1 uncultured Ruminiclostridium sp.
TTCTATCATCTTCAGTAAATCTGTCGGATCAAATTTGTGGTTGTAATCAAAAGCAAAAACGGCTGTTCCGCTAATCCACTGGCCGTATAGTTTACCCCAAACGGATTTTGCCCAGCCGGTATCAGAAACCGTGAAATGAAGCCCGTTGTCCTGAACGTTCTGCCAGTATTTCGCTGTGATGATGTGCCCGAGCGGATAAGAAAAATTGTGGCGAACCATCTTTGGCATGCCGGTGGTACCCGATGTGAAATAAATCAGCATAGTATCCTGATTGGTTGATGCCTCATTCCCTTCAGGCCTTTTGAATTCGCTTGAAAAGCTTTCAATCTCGTCATGGAAGGTGTGCCAGCCGTCCCGTTTTCCAAACAGCGTAACCCTTTTGGTCAGAGTGGGGGAATCGGACAAAGCGGCGTCAACATTATCTTGAACCTCGGTTTCGTTTACTGTAACCACCATTTTTATGCTGGCGGCGTTGTTACGATAAATAAAATCCTTTTTTGTCAGCAAATGCGTGGCGGGAATGCAGATGGCACCAAGCTTGTGCAGCGCAAGAATACAGAACCAGAATTCATATCTTCTTTTCAGAACCAGCATAACCGGATCGCCCTTGCCAATGCCAAGAGATTTAAAATAGTTGGCCGTCATGTCACTGTAGCGCTTCATGTCCGCAAAGTTAAAAGTCTCTTCCTCGCCACTGTCGTCACACCATACCAGGGCTCTTTTATCGGGTTGGTTTTTTGCATAATCGTCCACGACATCATATGCAAAGTTAAAGCATTCTGGCACCATGACCTCGTAATTATTGACGAAATCTTCATAGGATGTGAATTCTGTTTTTTTCAAAAATTTTTCTATCATAGACTTTTCTCCCTCTAAAAAATGATAGCCAGAAATTTTGCGGCTTCGCTGCCCAAAGCTTTCATACCATGGGGCAGGGAGGCATCAAAATACACCGAATCACCTTTGTTCATTACAAATTCCTTTTCATCAATGACAATCATCAGGGTGCCTTCCAAAACATAGTTAAACTCCTGCCCGGGGTGTGAATTCTTCGATATGGAAGCGTTCTCATTCGGGCAAACAGTGACCAGAAACGGCTCTGCCTTTTTGTTGATGAAATTGTACGCAAGGCTGTGATATTGGTAGGGTGCTCTTCTTTCCACGCTCATCCCTTTTCCGTCGCGAACCAGGGCATAGCGGGTTAACTTGGGTGATTTCCCGGTAAGCAACTCGGTGAGATCCACATTGAAACGACTGGCAAATTCGTTCAGAAAACCAATGGGGATATCCTGGTTTCCACCTTCGTAACTGATATATTCGTCATGGGAAACATTTAACATGGAAGCGACCTGTTGTGTCGTAAAGCCTGCAATCTCACGCAGTTCTCTCATTCTTGCCGCGATTAGTCTAATCTGTTCAGACATAAAAACACCTCTCAATCTCTTCATTCTGTTTAATTTTGATTTAAGCAGCCTATGGCCACGATGTGATCCTGATTGTACCGATGCTGCAAAAAACTGTGCCGTAAAGCTTCCGGACCCGTTGTTTAAAATGGATCTCGCCTGGTACGTAAAAAATGTTTTAAAATGATTGTATCCTTTATTGACAAGTATTACAAGCAATTTGATGGTTTTTTTCATTAAAAAGCGTTGAGAAATCTCCTGTCAGGTGGTATAATGAGCATAGAAAGTGTTTCATGTTCCTGAAATGTTCGAAATAAACCTATTATTTTGAACCTACAGTAGACTTACGGGAACCCGATTGTTTTTACCTGGAACACAGGCCTCAACCTAATTCCGACATCGGTCTCAACCGCATGCGACGGCAGAGGAAGTAAGAAGGGCAAAGCAGGGCACCCACCTGGCATTTGGCTAGGTGTCAAAATGTAGGGAAACGGCATTTCGGGACATGAAATATATCTGGTTCATGGCATGAAATTTGCCGTGAAACAGCCTCATCGTCATTGTTTTAAAGTGCATGCTCCAAACTGAAATGGTTTGGAGTTTTCTTTTTTACTCATACTCTGCCGCATCATCCCATATAATGATCCTGCGAGAACAAGTTCAGGGTGAGTTTCATGAGCCAGGCGATCCGATCACGCTATATCAGGCGAACTGTGCCAACCACCTCCCGCAACAGGTTGCCTGGAAACGCAAGGTACAGCAATGGCAAATCGGTTCTTGCGAAAAGGATTATTCTCCAGGCTACGGTTTGTATCGTCATCGTTTTTTTATGCATCTTATGCCGGAACAGTACCGAAGAGCTGCCCCAACGCATTATTGCCGAAATTCGTGTCCGCGTGGTGGAACGGAATATCACAGCGGAGGGCATCATTCAATCATTGACTGAAACCTACGAGGAGTGTGTGCAGTATATCCAGGGGAATAATTGATGACATCGGTTTTATATGCGTTGGCAGCGCTGCTTATCCACGAGGGTTTTCATCTTGTGGCAGGGCATGTCTTTTTCCGTGGGGGGATCCGCCTTTCTTTCCTTCCGGGGGGATTTCGCGCGGTCTGGAGAAGTGTTAACCCGGAAAAATGGGCGCAATGCCTGATCTGCGCATCAGGCCCCGCAGGGAACCTTCTTACTGCTGGAGTATTCACAGTGCTGCAGGGAAGGAATGGTTTTCTACATGAATTCATCAGAGCCAATCTCGTGATTGGCTTGTTTAATCTTATTCCGCTATATCCCATGGACGGCGGGAGCATTTTGCTGGTTTTATTATACAGTCGGCTCGGATCCAAAAGAACCATCAGGGTGATGCGGCGCATTGGAAGCTTCATCAGGGTTCTGCTTCTGTTGATTGGTTTATACTTAACCCTGAGGTATAAAAACCCAAGCCTGTTTATTACCATTGCCCTGCTGCCGGGCATACAATCTGTGAAAAGGTCGGTGAGCCGGTTGAATTTGGATGCGCTGATACGCCGTAAAGAGAGAATTTTAAAGAAAAAGGCCTACCCGGTCAGACACGTTCTGGTGCTGAAGGAGGTAAGCCTTGGTGAAGCTTTGTTATTGCTGGATTACGACCAATATCATATTCTGCATGTGGCCGATCACCAGCTGCAGGTTTTATGTCAGGTGACGGAGCAGCAGCTGATAAACGCCATTATGTGCCAAAATGCAGGGAAAACGATGGAGGAAGCATTCGGACTGCAGGGTTGATCATAAAAGAGCAGTATTTTTCAGGATTTCACTTGTAGTGTTCACCCGATTCATTGTATTGATATGCACCCCATCCACACCACTGGCCAGAAGGTCACAGATTTGCTCCGAAGCATATTCAATACCTGCTTTCTCCATATCGGGGGTATCCCCATACTTGTCGAGCAGGAGTACAAGCTTTGCAGGCATTGAGGCTGCGCACATCAACGCAATCCGTTTGATCTGATTGGCTTTGAAGATGGGCATGACCCCGGGAAGAATCGGGCAGGTAATGTGATAAGCTGCACACTTATCCATAAAATCGTAGAAAACACGGTTATCAAAGAATAGCTGGGTGATCAGAAAATCCACCCCTGTATCCACCTTCATTTTCAGGTAGTGCATGTCATATTTGATCCTTGGTGAATCTGCGTGGCCTTCGGGATAAGCCGCCGCTGCAATACAAAAATCGTTCTGCTTGCGGATGTGGCGGATTAACTCGCTTGCATGAGAAAAAACGTTTTTGGAGAAATCAAAATCAGGAAAGTCAACAGGGGGATCCCCGCGCAGCGCGAACAGGTTTTCAAGACCCTTATCCTGCATCTGCCGGCTCATGCTGTCAATTTCTTCAATGGTGTGGCCAACACAGGTGAAATGCGCCAGGCTTTCTATACCATAATCCTGTTTGATTTTAGATGCGATCTCCAGGGTTCTGCCCTTTTTTGTACCACCTGCCCCATAAGTGACGCTGATAAAGTCAGGCTTCATCGCTGCAAAGTCTCCCAGCCGTTCATAAATCGACTCGATGGGAGTATCCAGTCGCGGCGGAAAAATCTCAAAAGAGAGGATTTGCTTTTTTTTCTGAAAGATATTACTTATTTTCATGGTGTCCCCCTATCTGGGAGCCGGCTCGGCTTTGCCGAACGGTCTCCATGGCTGGTCGTTCCGCTTCGCTGCACTGCTCGCCCATGCGTCCCGGGCTGGTCGTTCCGCTTCGCTGCACTGCTCGCCCATGCGTCCCGGGCTGGTCGTT
>CAYVFB010000159.1:0-4031 GCA_964450305.1 uncultured Ruminiclostridium sp.
GCAGCGGAAGGGAAAAGGCCACCGCCGTGCCCGCGCCCCCGGCGCTTTCCACCGTGATTTTGCCGCCGTGCTCCTCCACCAGATATTTGCATATGTATAACCCAAGGCCGGCGCCTGTTTCCGGGCTGCCGGGGCGCCGGGGGTGGAAACGGGTAAACAGCCGCTCCATATCCTCCGGCGGAATGCCTGTTCCCGTGTCGGACACCGATACTTCCAAAAAACCGCCGGCCTTTCGCGTGGAAACCGTAATCAAACCTTGCGTCGTGTGCCGCAGCGCGTTGGCAATCAGGTTTACCAATACCTGGGTGATGCGGCCGGGATCGGCGCTGACCTCCGGCAGGTCAAGACCGGCTTTGATTTCCAGCCTGTTCCCGTTTTTGTTCAGGATAGGAAAATGGGTTTCCACGGCCCGGTAAATCAGCTCGTCGATGTGGCAGGGGCGTTTTTCCAGCGTCATGCGCCCCTCCTCGATGCGGGTGACGTCCAGAACCTGCCCCACCATCAGCGCCAGGCGGTCGGCCTCGGAGGCGATGATACGCATTTTGTCCCGCACCGCCCTGTTCTCCGTGTCCGCAAGCTGTGCATAGGAGATTTGCGCATGGCCTGAAACCACCGTCAGGGGCGTTTTCAGCTCGTGGGATACATTGGAGAGAAACTCCGTTTTCAGGCGGTTCAGGCGATCCAGCGCTTCATTTTCCACAATGAGCCGCCGCTCCGCTTCCCGAGCCGCCGCCATTTCCTCCATGGTTCCCAGCAGCATGGCAGCCATCTGGAAAAAGGAAAAGACGGCAAGAGCGGTCTCCGTTACCACATCGTGCATAAAAGGCATGGCAACGCCGATAGAGCTGTGAAGGGAATCCAGGACAACCCCCGCCAGAATGAAGAACAGGCCGCAGATGCTGAGCTTCTGCTTGAAGTCAGGCTTTTTAACCTTCCTTTTGAAGGAAATGAACACATAGACAATATATAAAACCGCCGAAGCCAGGTAGAGGAAAATGGTTCTGGACATGGTCAGGGTATCCAGGAATAAATAGGCCGCCGCGAAAATACCCTGGAAGCCGTAAGCGAGGGAACGCCCGCGTCTGGAGAGCATTCCGGGGAAAAAGCTGTTGTACATCTCCCCGATGGGAACCACCGCCGCCACCACCGTCAGGTATTCGACGCGTAAATCCACCCCCCACAAAAGGCCGGGCAGCAGCGCCTGCAGCGCCGGGGCGCGGAGGATGCCGGTGCGAAGCACCCAGATAAGGCAAAGCAGCGCGCCCCACAGATTGACCCGGTACCGGGGTACGAGCAGAAAAAGCAGCAGATGGACAAGGCCCAGCGCGATATAAAGCCCAATGGCGATTGCCCCGGAATATTCCATAGCCGCCACGGCCTGCGCCACACCGGCCGGGCTTCCGACAAGCCAGCCCCCTTGAACGCTGTTGCTGCGGAAAACGAAATTGGAGGACTGCTGGACAATTTCAATGACGCCGTCCTGTGACCGGGCTGTAAATTGAATAAAGAAACGCTTCGCGATGTTTTCTTCTTTGGAATCCGCCGGTTTCCCGCTGTCCGCCAGCCATTCCCCATTCACATACAGGCGGCTGCCGTAGTCCGCCATCCAGCCCGCGATTCCGTAGAAGCCGTCCTCCGGCACTAAAATCCGGATACGGCTGGTGAGGTAAGCGGTTCCGTCCGGAACGGTCCCCAGCACGACGGCGTCGGAACGGGAAAATTCCTCCGGCGTTAAAAGCGCGCGTGGAACATACTCCACGGGGCCCGCCAGTTTTGCGTGGCCGTCCTTCAGGCGGACGCCGCGCAAATCCCAGACCCCGCTTTGGGAGGACAGGACGACCCGTGAGGGCATGGCTTCCATCCGCCATATCAACAGGCAGAGCAGCACGATTCCGGCCAATAACAGGCTGATTTTAAGCTGTTCCTTCCGCAAAGCCATCCCTCCTTCCTTGAAATGAACTTACTTTAACGAGGCGGAAAACGGCTCCCGGTCAAGGAGGATTCTTCCCTCGATCTGCGCGTTCATCATGCACGCGGCGGAAAGGCGTTCCACCAGCACATCCAGTAACGATGTGGTCAGCATGCGCGACTTCCCGTTTTGGAAAACCTCCTCCACGGGGAATCCGAAGCAATCCGCAAAATTCTCGTAATGATACCCCTGCAGCCCTACCGTGTATATGCGTTTGTCTTGAATGGGCCGCTGTTCAAGGGTTAATGCCGAAAAGTCCCCGGCCTGCCGGTCGAATACCATGCGAAGCCCCCGGGATACCTGGTAAAACTCCGTATGGCCGCCCGCCAGCATCTCATCACGGAAAACGTAACGAAGCATCCTTTTCAATTGCCGCCCCGTAACGCTTACCTGCACCGCTTTGTCGTCATACGGGAAAATTTCCAGCAGCTCTCCCAGCGTAATCATGGAAGAGACCGCCGTTTTCCGGATGGAGCCGGAGCCCACCAGCATCACATCCACACCGAAGTCATTCTTCAGAATATCGGCAAACAGGTTGCCCATTTCGGTTTCCTGATAGCGGCCCGGATGGGTCAGCGCATGGGGAAAGCGGCAGAGTACGCGGTTGTACTTTTTGTCAGTTTCCTGCTTGTAACGCATAATGGTTTGTTCTATTTGCTCATCCCTCGGGCAGTGCGTGCTTTTTATGGGAATCAGCTTCCATTCATAGCTGTGCACCGCGTTTTCATCGGTGTCAATGACAAGATCAAACCGCCCCACCTGGCTTGTACCGTCGCCGGCCTGAACAATTAAAATATCATTGATCTTTTCCGGCTTTTCCAATATGGTGTGGGAGTGGCCGCCAATGATCAGATCCACCCCCCAGTCGGGATCCAGCAGTGCCGCCAGCTGTTTATCCTTCTCAAAGCCGATGTGGGTGAGCAATATCGTAAAGTCGATGTCGGTGTTGCGGTAGGCGTTGCAGATATGCCCTACCTCCCGCGCGGCATCCTCCACATCCACAAAGCTTCTGAGCATATCCTTTTTCATTCCCATCAGGATCTCATCCGTGATGATCCCGATGAACATGATGTTCATGCCGTCTGCCTTGAGAATTTTATGCGGCCTGAACAGGCGGGTATAAGGATTTTTGATAAAGAGATTGGCGTTGACGATGGGAAATTTAGCACAACGCTCCAGAAAGAGCAGATGGGCAAGACCGTAGTCAATCTCGTGGTTGCCGATGGATGCGATATCCGGCGCCAGCAGGTTCATGATTTCAATGGTGGAAATCCCCTTGAATTCGCTGTCGATGACCGAGCCTTGCAGCATATCTCCTGCAATGCAGTACAACACATTCTTTTCCTCGCTCCGAACCTTGTTGATATAGCCGGACAGCATGGAGATGCCCCCAAGCAGCGCCATATCCAGCGTCTCGGCCAGAAAGTCCCCATGCAGGTCGTTTGAATGCAAAAGCGTCAGCTTCTTATATTTTCCCATTTTAAATCCCCTCTTTTCTTAGGAATGACTCATATTGATCAATGCAGAGCTGCCTCTGGCAAGGCCAGAAAACGCTTTGTAAAGGCTTATCTCATCGCTTTCTGCCGCGCGGCTTCCTATTCTGACGCGTTTGTTCTTTTCCGCAGCGTTATGCTTTGCAAATTGATAAAATACTCATCCCCGGCAAGGTCATCGTCCGGGTACATTGAGAGGCGTATCTCCGTTCCAGCGGGCAAATCGTAAAATCCGCTGCGCCAAAATTCGGCATATTCCGACCAGTCTTCGATGTCTTTTCCTGTCGGAGCCAGATCAACAGCCAATAGTGCGAAATCCTCCCATTTGTTTTTTCCTGTCTTTTTCTCAGCCTCAAATATGCCCCGAACCTCCGGGCCGTCCGCTTTAGAATAGATGATCGTGATATCATAGATGCCTTCTTCGGGAACTGTAAACCCCCAATATGCCTTGGCTGCGCCTTGCCATCCGCCCAGATTCATTTCGGATCCATTCTGTTCAAGAACGATTGGCGGATCAAAATAGTATGCGTCGTCCGCATCCATTACAATGTCCCCGCTGTACATATACC
>CAYVFB010000160.1:0-4023 GCA_964450305.1 uncultured Ruminiclostridium sp.
ATCCTTACTTGGAAAAACAGGCAGATGCTTTTATACGCTTTATTCAAAGTCGTATACAAGATAAGTAAGGTAATGTCGATTATCAGCGTATGACGAACTATCGTATCCAACTACACCCCTATCTAAACAACGAATTGATTATTTAATGAATTAAAAGCAAGCCAGTTTAGCGACCATCGATGTTGGGAAGAGACAAAAATGGACATGCTGATAACTAATCAGTAAGACAAATTTAAATTCGAGGAGAATTATACATAGGAATGAAACGCGCAATCATGATTAACAATACTTTTCAGATAAAAAACATTACTTTAAGAAATCGCATAGCCATTCCACCAATGGTGTGCTTTCATTGGTCAGATGATAACGGTTATGTGACAGAAAAAAACATCAGGCATTATACTGACCTGGCGGAAGGTGGTGCAGGTCTGATTATTGTTGAAGCAACTGCCATTACCAAAAGATCCCGCCTGCATAATACCGAACTGGGGCTTTGGGAAGATGGGCAGATTGAATGCTTTAAAAAGATTGTCGATGTTATTCATGTAAATGGAGCTAAAGCCTTTATTCAACTGGTTCATGCAGGGGGAAACGGAATCGACACACAAGCTGATGCACCCAGTAGCATGAAATATAGAGGCTTTATAAATGCAGTGGAAATGAGCAGGGCCAGAATCACTGAAACAACGGAGGATTTTGTACAGGCTGCACTTAGAGCAAAAAAGGCTGGATTTGATGGTGTTGAGCTACATGGTTGTCACGGCTATCTGATTTCATGTTTTTTCAATAAAAGAACGAATAGGAGGACTGACGAATATGGACATGATAAAGCTCTTTTTGCCAAAGAGGTATTGTATACTGTAAAAAAAGCATGTGGTGATGATTTTATAGTCGGCATCCGTCTGGGTGCCTTTGAACCATTGCTCGAAGACGGCATAAGCCATGCAAGATCCATCGCAGCTTTTACTGATTTTCTTGATGTATCATACGGCGGGGACAGCGATGTATTTGCCCCGGACGATTTCCCCTGTTCACCTGCAGTATATGGTGCTATGTGTATAAAAAAGGAACTAACGGATATGCCCGTCTTCGGAGTTCATAATATCAATAGCAAAGAAGATGCCATCAATGCGTTAAATACCGGAATAGATATTATAGATGTTGGTAAAGCAAGCCTGGTGGATCCCGGTTTTGCCGGACATATTATCAATGGTGAGCCATATGGGCAGTGTCTGCACTGCAAGAATTACTGCAGATGGAATCCAAACGAAATGGTAAACCCAGCTTTAAAGTGCCCCGGGCGTGTCAAATTTCAAAAATGACACATGTGATAAAACGTGAGGTGGTGTTGTGAAGAAAGATAAAAAATCAATCATAGGATGGATTGGTGTTTTTATCACAATAGCATTCTCAAGCGTTTGGGCTTATTGGGGAGCCATTGAGAATTTTCATGAAGGGTGGTATTCCACTTCAATATGGGAGAACCTGTTCATGTTGTTCTTTCAGTATTTGTTGTTCACGATAATCTTTGTATCTCTGGCTATTATTATTCTAAGGTGGAAGAAAACAGGGCTGACATTATCTTATTGCAGAAAGTGGGACGAAAAAATTGAACACATCATTTGGAAAATATAAGAAGGTTAAAAACATGATTTGTATTCTATTTATCGCTATTGCAGCAATTATTGTTCTTTGTTTTGTGGTTTTACTGGCAATGAGTCCAGGTAAGTTAAAACAATTTGAAGACGAAAACAGAAATATAATCCATAATAGCGTAGCAGAAAAGAGATTTGTAGAGGTTAACGGCATCAAGATGGGGATGATCATCAAGAGCAATGATACTTCGAAACCGGTGCTGTTATTTGTCCATGGCGGTCCCGGTATGCCGGAATATTTCCTTACAGAAGACTATCCGACAGGCTTTGAAGATTATTTTACAGTGGTCTGGTGGGATCAAAGAGGAGCAGGATTGTCTTATAACAGCAATATCGATAAAAGCACATTATCAGTTGCTCAGTATATTGATGATACAATTGCGGTGACAAATTATTTGCGTGAGCGTTTTGGGCAGGATAAAATATATCTTATGGCCCACTCGTGGGGGACTTATTTCGGCATTCAGGCGGTGCAAAAGGCACCTGAACTTTACAACGCTTACATATCAATTGCTCAGGTTACTAATCAGGAAGAGTCAGAGAGACTGGCATATCAATATATGCTGGACTATTACTCAGAAATGGGTGATGATGAAACCTTAGAAAAACTAAAACAAAATGATTATACATCGGGCGGATACGATAAAATAAGAGATGACGTTATGCATCGTTCGGGCATAGGTACGACACATGGCATGAAGTCGGTTGTGACAGGGATATTTTTTGCTTCCTTAAAAAACAGAGAATATACACTTACTGAAAAAATAAATATATGGCGTGGCAAGATTCTATTGAATAGGAATACACAGCTTAAAATGAAAGATGATCTAAGGGAAACCGTCACCCAATTAGATGTTCCCATATACTTTTTCTCAGGCGTATACGATTATACTGTTAATTATGAAATGGCTGAAGAATATTTTGACCAGATAAAAGCTCCGATAAAAGGGTTTTATCTTTTTAAGAATTCAGCACATAGTCCTATATTTGAAGAGCCGGACAAAGTTGCACAAATCATTAAAAATGATATAATAAAAAACACGAATGAACTGGCGGATAATAATTAATTGTAAAAAGAAGTATTCGAGGAGGAGGTTGATCATCTCAACCAGTGCCCTGAAAATCAAGCATAAGCATTTTACACTGGAAGATATTACTTGGAACTCTTTTGAGGGATAAGACAATAATCAAATCCATTTTTGGAATTAGCATTCCTGTATTTTAATGGAGTACACCCCATCATATCGTGAAAAGTCTTTGAGTAATGGCTTGCGCTGGCAAAACCAGTGGCATAGCCGATCTCTGTTATGCTTAAATCTGTCTTGGTCAGTAGTTCAATACTCTTTTGGATTCGATAGTAGATCAGGTATTCACCAGGGGTTTTAGAAACATATTTTTTGAAAAGCTTTGCACAAAGCGTTATTCCCACATTTCCAGCAGCAGCAATCGACTCCAGAGAGATCTTATCCATATAATGCTCTTGGATGAACAGCATCATGGATTTGAAAGTACCAATTTTAAGGGAAGAAGGTTCTGCTGGAATAGAAGGGATTTCTACATGCTTATAAATGGCTGTCCATATCTTGCAGGATGCTGCTAAAATCTCTAATTCTACTGTCTTGGGATCAGAATCTTCAAATAATTTTTCTATTTCATCTACAATGACATTTGTCCAGTCATTTCTATTTAAAAGGATATAATCAAAAGAATTTGGATCCAATAAAGGTGCAATGTAAGTCTGTTCAATGTATTTGGAATGAGATAAGAGGGATGGGTGGATTATGGCGCAATAGAAAGCACAAGACTTACCGGGAGTAGAGTGGTTTGAATGAATGCGTCTTGAATTAACAAAGATGCCTTCCCCTGCGTGAAGGACGATAGTTTTTCCATTGACGTTATATTTTATCTCTCCATCAATGATATAAAAACATTCCAAATCCTCATGCCAGTGTTCTGTTATATGATAGGTCTTATTAGCAGCAAAGTAGGGATTTGATGCAAAACACTCGAAAAGTGGATTGTTGTATTCAACAATCTGGGATCTGTCACTACGGGTTGTAATAATATCACGTGCTTTTGTCATAATATCACTCTCTTGCAATATATTTTGACATTATTAAGGTGCAAACAGATATATTTTTTGCTATTTGAACGATATTATTATATTTGAAACAAGAACATTTTTCAAGTGCAAGAGGAGATGGAAAAATGAAAGCGCTAAGCGTAAAACAATATTTTGGTGATATGCAATTCTATAAAAAAGCATTGCTCATTGGAGTTCCTGTGATGCTGCAATCGCTCGTACAAAGTCTTGTATCACTCATTGATAGCTTTATGGTATCAGGACTCGGAGATATAAAGATGTCGG
>CAYVFB010000161.1:0-3946 GCA_964450305.1 uncultured Ruminiclostridium sp.
CATCTCTATGCGAGAGGTCTATGGTTTGGATAAAAAGCTAAGCGAGTGATTCTTCCCCCGGGAGAGTTAGCGGGTGATTTTGGTGACAATAGGAGTCCTCAACCTAAGCAAATAGACAGCTAAAAGCGGGCATAGAGGTTAGTGCTTTGTTCGTTAGTATTGAACTGTGTTCAATACTAACGACAGAGGAGATAAAACACCTAAAGCAGGCCCCGCGGAATCTGGTGCCACCTATGAATAGTAGCTGGCGAGGCAGTGATGTTCCTCACTGGCAGATATCAGGTGAAAACGGTTAATCAAGCAGCCTGCTGTACAAAATTTCAAGTAAAGTTCAATTAATCAGCCTGGAACAATGTTTTTTATGTGAAATCGGCATGTTATGTAAAACAAAACAATACTTTACTTGAAAATTTGTACATTGCGGCAGTTGAAGACGTACTTTAGTTGAAATTTTGCACATGGTGGATTCTTATCTTGCAGGGTTTCAGTTTGGATTGCCGATCTGGAGGTAGCATGGATGAATAATTCTGCAGCAAAAACCGCCGGAAGGCGGTCTTTTAGTTAACAGAGCATGAATATTCGATATAAATGAAAAGAGTCCTGCTTTTTTTGAAAAAAAGAGGCTTGGCCTCGTTTTTTTAGGTCATCCCTTAAAGGGGGGGGAACAGTAACCATTGCCTATTCTCAGCGCATAATGAGAATGGGTGTCGCCTTGTCTTTTCAGTGAAGGTTGTGTAAACTGTTAACAGGTGCGAAACAGTTGCAATCTGGACATATGAGATAAAAAGACAAGCCTGTTCCGAAGGATTAAGTGCAAAGGAGCTAACTATGCTGCATGAATTCTCGCGGGAAGAACTATTAATAGGAAAGAGCGCATTGGATAAGCTGAAGGCCAGCAAGGTTGCCGTTTATGGCGTTGGGGGTGTGGGATCTTTTGTTGTCGAAGGGCTGGTGCGTGCCGGTGTGGGTAAATTCGTTCTTGTAGATGATGATCTGGTGTGCCTTACAAACATAAACCGGCAGCTGCATGCTACCCGGAAAACCATCGGAAAACCAAAGGTGGAGGTCATGCGGGAGCGTGTGCTGGAAATCAATCCGAAAGCCGAGGTTACAGCCTTAAAGCGGTTCTACCTGCCCGATGTTGCAGCGGAAATCATTCAGGGTGATGAGGACTATATCGTAGATGCCATAGACACTGTAACAGCAAAGCTTGATCTGATTGTCAGGGCAAAGACGCTCGGGATTCCAGTCATCAGCGCCATGGGTGCGGGCAACAAGCTTGATCCGACCCGGTTTGAAGTAACAGACATCTATAAAACCTCCATGGATCCCCTGGCGAAGGTCATGCGCAGGGAATTGAAAAAGCGCGGCATTGCATCGCTGAAAGTGGTTTATTCCAGGGAGGAACCGATAAAGCCCGCAGAAACAGAAGAAAACAGCTGTGCCACAGGATGTGTCTGTCCCAAAGGAACCGACAGGAAATGCACGGCCCGCCGGCAAATTCCCGGAAGCATCTCCTTTGTTCCTTCAGTGGCAGGGCTAATCATTGCCGGCGAGGTGATAAAGGATTTGATCAAGGGTATTTAGCTCACTCTGCCAGTCGTACATTGCACACAAAGCTTGTTAATCCCTCATATTTCATCGGTTCTATCGATATGTTATACTGCTTTCCCTTCCATTCCACAACTCTTTTTACCATATATACGTCGCCCTTCCAGCCGTTTTGAATCAGCTGTTGTATGTACTGTTCCACATCTGCATCGGTAAGGCCATCAAAATCATATATGATACTATAGGTTTCAGAGGTAACGCTGCTTGTGTCTGTCAGCTCGACCTCACCAACCAGGGTTCCCTTATCCGGAGGAATAATCTCTGCAGGCAGCTTATCATATGGCCAGGAGCCAAACTCACCGACCTGTATGCTTATCTGTAACTCCGTATTATCCAACCAAAAGCTTAGCCTAATATTCTGATACCTTGCTGTAGCGTCTGATCCCATATTGTCCACATACCACCCGGAGGCTTCGAGCAGCTCAAGATACTCCGTCAGCTCATCATTGTTCGTGTTAATAAGGATCACGGTTTCCTCGTCGTCACGATAGAAACCGACGACTTTACCCATTTTGTATTCAGGTATTTCCGAAGGAATCTCGCCTTCCGGCCAAGCTTTCTTACTGAGGACATCCATCGCTGCTTCCATGTCCGGCCCAGTATCGTCCGTTAAGCCCGTGTCTTCTTCTTCGGAAGGTTTGTTACCGGTTTTTTCTCCTTTCTGCCCGGAAGTGTTATTGATTTGGCTTGCAGTCTCTTTTGATGCTGTCTTGTTTCCGCTGGAGTTTTCCCTGCGCTTGCCGCATGCCAGCATTACCAGTGATGTAACGGTAACGAACACGATTACCAGGGATAACACCTTAACATAACTTGCCTTCATAGCTTAACAACCTTTCCTGTTAATATGGAATGATAAAAACGAACTGGCAAACCTTTTGGATCCTGCTGAAGGACAATACCAGTTTCTTTTATGGTACACATTTTTTTCTGGTAAGCTGACCATCAAAGGTAATTTGTAAATCATATATATCGATAGTTACGCGACCATCAGAGGAGATATCCATTCTGTAAGACATTTCTCCGGGAGAGGGAAAAACCTTCTCATAGTCAAGACCTATTCCTGTCGAATCTAAGGTAGAGGTTGAAAACTTCCCCTGCGTAAATGCAGAAAATGAATCTAAAGCCATACCACCCCCCGCTGTAAGCTTTCCTAATGATTCCATAAAAATGATTTCTTCCTTAGTATAATCGGTGGTGTCTCCCAGATGTGATAGAACGTCATCCAAATTGAATTTGACCACATCAAATGTAAGTAATGGTATTTCGAATTTCTGCTCGATATTTATTTGAAACTTTGACATCTTGCCTTGGGTGTTTTCCATGACTTGTTTTGTTATTTCACTTGTGTCAATCTTCATGTGCAGTTCAGCCTGTCCCAAATACGTGCCCCTGCAGTTTTTCCCCTGATATTTCTTCGCATTGAGTTTTAAATGATAAATCACTTTCATTGGCACATCGGGACTTTCTATATCTTTCTCCACCTTTTTGTCTACTTTAATAAACCACTCAAATTCATCCTGTTTTGGGTCGATCTCTGTCGGCAGATCCACTTCGGGATCGTGTTCCACAGGAATATTTTCATTGACGGCAGTCTCTGAACCAGGATCATCCTGTGGCTTATCGGGGGTATCCGGCGGATCATTGGGGACATCCGGCGGATCATTGGACTGGCCGCCGCCTCCGCCTGGTAAGCCGCCGCCTCCGGCAGACCCCTGTGTTCCTGAACCTGCCGGAGAACCGATGGGTGTATTCGAGCTTTCCACAGGATCTATCCTATCTGTTTCATATAGCAGGATAGGCCCATCCGAATGAACGATAACGCGGCATCTTCCCTGTTTATCGTTATCTTTTGCCAGTGCTGCATCAATAATGGCTTCCCCCTCAGATATTGCGTTCACCATTCCTTCCGGTGAAATTTCAGCAATACCGGGATCGCTGCTTACCCACTCAATATCTGTGTTTTGGACAGCTTCGGAATCGTCCTTAACCAGCAGCTGTATGTTTTCTCCCGCCGGCATTTCAACCATGGCGGGGTAAATGGAAAGCGGTGAGCTTCCACTGCCCTGTGTGGGTTTGGATTCTTTGCAGCCGCATGTAAAAAGCAGTACAATAAGAATAAGAGCGATGATTTTGAAAAACTTGACCCTAGTCATCTTTATCCGCACCTCCATAAAAAATCGCTTGTTACCTGAATTCAAAGAACAGAGATAAACCAATCTATTGTCGGTCATGCATCGTCAGCGTTCACCTGTAATCATTTGGCTTTTACAGGTGCATATCCTAGACTAGATAAGAAATTGCTTTTCTATATCTAAACTATAGCATCACATTTTTA
>CAYVFB010000162.1:0-3843 GCA_964450305.1 uncultured Ruminiclostridium sp.
ATGTCCCCAAACCATGTGAAATCAAGTTACAGGTAAGCAGGCGCAGCCTGCTGAACGAAGTACCTGTCATCCTGAATGAAGTAAAGGATCTCCTTATTACTCCTGACAAGATCCTTCGCCACGCTCAGGATGACATTATTATGTTTAATATGATACACATACCTCAATAGTAACTTGGAGACTTATTAAACAGGGGTAAACAGTAACTTCTGTTATTACGAGTCACAATCCGCGAAAGTTATCATGATTCGGAGATTTTAATGACGAAAGGAAACATTCTTCGAAGCACATGGCTATTGAAAGAAAAACATGAAAATACATGTTGACTTCAGAATTTGTTCATTGTATAATTATGCAATCTAATGTATATTTAATCATTTGGAGGAATGGACATGGAGAAGAACATTCAACTACCAAAGGGATATCAAGCCGCAGGTGTTGCGTGCGGCATCAAGAAAAACGGGAAACGTGATCTGGCTTTGATCCTGTCCGATAAACCGGCAATTGCAGCCGGAGTGTTTACAAAGAATGTCGTAAAAGGCCATTCGGTGAAATGGTCCATGAAACAGATAGCCAACCCTGTTCAGGCGATTGCAATCAACAGCGGAAACGCCAACGCCTGTGCCGGCCCGGAGGGAGACGCCGATACCGAACACTTTGCCGAGCTTGCCGCCAGTTTGCTGGGATGTCAGAAAGAGCAGGTGCTGCTTGGATCTACAGGTGTTATCGGGTACCGTCTGCCAATGGATAAAATAGAAGCAGGGCTTCAGGAGGCCTTCGTCCAATTAAGCACTGAAGGCGCAGCCAATGCCATTGAAGCCATCATGACTACAGATACTTTTCCCAAACTGGTTTCTGTGAAGATCGAGCTTTCAGGAAAAACCGCATCCATCTTTGGTATGGCAAAGGGTTCCGGGATGATTCATCCAAACATGGCTACGATGATAGGTGTTTTACTGACCGATGCCGCCATCTCCAAAGAGCTTCTGCAAAAAGCGCTGAGTGCGACCGTGGATAAATCCTTTAATCGTGTTTCAGTTGATGGCGATACCAGCGTATGTGACAAGGTACTGCTTCTGGCAAACGGTTTTGCCGGGAATCCGGAAATAACATGCGAAAACAGTGATTACAGCGCTTTTGTCGAGGGGCTGGAATATGTATCCGCCACGCTATCAAAAATGCTTGCCAAAGATGGCGAAGGGGCGACGAAGCTTGTGGAAGTTAAGGTTAAGCATGCCCCTGACAGCGAAAGTGCCCATACAATTGCTAACGCCATTAGTAAATCGCCTCTGGTCAAAACAGCTCTTTTCGGGCAGGATGCCAACTGGGGCCGAATCTTAACTGCTGCTGGCTATTCGGGTGCTGATTTCAACCCGGACACGGTGGATGTCTGGATTGGGGACCTTTTGATGTGCGAAAATGGAACCGGCCTTCGGTTTGATGAAGAAAAAGCCCTTTCCATCCTGAAGAAAAATGAAATATTGATTACGGTGGATCTGAAAGCAGGAAACGTCGAAGATACCATGTGGACCTGTGACTTCTCCTATGATTACGTGAAAATAAACGGCTCATACAGGACATGAGTCGATCATATTAAGCGAGGGTTCCGAGCCGACTCCTAGAAGACCATTCGGAATTGCAGGTTGGTCCCGGGGCGGCTCCTTGGAGACCGTATGGAATTGCATGCTGGTTCCTAGACGGTTCTAAGGAGACCGTTCGGAATTGCAAGCCTCTTCGCATAGTTCTATTAAGCGAGGCTTCCGAGCCGGCTCCTGTATCAGTCCTTTTTGAAAAGACCGGTAAAGTCCAATGTGGCAAAATAATCGGCTGGGGTTTCAGCACGCCGGATCAGTTGTGTTGACCCATCCTCTTTCAAAAGCACCTCTGCCGAACGAAGTTTTCCGTTATAGTTGTAGCCCATGGCATGACCATGGGCTCCGGTATCATGGATCACCACCAAATCTCCGGTTTCTATCCTCGGAAGGCTGCGGTTTACCGCAAACTTATCATTGTTTTCACACAATCCCCCTGTGACATCATATATCCTGTCACAGGGTTCGTTTTCTTTGCCCATAACAGTGATGTGATGATACGCTTTATAAATGGCGGGGCGCATCAGGTTGACGGCACAGGCATCCAGGCCAATATAGCTTTTGTAAGTCTGTTTTTGGTGGATGACCCTGCTTACCAGACATCCATAGGGAGCAAGCATGAACCTTCCAAGCTCGGTAAACAGGGAAACATCCCCCATCCCCGCCGGAACCAGGATTTCCTGAAAGACCTTCTGCACATCGCGACCGATTTTCTCTATATCGACGGGTTCCTGGCCTGGTTGATATGGTATGCCAATCCCTCCTGAAAGGTTAATGAAGGTAATTTTGCAACCTGTTTCCCGTTGAAGCTCCCGCGCCAGTTCGAAAAGCTGACGTGCCAAAGTGGGATAATACTCAGTTTCCACTGAATTACTCGCTAAAAAGGCATGAAGCCCAAACTCGGTAACCCCTTTGGTCATCAGCAGCTTAAAGCCATCAAGCAGCTGAGGCCTCGTAAACCCGTATTTTGCCTCTCCCGGCGTATCCATGATAGTATTGTTCACCACAAAGGATCCTCCCGGGTTATAACGGCAGCAAATGCGATGCGGTATGCCAGCGGTTTTTTCGAGAAAGTCAATATGGGAAAAATCATCCAGATTAATCATGGCACCGAGCCGGTGTGCGTACTGAAAATCTTCGGCGGGAGTCACGTTTGACGAAAACATGATCTCATCTGCGCAAAAGCCCACAGCTTCAGCGAGCATCAGCTCTGTATAAGACGAACAGTCTGCACCGCAACCCTCTTCCCGTAGAATTTTCAAAATCGCAGGGTTGGGAGTGGCCTTCACCGCAAAGTACTCCTTAAAACCCTTATTCCACGAAAAAGCCCGTTTAAGCCTGCGGGCATTTTCACGGATTCCTTTTTCGTCATACAGATGAAAAGGAGTTGGATAATCCTGAACAATGGCTTTTAATTGGCTGAGATTGACAAAAGGCGTTTTCATCATTATTCCTCCCGTATTAGTATATGCTACTACTATATAAGAAATCTTGAAGCATGTCCAGAGGATCTTTCAAGAATTTATTTCACTCTTTTTCGAGTTGAACCTTGTTTATCTTGTTGATAAAATGGTAAAAGAATAGTATTGACATCCTGATGGCTAATGATCAGGATTTAGGGGGTAATTCCATGGCAATCCGGCAATATGTAAAATTTTCTGTTGGCAAAGAGGAGTTTGGTGTAGACATTAATCTTGTCCGGGAAATCTCAAAGATCCAGGATATGCTGAAGGTTCCAAATACACCTCCCTTTATTGAGGGGCTTTTAAACCTCAGGGGTCAGGTCTTAACCATTTTTAATCTCAGAAAGCGCCTGGGAATGGAAGATCAGGCTTTTGATGAGAACAGCAAGATCATCATCGTTTGGTACAATGATATTCAAATAGGCTTCACGGTTGATAAGGTTTCAGAAATCATCAAAGTGGAGGAGGCCAATGTAGAGACCACTCCCCCCTCCATCACCGGAATAGATAAAAGGTTTCTGTCCGGTGTTATTAAGTCAGGAGAGCACCTGCTCCTTGCGCTGGATTTAACAAAAGTCTTATCTACGGATGAAGAGGCCGACTTGAAACAGTTTATCGCAGACGCGAAAGAAAACCTGTAATCTTCTACGGCATCAAGAACGCTGTTGTTCCGGTGGAAAACCCCTGTTTTAGCAATACCGCCCGGGTTCAATCAAACGCAAAGCTAAACTTATTTATAACAACGGAAGCGATTGCTTGCAATCGCAACACACCCGGGTTGCATGGGC
>CAYVFB010000163.1:0-3788 GCA_964450305.1 uncultured Ruminiclostridium sp.
TTGGAGGCAGTTTATGGATATGAAATCAATCGGAGCCGGTCGGCAGGCCGATGTATATGAAAAGGACGGACAGGCCTTCAAGGTTTATAAGGAATGGGTAGCTATCGAGCAAATACAGTATGAAGCCGATATTTCTCAAAAGGTTGCCGAAGTCTGCAGCATTGCTCCGAAGTTCTTCGGGTTAACCGAGCAGGACGGAAAGCAGGTACTCAAGCTTGAATACATCCGCGGAGGGTCGCTGTCTTCGGTAATGAGTAAAAACATATTGCGACTCAAAAAGAACGTTCAGCAAATGGGCAAGCTTCATCGAAAGATCCACGAGAACACCATCACGGGGTTGAAAACAGTTACAGAAAAATTTGAAGAGCGATTGCTTCAATTTAAGGACATTGACCCAGACAGTTTAAACAAGCTCATAGCATTTTTGAACAATTCTGACAAGAAAGCTTTATGCCATGGTGATCTGCACCCGGAAAACATCATCGTGGATGATACCAATAAAATGCGTGTGATTGACTGGGTAGATGCTTACTGCGGAGATCCCCTGTCCGATGTTGCACGAACATATTATTTGCTTAAACACGGCACGCCTCCGGGGGAGAGATCAAATTTTGAGCAACTGGCACAGAAGCAGGCAGGAGAATTTATCGGCAGGGTATATCTGAAATCGTATTTTGATGGCAAGCCCATTCCAGTCAGGGAGCTTAACCTGTGGGGGCTTATCATTCGCATATGCAGATCCTTTGACGGAATAGAGGAGGAACGGGAGCTTCTGAAGCAATCCATTGACCTGGGCATTCAGAAGCTGCTAAGGGAATAGGGCCCACACTGTTCTTTGATTCTGCAGGTTATTATCTGTCTACAAGGCGGACAGCTTGTCAGATACTATGGATATTACAGTAACAAGGCAAGGGGTGTTCGTAAAAAAGTCGAAGCTGAGAAAACTTCAACATCAGTCTTATTGCTCAGAATTTGTACGGTTTTACTTGCTCGTATTAGTGTACTGCTTAAAATATAATCAGGCATGTTAAGTTCTTTGATCCATTCCGCCATAAGCAAGGCTTCAGTTATGGATATACCATACGTTCCTATATGTGGTATGTAAAATGATTTAAAAGTAGTATTCATATATAAAATGGCTTTCAAACAACACGAAACCTTGGCAGGTTTCACAGGAGTAACTCTCTGACTTTACAGCCTGTAGCAATGAACGAAATGAAGGCTGCTTTTTTCAAAAAATTATGGTAAAATGATTAATAAGATTCATAAACCCTCACCCAACTCTTTTGCGTGCTTTGCAACTGCTTCTAAGCTAGCTTCATGTAATTTCTTTGTCTTCCTTTGATATTCAAAATGGGGAGAGGAACTTACAATGAATGAGTTTTATTTCTTTCAGGATATGAGCTTTAGTGATGCAGCGCCTGTGCAATATGTTTTATCCTCCATTGAAGATACCTGGGCGCACTGGCACAAAGAGATTGAAATTCTTTTTTTGCTCTCCGGTGAGCTGCAATTAACTGTAGATAACACAAAATACAATCTGAAAACCGGTGATATCATTTTAATAAACAGCAACCAGATTCATTCTATTAAAGGGAATAACGATTTAGCCTATATCCTTCAATTCGTTCCGGAAGTCATCAGCAGAGTATATGGCAGTGAAGAACTATACCAGTTCAATTTAAATACAGCAAGCCTGGATTTAGGGAAAGAAGCCGTTGACAGTATAAAATCCATTCTTGCAAAGATCGGTATCGAGCTAATCAAAAAGAAAGAAGGGTATCAGTTTTATTTATGGTCTTATGTATATGAGCTTGTCGGGCATATTTTTCGGTATTGTCCCTACGGGATTGTCAAAAAGGGGCCTAAAGCCGAGGACTTAAGTAAAATCAGCACCATCATCAACTATATTACAGAGCATCATGTAGAAAATTTATCCATCACTGCCATCGCCGGAGCATTGAATATGAGTGATCTGACACTAAGCAAATTCTTCAGAGAAAAAACAGGGCTCTCGGTTTTATTTTATTTGCAGATCGTTCGCATCAATCATGCAAAATCACTTCTGAAAACCGAAGCTCCAATCATTGAAATTGCCCAGGAATGTGGGTTTTACAGCCTTCCAACCTTTTATCGAACGTTTAAAAAAATTACAGGAATCTCTCCCTATGAATTTAAGAAAGGTATGGCACACAGTTTACTCAGAGACGACCTGAAGGTGCTGGGCTTTTCAGGAATCAGCTATACCGGAGATTCCGATCTTTTATTTTCACATCTGCACCCTCTTCTAAAGGCCTGATTTGATCAATTCCTTCTGCATTTGAAAAATGACAATTGAAAATTGGGAAAGTGATAAGACAGGGCAAAGGGATCATTATACAATGATAATGAACCGGAAGGTTTTGGGTTGTTTCAAATGTTATACCTTTGTCGTTTTTTTGCTGCTGCAAAATCTGTATAGATCGCTGGTAATTCAAGAGGTGAATGGAATATGAATGAACAGTTATTGTTGTCCGCAAAAAAGGTCAGTAAAGCATTCGGCCCAACTCGCGCCTTGATTGATGTGGATATTGAAATCCGGCGTGGCGAAATCAGGGGGCTCATTGGCGAAAACGGCTCCGGAAAGTCTACCCTTGCAACGATTATTGCCGGTGCACAGTTTCAAGACAGCGGCTGCTTCGAATGGAAATCCAAACCCTATACCCCCAAAAATATGGTTGACGCACAGAATCATGGTATCAGCATGATCATTCAGGAAATGGGCACAATTCCCGGAATCACCGTTGCATCAAACATTTTTACAGGAAGGCTGGAGGAGTTTTCAAAGCGTGGTTTTATTCGCATGAAAGAGATAAACAGTCGTGCGGCTGAAGTGCTTCATAGCATAGGCGTGAACGACATCCAGCCTGATACCATGATCAATCAGCTGAATTTTGAAGAGCGAAAGATCGTTGAAATCGCCAGGGCGATGTACGCCAATCCGGATCTTCTTATTATTGATGAGACAACCACTGCGCTGGCCCAAAGGGGCCGGAGCATATTATACAAGCTGATCAATCGGCTGCACGAAGAGAACAAAGCCATACTTTTCATTTCACACGATCTGGATGAGCTTATTTCGGTATGTAATTCGATCACGGTTCTGCGCGACGGCGCTGTTATCGATACTCTGGGAAAAGAGGCAATCAGCGTTGAAAAGATGCGTACGCTGATGGTTGGCCGCGAGCTTACAGGCAGCTATTATCGTTCCGATGATGACGGGAGCTTTGGCGAAGAGGTTGTTTTGGAGGCTAAAAATGTCACATCGGGAATTCTTGAAAGCTTCAGCCTTGAACTGCATCAGGGTGAAATTCTGGGAATCGGCGGACTTTCCGACTGCGGAATGCACGAGCTGGGGCGGGTATTGTTCGGAATTGATAAACCCATTACAGGGGAAGTAACCCTCAAGCGCAGCAATGTTCGCGTGAAAAACCCGAACACAGCAATTCGTAGCGGCATGGCCTATGTATCAAAGGAAAGGGACCGGGAAGCCATCATTCTCAGTGCCAGCGTCAAAGACAATGTTGTTTTGCCCTCACTTCAAAGCTTAAGCAAGGCTTTGGGGCTTATTACAAGGCAGAGTGAAAGCCGGATGACCAACGAGCAGATTGAAACGCTGAGCATTAAATGCCGCAACGGGAATCAGCTTTGCAAGGAGCTGTCCGGGGGCAACAAGCAGAAGGTTGTTTTCTCAAAATGGCTGGCAAAAAACAGTGACATTCTCATACTGGACTGCCCCACCAGGGGCA
>CAYVFB010000164.1:0-3537 GCA_964450305.1 uncultured Ruminiclostridium sp.
CCCGCATTTTACGCAGCAGGTTGAAACCATCCAGTCGCGGCATCATCACATCCAGAATAGCCAGATGCACCTCTTCTTTTTTCAATATTTCCAAGGCCTCCAGCCCGTCTCTTGCGGGAAACACAGTGTATCCCTCGTCCTCCAGGTTAATCTGAAGTAGCTTACGGATATCGGTTTCATCCTCTGCAACCAGGATATTCATCCATACACCTCGATTCAAGCCTTTCGTTTATCACCTGGAACAAAACCATTATACCATAATGAAACAGCCTAAGGAATTCGGAATAACCACATTTAAGGAAGATTTAAGAAAAACATCAGGGGCATTTCAGGAATATTCGTTAGAATGTCCCTTAGTGAAAATTTTTCTTTGGAGGCAATCACAATGTTAAAATTGATATGTGGAGTCATTTGCTTTTTATTGGTCATTTCAGGTTTTGTAGCTCCCGCATCCGCACAGAACACTCAACACACCATTGAAGAGCCTGTGGCCGGTTTAACCCAAGCTGATAGCCAGCAAATCAACACAGAACATACGACTGAATATACCCAAGCCAGAACACATCAGGATACCCAACAAACCAGTGATAGGTCTGTGACCAATCCTTCCCAGGGTGACACGCTGGTAATCACTCAAGAACTGGGCTATGCAGCTCTACTATGATAAAAAGGGTGAAACCCTTCACTTTTTCACCCGTATAGCTCTTTACCCCGAGGTAAACACAGGGTTCTTCCTGTCCTTCAATACCTACCTTCCAGAGCAGGAAATCAATGCGGTGATGGACAAAGCGACAGAATTGCTTTATGGCAGAGCCAATCCAGTCGGTAATGATACCGGGAAAGCATCCATTAACATATCTGGTTTTTATGCAAACAACTGGTCCAGCTTTAAAACACCGGAGAAAATTCTGCGCCTGCTGGTACCGGGAAAAACACTAAAAATAGAAGGTTCCGCCTCCGATGGCTATTATCTGAACAATGGGCGGATGGTTCTGATCGGGGAAGACTTATATACATCACCCGCAGGGCTAATGAAGTTTATTGAAAGAGACGGTAAAGTCATACTCGCTGCCGAAACCGCCATCAGCTATACAAAAGTACCGGGCTGGCAAGTCAGCTTGGCGCAGGTGCTTGCTCCGGTGTTTTTTATTTTGCTTACGATTATCTGTCTTCTAAGAGAAATGTTCTTCTTTTTCACAAGGAGAAAAAAGGATTTTAAGAGTGTCTTCCTGATTTGCTCGCTGTTGCAGTTGATTTCGTTCAGTGTCCTTTGCCTGCTAATCATTCATGGAATCTCAGCTTTTTCCCTGCTGACCTATCTTCTGCCCATAAAACTGTGTGGTTGGGTGATTCTTGGTGCATGTACAACGGCTGTCGGATACATGATTTACAGAAAATTGAGCCGTCATGCACCAAATCCCATATCGGTTGTGTGGAACCTGTCAGGGCTAGTATTCTGCGCATTTATGGCATGGTATCATATTCTGTAGGCCAGATAGTGTTCCTGATAAGAGGATGGGCTTTTACGCCGGTTTCTCCTTCGCCTTCCACCCGGCAAGGTTTCTTCCTTTCCCAAGCTCCAGCCTTCGGATAATGATAAAATAACAGATCAGGTGAATAAAAGCGGTAACAATCCAGGATACCGGATAGGAATAGTACAGCGTTTCAAGTGTCCGGTGCTGTGCAAATACTGTATAAACCCAGGCTATTCGAAAGCCGCATACGCCGATGATAGATACAAGCATGGGGGTCAGAGATGCTCCCATCCCCCTTAGCATGCCCACGAAAGTATCCATCAGCCCGCACAGAAAGTAGGTGCTGCAGATGATTGACATCCGAATTAATCCGTAACCAATCACTTCTGCATTCCCCGGCGCATAAATGCCCAGCAGGAACTGCCCGCCTAAAAGCGCAGAAAAGCCCATAACAAGGCCAATACCCGTCACCAGCATGGAGCAGATCCAAAAAACCCGCCTTACGCGCTTATATTCTCTGGCACCGACATTCTGCCCGGTAAAGGTTAATGCCGTATGATAGATTGTATTCATCGCAACATAAATGAAGCCCTCAATATTCTGGGCTGCGGAGTTCCCGGCCATCACAGACGATCCAAAGGAATTGACGGAGGACTGTATCAGTACATTTGAAAGCGAAAAGATCGAGCCCTGCAGGCCCGCCGGCAGGCCTATCCGAATCAGCTGTAACAGCTTGTCCTTATGAAACCGGATAGAACGTATATCCAATTTGACAGCACCGTTAAACTGAACAAGACAAATAACCACCAGTACTGCCGACAGAACTTGGGAAATGATAGTCGCCAGGGCAACCCCTGCCACACCCATATGAAAGAAAATAACAAAGACAAGGTTCAGCACAACATTCAGAACCCCGGATATAGTTAAATAAATCAGTGGTCTTTTGGTGTCCCCTACTGCGCGAAGAATAGAGCTTCCATAATTAAAGAGCATGGAAGCCGGCATGCCGGCAAAGTAAATCCTTAAGTACAGGGTCGCCTGTGACAACACATCAGGTGGCGTACCCATGGCGGTAAGAAGCTTTTCAGCCATGGTAATGCCAAAGATACTGACAATAACGCTGGCAACAAGACTGGTCGCAACAGAGGTATGAACCACCTCATTGACATGGTGATAATCACCCGCACCATAATACTGTGCCACAGCAACACTTGAGCCTACTGAAAGGCCCATAAACACACTGACAATCAGGTTAGTGAGCGACCCAGTCGAGCCAACAGCAGCAAGCGCAGTGGGCCCTGCAAACCGACCCACAACGATGATATCAGCGGCATTGTACAGAAGCTGCAAAATGCCGGATAACATCAGCGGAAGAGAAAACATCACAATTTTTGTGAATAAAGGTCCGCTGCACATATCTATTTCATGTGAGGAGTTTCTTTTCAAAGCTTTCACCTATTCATCAATTAGTTCTATGGGGTACCAAAACAAACGCTGTTTGTATCCGGTGATTTAACCTCAATGATGTTGGCTGGAAACATATTTTAAGCAAACTTAATTATGTATCATACACTGTTTCGAGCCTAATATCAAGCACATGTGATTAGTTACTATATACTGCTTATCTTACCAGATAACAGCACTCCGTCCCATAAAGCCTGTACAGCATAATCAAATTGTCTGCCGCATATTATTGGATACAATGAACTTGGGGAGGTCATGGACATGCTGTTAAAGGAACTTGGGAAAAACACCCGGATTTTTGTTAAAGATCTCATTTCCACACCTGTTGGGGCTGTTTGTTATCTGGTGGACGGGCTTCATTCCGGCTATTCCGCATCACATATTCGTAAAAAGCTCAGGGCTCACACCTGCTCGAAAGTCATCGTTCCTTATACGAGCGATGCCTTCATTGGGTATCTGGAAATAAACCATCAACAAATAACCGCTCTGAACGAGGTTTATTCTCTTTGCTGAGGATAAAGCCGTCAGCCTTCCTTTGGGAAATTATAACAACGGAAGCGATTGCTTGCAATCGCAACACACCCGGGGAGACCGTTCG
>CAYVFB010000165.1:0-3428 GCA_964450305.1 uncultured Ruminiclostridium sp.
ATCATCAATTTCACTGCTGATGGAGAAGTTCTTCGCGGTGATCTGCTGGTACATTGCATCGTAATACTCATTTGAACCCGTTGTAAGCGGATCATCCACCACAGCTCCCGCACCGGCTGCAAATCCGGCGCTGCCCAAAGGCTTGCCATTTTCATCCAGCATGGTGAAAAACCTTACGCCCGCAGGCGGATCTCCAGCCACTGAATTCAGGGTATATCCGTCCACATGTCCGTTCACCTTGTCTAAAGCACCATCGCCATCGGTGTCTACAACCCCTTCATTAAAGGTTCTTGCGAAAACACGAACAAATTCATTCATCTTGCGCTGATAATGGGGAATGCCCCTGTAGTCGGCGCCTCCGTTCAAGCCGTCGTTGCCGTCCCGGATGTCCAGATAGCCCTTCAACTCACCGGACCGAATGGCTAAAGTGTTGCCGTCGGCCCATCCGATATCGTAGAGGTTGTCAAGATCCTCGGGGTTGCGCCTGTCGCTGCGCTGTTCGGTTTTCAGATGGGATACCAGCGTATGATCTACGAGTGCCTTACCGCTGATGGTTACACTGAAACGCAAATCGTCCTGGCCATTGGGCAGCTTCCCGGTTACAGTTTCATAGGCTTGTATATTGACAAGCCGTGAAAGCCTGTCTACTAAGTCACCCCGCTGATCCCGCAGGTCGTTGGCGGTATTGCCGGTTATTTCATAATTATAAACCTGTTGGTTCAGCTTGACGATCTGATCGGCCAGCGAGTTGATCTCATTCACTTTGGCATAAACAAGGTTGTTTACATCGTTCTGCAGATACTCAAAATGCGAAGCCACGCTGTTAAAATACTTCGTCACGGCAATGGCTTTTTCCTTAACCGCAGCCCTGGACGACAGGTTTGACGGATCGGAGGACAGGCGCTGCAGATTGTCATAAAACTCGTTTAAAACGGTATTAAAGCCGCTTTTTGAAGGTTCGTTATACATGGTCTGCATTTCCTCAAGAAGCGTATTTTTAATGTCCCATTCACCCAACGCCTGAGCTTCGCTGCGGTATTTCGTATCCAGATATTCATCCCGCACCCTATTTACACCCGTTACATCTGAACCGGTACCCAGCATTCCACTGCCATCGGCTGCCATCATGGGCCTGGCGGCCTGCTGCTGCAAAACCTGCCGGGAATAACCCGGGGTGTTGATATTGTCTATATTGTGGTTTACATTGGTAAGCCCCCGCTGTGCGGTATACAGACCTCTGGTGGCGATATCCAGGCCAATAAAGGTTGTGTTGTTCATATCATCCGCTCCTTATTTTTACCTGCCCGAAAGACCAGTCCGGTGAATCAGCGTGTCCAGCATCTCATTGATCATGCTGATGGTTTTTGTGGCCGCGTTATATGCATATTTGTATCGAATCATATTGCTCATTTCCTCGTCCAGTGAAACCCCCATAACCGTCTGCCGGTCATTGTCAGCGGCCTGAACAAGGGCCTGCTGGTTGGCCGCTGTCTGCTGTGCCATATTCCCTATATTTCCAATACGCAGAATGATGTTCTGATAGTAATCATCAAAGCTGAGGGTTTGGGTTGATCCGCGCATCAGCGCCTCGTTACGCAGGTGGGCCACCTGCAGCGCAATCGTGTTATCCCCGTTGGATCCGTCGGCAGAAGCAACGATATTATTCAAATCCTTCATCGCAGTTGCAACACGAATATTCCCCATCTCCATAGGAAGAGAACCCTCAATGGGCTCGAAGAACGGCCCGCCATCAGTGCCCTGCAATGTTTTTCCATTCAGCTGCAGACGGTTGACTTCCCTGGCTACCACATTAATAATCCCGTTTAACATCTTCCTGACTGAAGAGATGATATCCAGCGAATCATTCACCGTAACAATTCCCTTATTGACATCAACTGCGGTATCCGCACCGATTTTTGCATACAATCCGGGGAGATCTGCCGTGGGGGTTGTCAGA
This sequence comes from uncultured Ruminiclostridium sp., assembly GCA_964450305.1. Classification (GTDB taxonomy): domain Bacteria; phylum Bacillota; class Clostridia; order DSM-8532; family DSM-8532; genus JAAYJG01. The sequence goes on from CAYVFB010000165.1 coordinate 1,958, forward strand.
TCATACAAGCTTCCTCCTGTTGCATTGGTGATGGCGTCCCAGCCCTGTTCCGTGGGATCTCCATCTTCAAATTCCGATGGGGAGGTGATCACGGAAACCTTCAGGTTGCTCTGTTTCAACAGATTTACATACTGGCTCACCTGGGCATCGGAGGTGGTTACACCGTTTCCGTTGATGCTTTCGGCGGTATAGGTGAATACATATCGGTTAGCACCCGCCATAAAGGGTGTAGCCCCTGTCAATTCGGTGACAACATCCCCAAAATTTGCGTTGCTGACGCCGGTAGCCGCCAAGCCATTTATCGCCGCCATAAAGTCTGCTTGATTAGTGGCATAATTGTTGTTGGAAACCACTCCGTTTCCGTCGTATGTAACCAGGCGAAGGTTGTAATTCAAGCCCCTGGTTTTCAACTCCTGAACAAGGCTGGCGGCATTGCCCTTAAGACCAGCCAGCTGTGCGGCAGAGGAAATGTCCACTGCCAGGGTGATATCGGCTGTTGTGTTTGGTGATCCGTTATCAAAGCTTCCCTTCGCACCGCTGACCTGACCTCTGGATTCCAGCAAGCCCTTCAGTGTACCTTCCCCCACATCGAGGGCTACGTTCAGGCCCTCCACCCTTGGGGTGACAAAGTGTGAAAGAGATGAGTTCTGGGAAGCAACAAGGTTGGTGCTGCTCGCCTTCGTCACAAGGTAATAACCACCAACAATAACATCCATCTGACCGTCCTGGTTTTCTCTGATCTCGGCTTGTACCAGCTTTGAAAGCTGATCTACCAGGTGGTTTCTCTGATCGTAATAATCGTTTGCCTTGTTTTGCGCCACTTCGGCTTTTGCGATGGCAACATTCAGTTTGGCAATTTCACGGGTTATCCCGTTCACCTCACTGATTCTTTTTGTTATTTCAGTATTGATATCATCCTGAAGCTTGTTGATCTGGGAGCCCATATGGTTCATATGGTAGGCCAGCGCTTCACCCCGCTGCCGTACCAGCGCCCTGACGGTAAGGCTGTCGGGTGCCTTGGCAAGCTCCTGCCAGGAATCCCAAAATTCATTTAATGACGTTTGCAGGCCGTCCAGCATGGGTTCCCCCAGGATAGCTTCCAGATCCTTCGTGCTGTTGGCCCTGGCCTCCCAATACCCGTAACCGTTCATTTCCCTTCGGTAGATATTATCCAGGAAGGTATTCCTGATTTGGCGTATTTCCTGCACAGAGGTGCCCATCTCAAGCCAGGAATTGGCGACCTGGCGGGTATTGGCGGTTTGTATGATAGCCTGCTGCCGTGTATAACCCTGGGTAGACAGGTTGGATATGTTATGACCGGTTACCTCCAGAGACTTCTGGTTGGTGTGCATACCGGATACAGCCGTGTCCAGCCCTAAAAAAGTGATCGCCATTCAAACACCTCCTTTGCGAATCATTTACATCACGTTTGCGTACTTTATTTGGTTTAAAACGAATGATCCTTCGTTCA
>CAYVFB010000166.1:0-3337 GCA_964450305.1 uncultured Ruminiclostridium sp.
GATTTATACGGTATATTTTTTGAGGACATCAGCCACGCGGGAGACGGAGGCTTATATCCGGAGATGCTCAGAAACAGGTCGTTCGAGGATTCCCTGATCCCGGATGGCTGTATAACACCGGATTCAGGAAAGACCTTTGTTTCTCCAACCGGATGGATTGACGAGTTCAACAATGGTGAGGGCATGACCGACTGGGTCACCAATGGAAAAGTGAAAGCTACACCCGTCCCTGCCTGGTACTGCGATAACGCGGAGATGGAACTTGATGATACAGATACACTGAATGTCAACCGGAAGGTGTCGCTGAAGGTCAGCTTTCGCAAGAATGGAAGTATAAGGAATATCGGATATGCCGGAGTTCCGCAGGAGGCGGGAAGAAGCTATCATTTTTACATGTTTGCCAAAGCTTCAGAAAGGGTCAAGCTCGAATTATCTGTTATACGCACAGAGTCAGTGGAGGGCGTGAATACAACAGATGGTCCGGTTTATGGGAAACAGGAGCTTTCTAAAGCTTCAATTGAGGTTAATAACCCGGAATGGACCAGATATGACGCTGTTCTTTCTTCAGCGGCAACCACAGGAACAGCTGAGTTTGTGATTACTGCTCCTGATGGCGGTGATGTTGCTTTTGGGTTTATGTCACTGATGCCTTCCGATACATTTATGAACCATGGCCTCAGAAAGGACCTGGTGATGAAGCTTCAGGAGATGAAGCCCGCGTTTCTAAGGTTTCCGGGAGGGTGCATCGTAGAAGGCTTCACTATGGAGACTGCCATGTTCTTCAGGAAAACAGTCGGGCCGGTATGGGAACGCCCAAGTCACTGGCTCCTGTGGCATTACCGCACGACTAACGGACTGGGGTTTCATGAGTATCTGCAGCTCTGTGAGGACCTGAACCTACAGGCTCTTTATGTGTGCAACTGCGGCATGACCTGTCAGGGACGCGGTCCATATTACTTTAACGATAAGGAAATGGAGGATATCATACAGGATACACTTGATGCCCTGGAATATGCGATGGGACCTGCCGATTCCAGGTGGGGCGGTCTGCGTGCACGTATGGGACATCCGGCTCCTTTTTCTATTAAATATCTGGAGATAGGCAACGAGAACAGCGGCCCTGAATATGAGAGCCGATATGAGCTGATTCGCAAGGCCGTCCTTAACGAATACCCTGATATGCTCATCCTCTCCAATGACCGCAGTGAGAGGACAAAGTGCGATATTGTTGATGATCATTACTACAACATGCCTGAGTTCTATGCTGAGAAGGTCGGCATATATGATGATTATGACCGTACAAAGCCTGATGTTTTTGTCGGGGAGTTTGCTGTTAACCAGACATATGAGGGACAGCTTCGTGCAGCTGTCTCAGAGGCCATGTTCATGGTTGGGTTCGAGCGCAATCAGGATAAAGTGAAGCTGTGCTCATATGCCCCGCTCTTTGAGCATGTACATTTTTACTCGTGGTATCCAAATCTTCTGATCTACGACAATTACAGAAGCTATGGCATTCCAAGTTACTATGTGTTTAAGCTGTTCGGTAAGAACCGGGGGGAGAAGGTAATTGCTTCTGATGAGGAGACAGGGAAGATTTATCGTGAGCTTCACGGGCTTCCGATCATTACCGGTGATTTCGGAGCCAAATATCGGAACGCAAGGCTTAATGGAATCGAAGCAAAACCCTATAAGAATATTTTCGGCAAGGCGATTGATATAGATGACTGCAAAATGGTGGTCGAGGACGAAGACAATGAGATGTCACGCAAAAAACCTCCATTTAAGGTAAATTCGGTAGTAGCACTCGGAACCGATGCTGATGTTGGTAAAAGAGAATATGAATTTGAAGCAGAGCTCTATATGGAGAAAGGGCAGGAGACCGGTGTGGGAATGCTTTGCGCACCGAAGCCCTTCAGCTTCTATGACCGTATGAACCCGAATCCGAGGGATCCGTGGATGCTGTTTAACCTTGAGCCGTTAAGGTGGATGTTCAGAGATGGTCAGGCTACGCTTATGCGAGGTGCCTTCAGGCTTGAGCCTGTTGCTGAACCAGTCAATGTGAACGTGCGGTATGGAGAATTTAATAAGGTTCATTATGTTTTAAGGGATACCGAGGTTGATTTGTATCTGAATGACGAACTGATTCAGACGGTAGAACTCCCGAATTATCCTTCCATGTGCTCTGTGTGCACGGATTCCGATGAAGAGGTTATCATAAAGATTGTCAATTTCTCTGAAAATGAAGATGATGTTTTGATTACCCTGGACTGTGACGTGGAGTCAGAATACAGGGTGGAATATCTCACAGGAGAAGCTGATGCAGAGAACACTCTCGCGGAACCTGAGCGTGTACGTGACAGACAGGAGATCAGAATGGGCGCAGGCAGAGAGTTTGTATTTACTGCAGCATCATTATCCGTGAACGTACTGATTTTAAAGAAAAATCCTCGATGATACTCTTAATGCAGCCTTCAAAATGTGATGTCACCAATACGGTGACAGGTTTTTCCAAGGCGGTGCTTGGATTAATCGTGTGTCCATGAAACAATCAGACTAGAATCACGAAAAAAATATTTTGGAGGCGGATAACATGACAGAATTTGGTGAACAGCTTAGAAAAGCTCGAGAAGCAAAAGGTATGACACAGCAGACCCTGGCAGAAGAATTATATGTAACAAGACAGACCGTATCTCGTTGGGAATGTGGTGATCGATTTCCGGATTTGATCACCACAAAGAAATTATCACAGACTTTAGAGATTAGTGTAGATGAGCTTCTATCTGAGGATGAGGTTAAGAAGGTTGTCAGCCGTAATCCGATTATTGATGGAAGAATAATGAGCAAGTTAGTGTTGGTTCTTTATGCAGCAATTACATGTTCTTTACTTGTTACGTTGATTGATCTAATCATTCGCTTACCGCTGCAATCATCACAAATTGATTCTAGTAATATTCAGGTATTGGTGATAAATGGTTTGGGCCTGATAATTCAAATATGCATATTTACTTATGGCTTCTGCGTCGTTCTTAAAAAGGGATTGGCTCCAAAGGAAACCGGAGTGATTGCAATTTTGTACTTCATATCAATATGCCTGGCTGATTTTAATCATGTAGTCAGAAGTTCTGAATGGCTAATGACAGTTATGGCGTTGTTATTGGTGGTTCCGAGTGTAATTGGAGCTATTGCATCATACTTATTCTTTTGTAAAGAGAAGTATACCAAGTGTTCGGGCATAGCAATTGTAACTGTTTGTGCATGGGGAATCGCAAGAATGCTAATCAGTACCTTTACGATGATCAAGTATGCAGGACAATTTGTATCAATGAATACTGCCTTA
>CAYVFB010000167.1:0-3208 GCA_964450305.1 uncultured Ruminiclostridium sp.
ATTACTTGATTTCGCAGGTAGCGCCAACTTCCTTGAACTTTGCAGCGATAGCATTTGCATCATCCTTGGAAATGCCTTCCTTAACGGTGGAAGGAGCGCCATCAACCATGTCCTTTGCTTCCTTCAGGCCAAGGCTGGTAACTTCACGAACAACCTTGATAACCTTAATCTTTTCAGGACCAACATCCTTCAGGATAACATCGAATTCGGTCTTTTCTTCTACCGGAGCAGCAGCGGCAGCAGCAGGAGCAGCGGCAACAGCTACGGGAGCAGCAGCGGAAACACCGAATTCTTCTTCAAGAGCCTTCACCAGCTGGGAAAGTTCGAGAACGGTTAAGCCTTTAATTTCTTCAATCAAATTTGTTAATTTTTCACTCATGATAATACCCTCCATATCATTTTTAAATTAAGCTTCAGCTTGCTTTTTCTCTGCAATAGCATTCAACGCTACTGCCAGGCCACGGATATTTGCGTTCAGAACACTGACGATACCGTACAAGGGACCCACTAATGCGCCCATTGTCTTTGCCACCAGTTCTTCCCTGGACGGCAGGCTGGCAATTTCCTTAACGCCTTCCATGTCTATGAATTTTCCTTCAACAACTCCAGCCTTAATCTCCAGCTTTTGAAAATCTTTGGCGTATTTAGCCAGAACCTTTGATGGTGCTACCGGATCCTGCATACTAATCGCGATGGCGGTAGGACCTTTCAAATAATCGTCCAATACGTTATAACCATTTTCATTTGCTGCAAAACGGGCAATGGAGTTCTTTGTAACGGTATACTCAATTCCGGCTTCGCGCATGGCTTTTCTTAACTGAGTATCCTGTTCAACAGTTAGCCCCCTGAAATCGGCCAAAACGAAAGATTTCGCGTTCTTAATCTTCTCGGACAGTTCTTCCACTTTCGCCTTTTTCGTGCTTAGGGTTTTTTCACTTGGCATCTGTTGCACCTCCTTGCTGGTTAATTGCCCCGGACAACCCGGGTATTTAAAAGGTTGAACCTTAAAAATCATCTATCCCGGAAGAACAGAAAACCCTCTGCATCCAAGGATAACCATAGACATGCAGAGGGCTCATTCACTAAAACGCCCTGTTAATATGCTTGCTTACAAGTATATTAACAATGATTGCTTGCCTCGGCAGGATGCTATACATTACACCAACTGGTTCCTGCTGTCTATGGCCGATATTCATTTCCTGCCGAACCGTTTTATCGGAACAGCATTTTCGCACAAAAAACATTGTACTACACAATGTTCTATTTGTAAAGAACTATTAATCCATGACTCTTTGCTGGTTGATCTTCACACCCGGTCCCATTGTAGATGCCACCGTAATGCTCTTGAGGTATTGACCTTTGGCAGCGGCGGGCTTGGCCTTTATGACGGCGTCGATAAGGGTGCGGAAGTTATCAAGCAGCTTCTGTGTGCCAAAGGACACCTTGCCGATGGGGCAATGGATAATATTGGTTTTATCCAGGCGATATTCGATCTTACCGGCTTTAATTTCAGTAATAGCTCTGGCAACATCCATGGTAACGGTTCCGGCTTTCGGGTTTGGCATTAAGCCTTTCGGGCCGAGAATACGGCCGAGCTTTCCGACAACACCCATCATGTCCGGGGTTGCAACAACCACGTCAAATTCAAACCAGTTTTCCTTCTGGATTTTTGTGACCAGCTCTTCACCACCGGCATAATCAGCTCCGCCCTGTTCCGCTTCAGTTAACTTATCGCCCTTGGCAAACACAAGCACCCTGACGGTCTTACCGGTTCCATGGGGCAGTACGACAGCGCCTCTGACCTGCTGATCGGCGTGTCTTGAGTCGACACCCAGGCGAATATGCGCTTCAACGGTTTCATCAAACTTCGCTGTTGCGGCTTTTTGAACTGTATCGAAAGCTTCTGTCGGATCGTACAGCTTTGTTCTGTCAACGAGCTTCAGGCTTTCCAGATATTTCTTTCCTCTTTGCATAATGATTCACTCCTTTGTGGTTGAATTTCGGGGACAAACCCCTCCCACGTTGTACAGAATTACTCTTCGATAACAACGCCCATGCTTCTTGCCGTACCGGCAACCATACTCATTGCAGCTTCAATGCTTCCGGCATTCAGGTCGGGCATCTTCATCTCTGCAATTTTTTTCAGATCTTCCTTTGAAAGCTTTGCAACCTTGTCACGCTGCGGAACCGCAGAACCGCTTTCGATCTTGCATGCTTTCTTGATCAGCACAGCTGCAGGCGGAGTCTTTGTGATAAAAGTAAAAGATCTGTCTGCGTAAATGGTAATTACAACCGGAATGATCAGCCCGGCATCCTTTGCCGTTCTCTCGTTGAATTCCTTACAGAAACCCATAATGTTAACACCATGTTGTCCTAAAGCTGGTCCAACCGGTGGAGCAGGATTTGCCTTTCCTGCAGGTATTTGGAGCTTTACATAGCCCGTCACTTTCTTTGCCATAATAGTCCACCTCCCAGAAAAATACTGCCAACTGGCAGCTATCTCTAATTCCCACGCTTCATCCCCAAAGCTCCTGCAAAGAGCCTGGTGATTCACGCCGGGAAACAGATTCGATTTTCACTTGCGTCAATTACCCCAAAAGGGTTTAAAGCTTTTGTATTTGTGTAAACTCGAGTTCCACAGGAGTTTCCCGTCCAAACATGGAAACTGAAACCCGAACCTTTTTCCTGTCCATACTGATTTCTTCAACCGTACCAATAAAGCTTTCCAGAGGTCCTTCTATAACACGGACGCTATCGCCGATTTCGAAATCAACAACGGTTTCAAACTGCTCGACACCCATCGCGCGAATTTCATCCTCGGACAATGGAACGGGTTTGGACCCAGGGCCCACAAAGCCCGTAACACCACGGGTGTTTCGCACAACATACCAGGATTCATCATTAATAAACATTTTCACAAGAACATATCCGGGGAAAACCTTTTTCAGGGTTGCTTTCTTCTTCCCGTCCTTGATCTCGATCTGCTCTTCCATGGGAACAACAATATCTACAATATAATCCTGCAAATGAGGGTTGTTTTCAACAATTTTCTCCAGATTTGCTTTTACCTTGTTCTCATAACCGGAGTAGGTATGCACAACATACCAGCTTGCTTCTTCAGCCATCTTAATGCGGAGACAAGCTCCTGCCCTCCTTCATAGAATCCGGCGCTTCCCGGTTTATGCAAACACCAGGGTATACAGCTTAC
>CAYVFB010000168.1:0-3097 GCA_964450305.1 uncultured Ruminiclostridium sp.
TGAGCTTTTCAAGTTACGGTTCATAACCCCCATTCATCAGTTCATATGTTACTAGATAGGTTTGTGTTTTGTCCTGAACGCAACGATGTCATCCTAAGCCCGGCGAAGGAGCTTGCCAGAAGTAATGTAAGATCCCTCTCTTTGCTCATAAGGCTTTGCCTGCTTACCTGTGAACAGTAACCTTTCATTTTACGGGTGTGAAATAACACGGATTCCCACTTGAAACCCTCAGAAGAATCAAGTATAATGGTCTTTGTCGTGCTAGATGGGGAGGTAGCGGTGCCCTGTACCCGCAACCCGCTATAGCGGGGTTGAATTCCTGCCCAAGGCATAAAGCTGTAGAATCAGGGCCTTGATATGAAGACAATGAAGATTGGGTCTTGCGCAATTCAAGGCTGTGAACCCCGTCAGGTCCGGAAGGAAGCAGCGGTAAGCAGTTATCTGGATGTGCCGCAGGAGTGCCTGGTCCGAGCCTTCTGTCATTGTACCGTCCGTAGTTGTATGTCGACGGCAGGTGCACGATTTAAACCAATCACAGGATAACCCTGTTTGCATGAATGTGTGAGCGGGGTTTTTGCTTTGATGCGGTTCACTTCACCCCGAACCTCAGGCTCAAACAAGGAGCAATGCAATATATCGGCAACTCTTAAAAAGCTTTATCGTTTAAGTTAAAAATAAAAATGAAATTTTTGTTACAAGTCGCCGAAATGGGGGTAACCATAAAATAACTATGCGATTGAAAGTTTACTATGGGGGGAAGGAACATCATCGGCTGGTTCAGGTTGTTTAATATTGGTCTGCCTGGTTGAGAATGCAGTCAATCCATATCAAGGCCTGTTCTGCTTTTCTTTCGATCAAGGAATGTTCGTAGGAAGCATCTTGAGCAGATGATCTCAAAAGAAAAACTACCGATAAAAAGCAAAACACAAAAAGAAGAAAAAGATGCTGTTGGGCGGTAAATATTCATGCAAAAAAAGGGCAAGGGTAATATTTATATTTTAAGTATACCTGTACTCATATTCGCGGCTTTATGGGTTTTTTTCATCATTGCTTTAAACCGTCCCCAGATCTATGGGATTCTTAAGCATCCCGGTCTGATTGGTTTATTCATTTCCGTTATCATCACGGTTACTTTTTCAGACTCCTTTTTCTTCCATAACCTTTCCAGGGAATTAAAGCGCTCCATCCAATCCATCCGGGAACTGAAAGCGGGGAAATATCAACCCGAAAAGAAAAACGATACGCTTTTTCCAATGATCAATCAAATGAACGAGGCCATTGATGATATCGCAGAAGAGCAAAAGAAGCAGATGCTGAGTTTAAGCAAGAGAACCGATGAGTTGGATGAAAAAAATGCAGAACTGAATGATGCCTATATGCAGATGGAATCATCCTATGGGCAGCTGCAGGCTGCGCTGGATCAGCTGCATGAAACGGAACAGAGGTATCACTCCCTGGTCAGGAATTTACCGGATATTGTGATTTCCCTGGACAATGAGGGTACCATTACATATGCCAACAGAGCCTGTAATGATGTTCTGAAGTTCAGGCGGCATGATATTGTGGGCAAACCCTTTGACTTCATCATCATTCCGAGTGAGAGCCTGTCCTATGATTTTGAGAAGCTCAAGCAAAACATCAGGGTTACAGGGGAGTTTCTGATCAATGTTCCGCTTCGCAGAAAAGATAATTCCAGGATCGAAACGGAAATTAAATTTACGCCAGTTATGGAATCTGGCACAGAAAGCAGCTTTCAGGCTATCATCCGCGACGTTACCGAGCAGAAGCGGATAGAATCGATTTTGGTAGAGACCAATACCAGGCTTGAAATTCTGAATGGGTTTAGCCATCAGCTGGCATCCACACTGGAGACGGCAGAAATCTACAAAACCTGTATCAACACTATCACTGAAAGACTGGGGTTTTACGGCTGCATGTATTTCATGATAGAAAAGAGTGAACGTTTTTACAGAATCATGGAGTATTCCGGCGAATATTTTCAAACAAAGGGAAATATAGAGCAGTTTACCTATATCCATCGCAATAACGAGGTCTTATTGGACGCAGAGCCATCCGGCATCATTCTGACCTATAAACAGGTACATCAGGCATTGATTATTAAAAGGCCAGGCACAATACAGCAAGGAAAATACAAGGAAGCATATCTGCAGGAGGTACGCGTTGGCGGTCAAATTGCCGGTCTCATTCTGGTCATATCCCGGAACTCCTTTTTACAGGAAGAGGTGGATATCCTTCGTTCCATTGGTGATACCACAGCAGTGGCGGTGGAGAACGCGATGCTTCTCATCGAATCCAAAAACAGCTATGTGCAAACCATCGATGCTCTGATTGCCGCCATTGAAGCGAAGGATCAGTATACCCGGGGTCATTCGCAGCGCGTTTCGAACCTGGCGGTACAAATTGCGAAGAAGATGGGAATGTCCAGGCAACAGACCGAAGAGCTTCGTATTGCCGGCATTTTACATGATATCGGTAAGATCGGAATCAGCGACAGTATTCTTAAGAAAAGGGGTCCGTTAACAAAGGAAGAATATGATGAAATCAAAAAGCATCCGGCAATCAGCAATAAAATCCTGTATCCTATCGGACTTTCCGATCGTATCTTAAAGGCCATCGCATTTCATCATGAGCGGTTTGACGGACGGGGCTATCCCTTTGGCCTTACCAGTGAAAGCCTTGGATTAGAGCCGCAAATCATTGCTGTTGCCGACGCCTTTGATGCGATGACATCTTCAAGGCCATACAGAGAACCGCTGTCGTTGGCTTCAGCGGTTCAAGAACTGGAAAACAACAAGGGAACGCAGTTTCATCCGGATATTGTGGACATTATGATTCAGATTCAAAAGGAGACCGGCTTTTCCGCCGTTAGTTGATTTTTCTTTCAAAAAGCTTGTATTGTTAACAATAAATTAGTATGTTATAATCAGTAAGGCATTTTGGTCTTATACAAGACTTTTTTTATTAAATGCTCCTAAGACCCCTGCCTCTATAGGTGAGGGATAAACCGATTTTCCTTTTTGTGGCGGGTATCAATCCCCCACTGAAGGAGGCTGGTCGCAAGCTAAAGCTTGCTGCT
>CAYVFB010000169.1:0-3057 GCA_964450305.1 uncultured Ruminiclostridium sp.
AGTATTGCAGTACCCATCAGGTAGAACGGTTATCAAAGCTCCACAGGGAAATTTACCTCACGGACGCAAGAAAAACTGATCCTGGCAAGATGAAAACGGTCTTGAGATTTACTGTGAAACCTTTGAATTGAGCGACTGATACGGTAGTTAACGTTCAGCAAAGTTGAGTTTACTAAACTTGAACTAAAAGATTCTTTTTTATGAGGAGATATTACATCATCATATGCTTTGGTACCCGAACTATAGATAAAAGCATCCGCTTTCGCAAGTGAACTCGAAGCATTTGAAAGGGTGGTAACAGACTATGCAGCCATATTCATTAACAAATGAACAAGCCAGAAACTTTTTGCTTTTGAAGCATGGGCTTATTGGTGAATATAAATTCATCGGCAAGCAGGGCGTGTGTGATTTTATCCGCCAGGCAGGTTGTATTCAATTCGATCCTATCGACGTTTGCGGAAAAAACCCCGAGCTGACGCTGCAATCCAGGATCAGGGGTTTCACGAAGGAGATGCTGTATCAGCTTTTATATGAGGACAGAAAACTTGTCGATTATTTTGATAAAAACCTTGCGATCTTTTGTGTAGAAGACTGGAAGTATTTTTCCCGCACTCGTCAATACCACAGAAACGAGAGTAGAAACAGGGAAAAGGTAGATTCTGTTTCCGAAGAGGTTAAAAACATTATTCGACAGAAGGGTTTTGCCTGCTCGCGGGATGTGCAGTTCAATGAAACAGTGGATTGGTACTGGAGCCCCACAACCCTTTCAAGGGCTGTTCTTGAAACACTGTACTTCCGGGGAGAACTGATCATCCACCACAAGGAAGGCACGATCAAACAATATGCGCTGCCGGAGAGCCATATCAGCGCAGAGGTTCTTGAAGCCGAAGACCCAAACAAAACCGAGGATGAATTCACAAAATGGCGGATACACAGAAGGATCGGTTCGGTAGGCGCCCTTTGGAATAAACCGTCCGATGCCTGGCTGGGAATTGGCGGTCTAAAGGCCGAAACCCGCAACAAATGCTTTCAGGAATTGCTGCAAGAGAAAGAAATACTTGAACTGAGTGTGGAAGGAATCAATACACCGCTGTATTGTCTTTCTGAAGATGAAGCTCTTCTGGAAAAAGTCTTAACCGAAAAGGAATTCAAAGAGCGAATTGAGTTGATTGCTCCCCTGGATAATTTCATGTGGGATAGAAACATTATCCGGCAGATATTTGATTTTGATTATACCTGGGAAATCTATACACCCCAGATTAAAAGAAAGTATGGCTATTATGTGCTACCCGTTTTAATGGGAAACAGGTTCATTGGCCGGATAGAAGCAGTTGCCGATAGAAAGGACAAAACACTGACCATTCGTAACTTCTGGAAGGAAAAGGGGTTTAAGGGCGGAAAGAGATTTGAGAAAAAAATGGATCAGCACCTCGTGAGGTTTGCGCAGTTCAACTCATGTGATAAAGTAGTTTATTTACATCGGGGACAGGTTCCTGTGTAAAAAATGAGTATTTCATAAATTTGCAGCTCGCCCATGAAACTCACCCATACAACATGGTCTGGCTTTGCTTGCACCTCGACCCAGCGTCCCGAATGGCAGTTTTAGCAAGAGAAACCTGTTGTTGCAATTGAACGCTGGATATGCGAAAGAAAGTCTGGCTACACTGATCGCAGAAGGTCTCATATTAGGTTCAGGGGGAAGAGTAAACCCGCGAGGATGGACAACACGGGCAGAAGCTGCTGTCTTCCTTTACTGAATATATAATCGATACCCTTGATAATATCGTCTGACAGGTTATTCCTTATTTTCTGGATTGCTCGAGATATGCTTCAGTGTCATCTCCTTCAGTTCTTTCCGAAAGCTTTCAAGCACCGGGAATTCACGGACATTCTCATCAGCATATGTAAGGTTCAGCTCATACTCAAGCGGAATCCAGGTTTCCAAAGGAGCTTCATTGTGCTGAAGAATTACTTCCAGTTTGTCAAGTGCCTTGAAAAGCCTTGCTTCCTTTGTTTTCTGTTCCTGCATCTCTGAAAAAAGGCTGGCAAGTTCATCGGATAGAGGGGGGTCAAGCATTTTAATAACTCCCCCGATAGCTTCCGTTTCATCGGTTTCATGCTGTGAAGTTTTTAAAAAGGAAGGGATGTCACCGGTTACAGCTTCACCAATATCATGGAATAAACACATCAGAAGCACCTTGTCCATATCAAGCTCTGGAAAATCGCTGCGAAGAAGCCATGAAAACAGGCATAAACGCCAGCTATGCTCGGCAACACTTTCCTGACGCCCGGAAGAGGTCCAGGAATGTCGCAGGTTACACTTCAATTTTTCCGCCAGGGACAAAAAAGCCAGCAGAGCGTGATTATCCATAAGAATTCTCCTGTAAAACACAAAACTTCCTGTTCATCATATCACAGCAGGGGTAGATTTAACAGAAAAGCTTTCACGCGGCAAGAAATATATTTAGATTTTGATTGAAATTTTATAAAAATGAGCTATAATTATTTTGATGGGGGATTAACTCAGCGGTCAGAGTGCTACTTTCACATAGTAGAAGTCGTAGGTTCAATTCCTATATCCCCCACCATTTTTTATGTCTTTTTAACTAAACACGTGAACAAACTGATTGAGACCCTCACAGGTGCAAACCTCGGGCAGGGAAGTTTTGTTCCCGGTAACCATGCAACGGAGTGATACAAGCATAAATAAATTGAATAGCAAAACACCTGGGGATGTAGCTCAGTGGGAGAGCGTTCGGTTCGCATCCGAGAGGTCGAGGGTTCAACCCCCTTCATCTCCACCAAATAAGAACTACAATTTTAATACAATGCAAAGTCACTGATTTCAGTGGCTTTCGTTGTTTTCATGAGTAAAATCGAGGGTCTTTTTCTGAAATATTTCACAGGACAGATGTAAAAATAATACATTTATACACACGGGTGTTCAAAATTAGTGAGGGGTGTGCATTTTCTTGGAGGGGTGTTCACTTTTCTGAGGGGGTGTGCATACAATTTAGCAGTAATAATTATTCGAAAAACCATCAGAGAGTTGTTCTT
>CAYVFB010000170.1:0-3046 GCA_964450305.1 uncultured Ruminiclostridium sp.
TATTTATCGAATTGTTTCACGTGAAACATTTCCTAGTAATAATCCGAAGAAACGAAATGTTTCACGTGAAACATTTTGGACAAGCAACCTACCTTGTAATGAGTGTTAAGAACGAAGCTCTCGAATTCTTGGCTTTGCTATCATTTCGATGAAGTGGATCATAGATGATTAAAAATATAAATTTGTAACAGATATTACTGTTCATATTTAAAAAGGCGCGGCTAGCAGAACGAAGAGAAGACTCTTGCACCACTCTTGCGAAACCTGCCATGGTTTCGTGCCGTATGGTGACAATTTAGTTGTGGGGACTGTTCACAGCTAAGCAGGCGCAGCCTGCCATTCTGGACGAAGTGAAGAATCTTGTATGTTCCTGACCGATCTTTCGCTATGCTCAGGTTGGCATCTCTACAGAATAAAATGCATACCTTAGCAGCAATTTATGAACTTATTTTGTGGGAAGTGTGAACAGCAATTTATAGATAATTCAGATTGTAGAAATAAACAATCTTCAGTTTGATTCCACAGTTCTTTATGATATAATGAAAAACAGCATTAGGAACGAGGTGTTCAAACAATGTCAAAAATAGTGGCGATCGCCAACCAAAAGGGTGGAGTAGGTAAAACGACAACAGCGGTGAATCTCAGCGCGTGTCTTGCAGTGAAGGGTAAAAAGGTATTGGTGATCGATATTGATCCCCAGGGGAATACGTCCAGTGGCCTGGGAATTGATAAAACGAAGTTTAAAACCTCGATTTATGATGTTATTATCAATGATGTACCAATCGAAGACACACTTATTCAAACCGTGATAGACAATCTGATCATTTCGCCTTCGAACATTCAACTGGCTGGAGCAGAAGTGGAACTGGTCTCTGTTATATCTCGTGAAACAAGGCTGAAATACGCTTTGGAACAAATAAAGGACAAATATGACTTCATTATTGTAGATTGTCCGCCTTCACTGGGCCTTATTACAGTAAATGCATTGACCGCGGCTGATACCATACTGGTCCCGATTCAATGCGAGTATTACGCATTGGAAGGCTTAGGCCAGCTGATGAATACTGTAAAAATTGTTCAAAAGCATTTAAACCCTTCACTAAACGTAGAAGGCGTTGTATTAACCATGTTCGATGCCAGAACGAACTTATCCATTCAGGTGGTGGAAGAAGTAAAAAAATACTTTGGAAACAAGGTTTACAGGACAATAATTCCAAGGAATGTGCGGTTAAGCGAGGCACCAAGCTTTGGGCTTCCCATTATCAAGTATGACCCCAAATCGAAAGGTGCAGAATGCTATATGGATCTGGCAGATGAAGTAATAGAATATTCGGAGGAATGAAAATGAAAAAGGGTTTGGGTAAGGGTCTTAGCGCGATTCTTGATTCAGAAAATATTCTTTCGGAATCTCCTGGTATCAGTGAATTAAAGGTGAATGATATTGAGCCAAACCAGGAGCAGCCACGGAAGAATTTTGATCAGGAAAAGCTTCAGTCTCTGGCAGAGTCTATCTTGCAGCATGGAGTGGTTCAGCCTATTATCGTAAAAAAGAAGGATAAGGGTTATTCTATAATTGCCGGGGAAAGAAGATGGCGTGCCGCTAAGCTTGCGGGGCTGAAAACAATTCCCGCGATTGTAAAAGACATTTCCACGCGTGACGTTATGGAGATTGCACTTATTGAAAATATTCAACGTGAGGATTTAAATCCGATAGAAGAAGCAGATGCCTATCAAAAGCTCATGGAAGAGCATGGGCTTACACAGGAGATTCTGTCCAAGCTCGTTGGTAAAAGCAGAGCTGCAATCGCTAATTCTGTAAGGCTTTTAACATTATCCGACAAGGTGAAGGAAATGCTGGTTGGTGAAGTTCTTACACCTGGTCATGCCCGAACGTTAATTACAATAACAGATGAGGAAAAGCAGGCAAAACTGGCAGATACGATAGTTCAAAGAAATTTGAATGTACGTGAAACTGAAAAGCTTGTGAATGAACAGCTGAACCCCAAGGAAAGCAAACTACATAAACGATCAGCAAAAGATGTTCATATCCTGGATATAGAAGAAAAGTTAAAAAGCATTTTGGGAACCAAGGTTGATTTGCAACATAAACATAACAAAGGAAAAATTGTGATCGAATATTATTCAAACGAAGAATTCGAAAGAATTATAGATATTATCACCAATAATACCATATTATAGGTAGCTTTAAAATCAGTCAGGTTACATTTTAAGGGACAGGGTAATATAATTTGACATTGAGAACGTAGAACGCAACACAATGAAAAAGAGAACGTTTTATGCGTAGCTGCTAATTTCTATTGATTTTCTGTTTAGATTCAAAACAGACACAAACAAAAAACTTATCATTTCATTTATTGGAGGAGTGTATATGGAAGAATACATTTTATATGTTGCTTTAGCACTTGCCCTTCTAGCAATTATTTTTTTCTTCATATTAAATATCAGACTGAACAGGATGATAAGGAAATATCAATTTTTTATGCAAAGCCTGGGTGATAAAGACGTCGAGAATTTAATGACCTCTTATTTAAATGAAATGGAAAAACTGAAAGAACAAGTTCATGGTGATATGCATGAACGCATAAAGGAAATTGAGACTAAGCTTCCATTCTGTATTCAGAATGTTGGTATTGTTCATTATAATGCTTTTGACAATGTTGGAAATGAAATGAGTTTTTCAGCAGCCATGCTTGATGATAATCAAGACGGATACATTATAACCGGTATATATTCCAGAGAACATTCTTATGTTTATACAAAAGATATTCAAAAGGGAAAACCACAAAGAGAATTCTCCAAAGAAGAAATCGAAGCACTGAACAGGGCACTGAGTAAAAAATAGATTCGTAAAAAAGATATGGTTTAATGTTTCGCAGCAAAAAAGTACTCGGTTAAGAGATCAGATGTACATGGTATAACCAGTTATCTTGAAAGAAATGAAAAAACTATCTGATTTCTTCTTAAGAGTAATTGACAGGATATTAGTCCTGATTGTTTTACTTGGCAAATAGTGGTGGAACATAAC
>CAYVFB010000171.1:0-2962 GCA_964450305.1 uncultured Ruminiclostridium sp.
TTTATCAATGTAACCATGCCGATCCGCAAGGGGGCTTGTAGAGTATTTGTAAATTCTGTACTTCACAAGCCCATCACGATAATCAAACTCTTCACATTCCTTCTCTATCAGGATTTTCCCGGTCTTATCTATTATTCCGCGCGCAGCATCATATTTGGTGCTAAATAAGGCTATACCATCCTTGAATCGTCCTGCATTCGCAACCTTCATAGGAATAATAAATTCTCCCTTTGTATTGATGTATCCAAATAAAGGATCACTTCCCTTGTCGGGTTTGCCTGCAGTTGCTGCTGCTAACCCTTCGCTGAAGCTATCTGCATCATCAAAGATAAATGGAATAACCGTTTTCCCGGTTTTATCAATATAGCCGAATTTCCCTTCGTCATTGCACACAAAAGCCAGCCCTTCACTGAATGGGCCTGCGAAGCGGTATTGAAAAGGAATAACTGCCTTTCCGGTTTTATCGATATAACCATACAGGCCTTCTTCATTCTCTGCACAAGCCAGCCCTTCTTTTGTAAGCCCGCTTGCCCAACCGTAATTCAACTCTGTTACGGCTTTCCCATTCTTATCAATGAAGCCATAACATTCGCGCATGCCAATATCATCATCAATAACCTTTAATACGGCAATCAGATCACCATATTCAGAGAGCCAATCATATTCGGGAGGTATGAGATAATCCCCTTTTGTGTTGATATAACCTATTCCTGCCGTTATATCCCAAACATACGCCACACCGTTTTTAAATTCTTCAGCCCAGGAGAATTTTGGAGCGATAACAACCTTTCCTTCCACGTTGATGTATCCCCAGGCATCAGCTTTATCATCTTTGAAAGCACACAGTCCTTCACTGAACTCATTGATCAATGGAGAGGAAGGTTGAAATATAACTTTTCCCTTATTGTTGAGCAACCCGTAATTATATGTCTCCATGTCGCGGAACTTGCAGATACCATTTACAAATTGCTTAAACTCCCAATCCTTGCCCGTTCCAAGGTTGTTCAGCAGAGTACCGGCTGCATCAATCAGGTGAAGCTCTCCATTTTTCTGTAACTTTGCAAATATGCCTTCACCTAAGTATTCAGGAGCATAACCTGCTTTCTCCCAATCGCCTACCCATTGAACATCGTATTTGTTGAACCTGTCCAGAACCTCCTGTGCGGCTTCGTCTATTGTTTTTTCAGCGCCAAATGAAGGCACCTGCAGCAGCATTACGCATACGAGCAGTATAGCTGCAAAAATCCTGGTAATGTTTCTCATCTCCACAATCTCCTTACGCAATGATTTTTTTTGCATCAACATGATAACCCATAAACATTCCATTCATGAATGAACCAGTTAATAAATAGCGGATCCATAGAAAATAGACGCTTATATTATAATTAGGTTCCATACGCTGGAATTTAAAAAAATATATTAACATAATGTGGGTTACTTGTCAAACAGAGGTGATGAAAGTATCGCTGCGCTCAGGATGACATCGCTACGTTTAGGATAAAACACATACCTCTGTAGCAACTTATTAACTCAAAAAAGGGTATGAATCATAACCCGAAGTATGGCTGTGCGCAAAAAGCTAAAAGCAAATTCTGGAATAGTTAAGAATTCCATGGTATAATGCATGGAACGGAGGAGCGTTATGAGAAAAAAGAAAACACCGAAAGAAAATAAGCTAACCCCTGAACAGCTTCTTCAGCAACAGGCTATGGAAGAGCTGATATCAGATTATTCCGCAAAAGGGTATACCGTCAAAACAAAAGCCATCAGCATGACAAAAGCAAACCTGTATGCGTTGGTGACCGGCGGACCGCTGGCATTAATTCTCTTTATTGTTTATATTGCAAAATGGAGAAGCGGATCTTTGGGTTTTACAAAGCTGATTATTTTAATAGTCGGTATGCTCGCATTGTTTGTCCTGCATGAACTGGTGCATGGGGCGACATGGGCATCATTTTGTAAAAACAAATGGAAGAGCATCCGCTTCGGAATCATGGCCGAGATGCTTACCCCCTACTGCCACTGCATGGAACCGCTAACCCTGAATCAGTACATTATCGGAGCACTGATGCCGCTGATCGTTACAGGTTTAATCCCATACATCATCAGTTATATTATCGGCAGTTACGTCCTGATGGTTCTCTCCATGGTGATGATTCTTGGGGCGGGCGGCGATATCTCCGCAGTACTGATGGTACTCGGTGAGAAAAATATTACGCTGCTTTTGGATCATCCCACGCTATGTGGATGTGTTATTTTTAAAAAGCCTGAGTAAATTTTCAATAGGGCTGGAAGGAAAGGTTATTTTTTTGAGTGCAAAAAACCTGTCGGACACAATTCGTATCCAATGCTTTTAGTGGGCTTGCACATGTTTTTTCTCCTTACTAGAAATGTAATTGACGGTTACACAGGGTAAAAAAGATTCAATGCTGAAGCGCTGGAGATACTGGTTCGCGGAAAAAACATCGCAGATGTCCTTGCGATGAATGTGGAGCAGGCTCTGGATTTTCTCCGGGATGAAAAGAAAATCCGGGAAGTTTTGCAGACATTATATGATGTAGGCCTGTCCTATATCCAGCTGGGGCAGAGCGCACTGACGCTTTCAGGCGGCGAAGCCCAAAGGATCAAGCTGGCCAAAGAATTGGGTAGGCCTGGCAGGGGACATACCCTTTACCTGTTGGATGAGCCCACCACAGGGCTTCATTTTTCAGACATACAAAACCTGCTTGTTGTTTTAAAACGCATCACATTGGCAGGCAACACGGTGATCGTCGTAGAACACAGCCCCGATATCATGGCCAATGCAGACTGGATTATTGACCTCGGCCCCGACGGCGGAAACGCAGGCGGAACTGTTGTAGCGCAGGGTACACCTGAACAGGTTGCGCAATCGGGCAGTCATACCGGCAACGTGCTGAAGGAATTTTTCATATGATGAGTCGCATGGCACCAAATGCTTTGG
>CAYVFB010000172.1:0-2938 GCA_964450305.1 uncultured Ruminiclostridium sp.
CAGGATGAAACTAAAACATTTTTTAAGGGAGTGTTCTAATTTGAGCCAGACAACATTTGTTCTGCTGACAATATTGGTTATTGCCGGTATCATCGTTATCTTTGTCATCAGTGATAAAGCTGCTAAAAAAAAGCGGATGATATCATATTTAAAACAGCTTTGGGGCAGTGAGGAGCCTGGCAAAGACAGAGTTTTTATAGCAGAAAACAGAAAATCCATCCTTCTGGCCAAACAGGCCGATCATCCTTTCTGTATAGACGATATTACTTGGGATGACCTGAACATGGATTCGGTCTTTAAGCGGCTGAACTATACAAGAAGCACAGTAGGCGAGGAAGTGCTGTATTCTCTTCTTCGATTCCCTGTTCTGAACCGGGAACAGCTGAGTAAGCGTGAGAAGCAGATTTCAATGTTTCAAAAAGACGAGAATATCCGATTGCCCATTCAATATTTTTTATCCGGTTTAGGTTTCAGCCAGGATATCCGCCTTGGAGAATGGCTATATGGAACCCCGGGCAACATTTCGACAAGCATTGTTCCCTACGTGTTATTGATTGTATTACTTGTCACGTCGCCGTTTTTGTTTTTGTTTGACTCGGGTTTGGGGTTAATCACGGTTGTGTCAGTTGTATTCACAAACATGGTGGTTCATGCCAAGGCTGTTCGCGAGCAGCAAGCCTATTTGGAACCTGTTAAATATCTGGTCAGAATGATTATTGCTGCCGGAAAGATATCAAAATTAAAACATGAAGACCTGAATGATGATTTCAAAAAGCTTTCCAGTTTGTACAAGAAGATGAACACCTTCAGTGTTCAAAACTTTATATACATGCAGAGCATTTCACAGGATCCAATCACTGAGTATTTGAAAACCATTTTCCTTGGTGAGGTAGTCTTCTTTAAGAATACCATGAATCAACTGCTGAAGCACCAAAAGGAACTGCAGGAAATGTATGAGCTTCTCGGTGGGATGGACAGCCTGATATCCATTGCATCCTACCGCGAAAGCATCTCAGGCTGGTGCCGGCCGGAATTTGAAACCGGGAAGGAAAAGTCGTTCTCCATCGTCGATGCATGGCATCCTCTGATTGAGAACCCCGTTCCAAACAGCATGGATATGGAGGTTCCGGTTTTGTTAACCGGATCCAATGCATCCGGGAAATCCACCTGGTTAAAGGTATGCGCCATCAATGTGCTTTTCGCCCAAACGATTCACACCTGTACGGCAAAGGCTTACCACAGCAGCTTTTTCAGGCTGTTTTCATCCATGGCACTCCGGGACGATATTGGATCTGGCGAAAGCTATTATATTGTGGAGATTCGCTCATTAAAGCGTATCCTTGACGCAGTGGAGGGGGAACCAAAGGTTTTCTGCGTGATTGACGAGGTGCTGCGCGGAACCAACACTGTTGAACGAATTGCGGCATCCTCGGAGGTGCTTTCGCTGTTGTCCCGCAAAGGTTGCCTTTGCATGGCGGCCACCCATGATCTGGAACTTGTACAACTGCTGAATGGTATTTATACACCCTATCATTTTCAGGAAACCATTACTGATGCAGGCATATCCTTTGACTATATTCTGTACCCAGGGCCAACCGAAACCAGAAACGCCATTAAACTGCTGGCGTTAATGGGTTATGAACCATCGATGGTTGAACGGGCTGAGAAAAAATCAAGAAAATTCATGGAGACTGGTCTGTGGCAGTAAGGATAAGAATGAGTTAAACCGCCTCCAAATGAATAACCTGATATCACACATTTTACACCAATAACATTTTGAATAAATAATCCTTACCCATGGCAATGATTTCACATCGACGTTCTTCAACCACCCAAGCTCATCTATCACGGTTTTACCGTCTGCTGTCTGATAGTGATTAGGTGTTTTACCTGTTCACATCACAAACGTAAATTTACTATAAGCAAAGCAACATGAAAAACTGACTAATGATAAGCAGTAAAAGAATATAAGAGAAAATTTGCTCGTAGCTAAACAAAAATACTAAAGGGAAAATTGCAATCGGGTTTATTGAAAGCAGGTTGACTTTGTAGTAATACTAATGAAATAGGCAATCAACAATAAAGTAAAATTGTGTGAATGCTTTATATGGAAAGACCGATACAAATTTTGGGGAATTATTGTTTCAGGGAGTTTTATATGAGTTTGAAAAAAAGCCAACGCCAGGTACAGATTATGGCATTACTCTCAAAGAATCAAAAAGGAATGAGCGTACCGGAATTGTATCAAGCTTTACAACGAATTGGATATAAAATGTCTGAGCGAACCCTTCGGAGAGATATGCTCGATTTGATACCAGTATTTCAAATTACTGTAACAGGAAAAGAAAATGCACCGGTTTATCAAATTTACGGGGTCCGCATGGATAATATATCCTTAGGCTTTGAAGACATGCAAGCATTTCAACTTCTTCGTGAGATGGCTCGCCCCTATTCTCATCTTGATATTGGACAGCATATGAATGTTTTTCTTGAAAAATTACAGGCTGCTATGCCATATGACCAAAAAGTATGGTTGCAAAGAGTTGCTGAACTTTTAACTGTTAATCCCGGCAATCTGCTTGATGAGCAGAGCATCTCACAAGATATCAGACAAATTATAGAAGAAGGAATTGTTTCACAAAACTGTGTTCAGATCAAGTATAGTGCATTTTATTCGAACACTATTACACAACGTATAATTGAACCTTTGCTAATGGAGTTTTATGAGGGTTGTTATCATGTTTGGGCATATTGCCACGAGCGTAATGCTATTCGGGATTTTCGCTTATCACGTATTCACTCGGCAACATTAACCAGTATTGTGTTTACACCGCGTAAAAATCTGCTTGATAAAGCTATGATAAACCGTTTTGAACGTATGAGCGCGCCAGAGGCTAATTCTGTGACGCTGCGTTTTCATGGTTTTTCAGCACGTTAT
>CAYVFB010000173.1:0-2906 GCA_964450305.1 uncultured Ruminiclostridium sp.
ACCGTCCCCTGGTGCAGCTCACCCTGACCCTGGACGGAGAGCGGGCCGCCTGGAACAATCCGGACGCCCCTGTCACCGTATCCATACCCTATACGCCGGTGGCACAGGAGCTTTTAAACCCCGAAAGCATTGTTATCTGGTACATTGACGGCAGCGGCGCCGCGGTTTGCGTACCCAACGGACGCTATGACCCGGCCACCGGTACCGTCACCTTTACCACCACCCATTTCAGCTATTACGCCGTGGCCTACAACAAGGTAAGCTTTGGCGACGTGGCGGGAAACGCCTGGTATGGCAAGGCTGTGGCCTTTATCGCCGCCAGGGGGATTACCTCGGGCACGGGAGGCGGAAATTACAGCCCCAACGCCAGGCTGACCAGAGCCGAGCTTATTGTCCTGCTGATGAATGCCTATGGCATCGCCCCCGACAAAAACCCGGCGGACAATTTTTCCGACGCGGGCAATACCTGGTACACAGGCCACCTGGCGGCAGCTAAAAGGCTGGGTATCTCCGACGGCGTAGGCAACAACAGGTTTGCGCCGGACAGGGAAATCACCCGCCAGGAAATGTTCACCCTGATGTACAATGTTTTGAAGGTTTACGGAAAACTGCCTGAAACAGGCGACGGAAAGACCCTTTCCGAATTCGGCGATGCCGGCGATGTTGCCCTCTGGGCAAAGGACGCCACAGAGCTGTTTGTTGAAACGGGGATCATCGAAGGCGTTGACGGAAAGCTGTTCCCGGCGGATACCACCACCAGAGCGGAAATCGCCCAGGTGCTGTATAACCTTTTGTCTAAGTAGCATACGCGGAACAAAAAGAACGTTCCCGCGAAAGCAAAAAAGGCCGGTTCCCATACGCCTCCAGGCGCAAGGGAACCGGCCTTTTTTTTGTCGTCCCCCGTGTGTCTATACTATGTAAACCGTGTCTTACGTAGGATATAATCCTTATTCTGTGTGCAGGAAATTTCAAAGGCACTGCCTTCGTTAAGCCCAAGGTGCTTGCGCAGCCTTGAAATGTTTACCGATACAATATGCTCCCAGTCGCCAGCCTCCGTGCCCCATGTGCGGCGGTAAAGCTCGGCGCCGCTGACCCGCCGTCCTGCCGCCAGCGCAAGGCAGCAAAGCAGCTGAAGCTCCTTGGGCGGCAAAGAGATATTGCTGCCCTCCAGGCCGACAGTACCCGAAAGAATATCAATGGAAAGAGGCGGCAGCTCAATGCGCCCGGCAAAGCCGATTCCGGCCCGGCGAAGCTGGACGGCTACCCGTGCCCCCAAAACCGCGAGGTCATAAGGCTTGTGGATATAGTCGTCCCCGCCCTGCATCAGTCCCTTTATCATACTTTCGTTTTCATTCCTGCTGGTCAGGAAGATCACAGGGGCGTTTGTTTTCTGGCGAAGCTCGGCGCAAAAATCCCAGCCCCGGCCGTCGGGCAGCATCACATCCAGTAAAATCAAATCCGGCGTATGCTCCTCCAGCAGGAACCGGGCCTGATACAGCGTTGCCGCCACGGAAACCTCATAACCCTGACCCTCCAGATATTCGCTGTTAAAATCACAAATATTCTGTTCATCCTCCACCATTAAAATGTGCGGTTTTCTCATGTTCCACCTCCTTTACCATGCTCTGATTATATCATGAATTACTAAAAAACTTCAGTTTTTTAATCGGTGTAACCGAGGGCAGCCGAGCATCGGCTGCATAAATCGTGATACAATGTTCTCGGGCACCCGTTCGAAATCTCTGATTTCGGTAACGGGTGAGGTTATTATATCATGATTTCGAAGAAATACATGATATAATCGCGCATCGCCGTTTTGCCGCAAGGCAAAAATTTCGGCGGCGCATCAATTCCGCCGGAGGCGTATAATATCCTCGGTAACGAGGATATTATATCATAAATTAAATCAAAAAAACGTAAATTACAATTTCGTGATTACATCCTGTTGTTGCGGGTACAGGGCTAAGAGGGAAGAATCAAATTATGACCTATGACAAAGCAAAGGTTGATTGCCCTAACAGGATTGAATGCGTGTTTATCGCCATAATTCTTCAAAGTCATGGATATGTCCTTACAATTCATATTGATGATAAATTGTTCGGAATACAAAGAAGAATAAAAGGAACAATAGTTTGTAAGGCAATATTAAGCAGAAACCGAGGTGAGATATTGGAAAACAGCATTACAAACAGGCAGATGGTTTTTATTATATTTCTCACCCTCTCCTCGTACACGACCATTGACCTGCCGAAAATAATGGCGCGAATAGCGGGAAGGAGCAGTTGGATTCCAATTATATCGGTGGCCGTTATTTTCGGGGGCGCCGCTGTAATCATTACGAAGCTAAATAATATGCATCAGGGGAAAGTACTTTTTGACTACAGTCGGGAAATTACAGGCAAGTTTTTTTCTCGCTTGATTGCCTGGTATTACCTGCTGTTTTTCTTAATTGTCGGCGTTTACTTAAAGCTGAAGCTGGTCGGCGTGTTGAAATCAAATTTCCTGCCGCGGACGCCTCAATTCATTATGCTGTTGATGGGTATTTCGTTGTTTGGTTATGTGGCATACAAGGGTGTTACAAACGTTGCAAGAATGTTTGAGATTATCGGAATATTATTTCTGATAGTAACCGTAGGGATATGTTTTTTTATGCTGCTGCAAGGCATGAGCTACAATATATTGCCTTTTTTTAATATCACCGAAACCAAGGGATTTATGACCGCGGTGAAGGATTTGGCCACCCCCTTTACCGGCTTGGCGGTTCTTTTCATCATACCATTTACTCCAAAAAACAAAAAAGCACCCAAAGTTGCTTTTCTGACACTCCTGTTTATCGGGTTGTTTTATATATTGATTGTGGAAGGTACAATCATGATACTGGGCATCAATAACACCATTGCCTTTAA
>CAYVFB010000174.1:0-2801 GCA_964450305.1 uncultured Ruminiclostridium sp.
TCCGTGAAATACGTAACGGCGGTGGATCGGATCAGGGAAGTTACAGCGGTTCTTACGGCAGCTCTTTTTACGGTAGATCTGCATATGGTAACGGAAATGGTTATCAAAACTATAGAAACGGAAGCTATGACCAGAGGCAACAGAATACTTACGAGAACTTTAGTGATTTCTTTAACAGTGAAGGATTTGGTTTTAATTTTGGTTTTGGGAACCAGCAGCAAAACGCACAATCTCAGAGCAGCCAGACCCGTCCTGCACGCCGTCCGTTCTCTTTCTTAAGAATTATTCTGTATATTAATCTGGCGCAGATGTTTTTGTCCTTCCTGCTGCGCAGCTGTAGTTTAATTGGCGGTTATGGATATGGAACCCAATACGAATATGATAAGGATATTTCATCTCCTTCCGGGTATTCACAGTGGTATACTCCACCGGAAGATATTCCTTAAGCCAGAACCGTAACCATAACGATGTCTTCATCTTCTTTGTATATTTTCTACCCTTAGGGGTGATAAACATTTTGTGACGAAGTACATGGTGTTATCATCCTGAATGATTTACAATAATAATTGCTACCTGTTAATGGTTTTATGGAGGTAAAAATGAAAAAAGAAAAAGTTCCTTTCAATGAAAAAATAGCTCGGTTTATGTACGGAAGAAATGGCATAGATGGCTTGAACAAGTTTATTTTTGGGTTTTATATTGCTTTACTGGTTATCAATTTGTTTTTGAAAAGTTTTATTCTCAACTATGTGGAATTGGTTTTGGTGGGTATATACATTTTTCGCAGCATGTCAAAAAACATCTGGAAAAGACAGGAGGAAAACCGAAAGTACCTCAAAGTCCAACATAAGGTTACAAGCTGGCTAAAACTGCAGAGAAGTAAATGGACTGACAGAAAAACAAAGGTATATCGCAGATGCCCCAGTTGCAAAAAGACACTCCGCTTACCCAGAACCAAAGGAGCGCATGGGGTGAGCTGTCCATGCTGTCATCACAGCTTTAAGGTGAAAGTACAGTTG
This sequence comes from uncultured Ruminiclostridium sp., assembly GCA_964450305.1. GTDB lineage: Bacteria > Bacillota > Clostridia > DSM-8532 > DSM-8532 > JAAYJG01. Next base: position 1,020 of record CAYVFB010000174.1, read on the forward strand.
GGAACTGTATCAAAATCCAGGTGACAGTACAGCCGGGGTTTATATCAAACAAAAACAAATGAAGATATAGCAGCTGTGATCTGCAGTAAACAAATACAGATGAAGGTATAGCAGCTGTGATCTGAGGCAAGCAAATATAGATAAAGGCATCACATCCGGGGTCTGCAGCAAACGAATACAGGTAAAGGTATAACAAAATGAAGAACAAGCAAATGGTTCAGATCGAGAAAACTGATCAGGGCGGTTCCGTGATTGTTGAATCTGTTCTTGCATTTCAACAACAGATTATGCTATATGAAAGCGCAGCGAAGTATATTGTTACAAGAGTCGGTATTTTGCAGGAGGATTATCGCGTCCGGGGTGTTCATGTCCCCATAGAAAGCTGTAAAAGCCGAATAAAAAGCCCGGTCAGCATCGCCAGGAAACTGGCAAAAAAGGGAGAAGATATTTCTCTGGAAGCAATATCAGAAAATTTGAACGACGTTGCCGGTATACGGATTATTTGTTCCTACATTAAAGATATTTATACAGTGCGGGACTGTCTGCTTTCACAGCAGGACATTCATCTGGTTGAAGAAAAGGACTATATTCGTAACCCCAAAATAAATGGATATCGCAGTTTGCACCTGGTTGTGGATGTGGAAGTGCCCCTTACAGACACCATTGAATTCGTTCGTGCCGAGATTCAACTTCGCACAATTTCAATGGACTCATGGGCAACCCTGGAGCATCAGATGCGCTACAAGGAGCAGCATATTTTACAGGATGAAACCATCAATGAGGAACTAAAAAGCTGTGCGCAAATTTTGTATCTCTCCGATTGTAAAATGCAGCAAATCGCAGAGAAACTGAACATATTTACAATGTTTCGGTAAAGATATCTTGCCCAATTCCTTCGGAATGACTTTCTGGGCATAGATATAAACCAAGCTGTTTCCCAATAACTGGAAAACTGATTCTGCGTGTAATGAATCCATCCATGGGGAATATTTTCAGGTGTTCGAAAGGTGAATATCGGCTAAATTACTGGAAGGGAGATTCATGCAGGCATTTGCCCTGCGTGGTGCGAGAATGACCGCATACAGCCCAGTCCGAACCGGGAAACCTTCCCCCAAAAAGTCTTATTGATCTCAATTGTTGTAAAAGACATAATGTATGATAAAATATTAATGAATCTGTAAATTCTGGAATACACGCAGGGGTTTTTATGTACAAGCTTATTCTGGTGGATGATGAAGAAGAAGTGAGAAAGGGCATGCTTCGCAAAATCGATTGGGCCGGGTATGGCTTTGAGATTGCCGGTGAAGCTGAAAACGGGTATGAAGCCCTAACTGTTGCCGAAAAGACTCCTCCCGATGTGGTGGTTACAGATATTAAAATGCCTTTCATGGATGGCATTGAACTATCCGAAGCACTTAGTAAAAAATATCCAACCGTTAAAATCATCATCCTTACCGGCTTCGATGAATTTGAATACGCACAGAAGGCCATTAATTTAAATGTCGTCGAATATATCTTAAAACCCATCGCTTCCAAAGAATTTACCGAATTGCTCGATAAGGTCAAAAAAGGGCTAGATGAAGAGATTGCCCAAAAAGAAAATGTTGAGGCCTTAAGAAAGCATTATGAAGAAAGCCTCCCCATCCTAAGAGAGAAATTTTTGTCGTCACTGATTACAAGCCGCCTGACAGATGCCGAGTTTCTTGAGAAAAACAACAGCTACGCAACGGGAATTAACGGCGATGCTTATCTCGTGTCGGTGGTCAGTAATGATGCGGTATG
>CAYVFB010000175.1:0-2739 GCA_964450305.1 uncultured Ruminiclostridium sp.
GGAGGTTTTCTACATGAAAACGAAACTAGGTATTTCCATTGGTTTATTGGCAGCGGCACTCTATTTCTTGGGTCTTGTAGGTTTGTATACTCCACTGTTCCTCCTTGCAGGGTATGTTCTGCTGTTCGAGTCTGGCAGATGGCTGAAGGTTTCGGCTGTTAAAGCTGTAATGGTTTGTATTTTCTTTTCAGTGATTTCTGCTGTGGTTGGGTTAATACCAAATGCTATTACATTTGTAGATAATACATTTCGCATCTTCAATGGGAATTTCTCATTTGCCTTCGCGACAAAGATTGTCAACTTGGTTTATGCCATTATTACAATAGCAGAGAAGATTGCATTGCTTATGCTTGCATTCAAAGCCTTAGACCAGAAGTCTGTGACGATTAAACCAATTGATCAACTAATCGCAAAGTACTTTCCACTGGAGAATTCAGAGACAGGCACTGAACAAAATTAAACATCACCCATACCCTAAATGTAGAGCAAAAATTGTGTAAACTCAGTTTCTGCTGAGTTTGCACGTATAATTAGATTACCAAAAGGAGATATGTAGCAATGAGCAAAACGATATGCAAAAATTGCAGTGCCGAAGTGCTGGCCAATATGAAATTCTGCAGTACTTGTGGTACGCCCGTCGAGCAGCCTGTCCCTGAAGAAGCAACACCCGATGTGGTTAAGCCTGTAGAAAAGCAGCCGCTTGGTCTGGACAAATTCAAGAAGTTCATTAAGCCGTTGATAGCAATTATTGCTGTAATCATTCTGGTAAGTTTGGTTTGGAATATCTTTAAGCCATCGAAATATGAAGCCTACAAGGGGGTAGTGGATTTATTTCAGAGTGACGACCAGGTGGTTATCAAGCAAAACGGTAAAGCGAAAATCGTTGTTGACGGTATCCTTTATAACCAACAAACTTGTCTTGATGGTATAAAAACTGCATTTCTTGTGCAGGAGGAAGAAGGAAGCAATTCTAATGATGGTTATACCCTGTATTTATTCGACCAGTCTCTAAAGCGTGTAGCTGATTCCGTTTTCAGCTTTCAATTATCCTCAAATGGTGATGCTGTAGCTTTTACAACTGAAGTAGATAAAGGTATAGGAGAACTATGCTTATATAGTAAAGGGAAAATCTCAACGATTCATAGCGAGTTCAACGCATCAAATGATTTCGTGATTTCACCTGATGGAAGTACTGTTGCTTATTCCAATATTGACGAAGACGATAAGTTAATCGGATACTATTATGACGGCAAGGAAAAAGAGCTTGGAAAAGATATTATCCCTATCGCCGTATCAAACGGTGCAAAGTATGTTTACTATTCAAAAAACGACAAATTATATGTGCAAAAGGGTGATAAATCCGACACCAAAGAAAGTCTTGGAGACGAGTTTGAAATTTATGCATTTAACAAGGATTATTCTCAGGCCATCTATACCTCAAGCTCAGGTAATGAAATTAGAACGTATCTAACACGCAATGGCGGAGAGAAGGAGCGTTTATCCGGAAATATAAACGAGCTGCTATTGCCTTCTTTTTCAAGTGCTCAATACATAGATAACAGTTTCGGCAGTTACTTCGCCTTTTATCGCACTATCGGTGTGGCCTCTTTTGCAGATACCTATTATACTGATGGAAGTTCGATTTATCACATTGATAAAAAATTTAGTACGACCCGTGTTACAGGCAATGCATCGGATGCTCATCTTGCAGCAGATGGAAAGACTATCCTCTTTAAACGTTCAGACAGCATTCAAAAGGTTGATGGTTCTAAAGAAGATGCCGAGCCTGTTAAAATTGTTGAAAAAGAAGTAGGCACATTCATTGCGACAGAAGACAGTAAGGCAGTTTATTATTTAAATACCGATGATGAGCTGTACTATCAAAAAGGTAAAGGTAAGCCTGTAACTGTCAGCAATGATATGAGTTCAGATGACTACTATGACTATTATTTCTCACTATTCAAAGGCAATCAGCTCTACTATGTGTCGGACGATGAACTATATGTAAGCAACGGCGGTAAAGGCACCGCTGTAAAAGGCATTGATGGCGATATCTTGTATGTGTATGCAAACAAATACGCTGTTATCGTCAATACTCAGGACGGTGATGATTCCTTCACCTACTGGTCGGAAGATGGAAAGAAATTTGAACTGGTTGGCTCGGAATAATGGTATAAGATCTTATATACAGGCGCAGAGTTTTATAAACCCTGCGCCTGTTGGTATAGAGTGTTTTTGGGTTTATATTGTCTGATCAATTATCAAAAAGTGAAGATAAAATAAATATTTCCAGCTCCCTGCATCTTCATGCGATATTACTTTAACGCTGCTTCCACTCTGTGCTTATTGTTCTCGGTTAAGATGCGAATCTTATCGCAAATGGTATGCATATTTCCCGGAAAGAGAAATCAGCGTCGGGAGGATGACTACAATGCAAAACACATTTATTCAAATGGCAATAGGAATGGTACCGGCAGCGGTATTCTTTCTGCTATCGGGATTGCTTGCCAAGAAACATAAGGCTCGCAATTTAGTTTCATGTGCAGTCTTTATTGCCGCAATCGGCGGGCTTGCTGTTCCGCAGCTTTTTTCTCAGTCTAAGGAGCAGGGTTCTTTAAAGAATTATAACAAATTAAGCCTTGTTTATGCTATCGCTGATGAAGGCTCTGTAGACATAGCGCAAACTCTGCTGCAGGATCTGCGAGAGGATTATACTGATGAATATGCATTGGCTGGGGC
>CAYVFB010000176.1:0-2711 GCA_964450305.1 uncultured Ruminiclostridium sp.
TTTGTGAAGAAATCACGTATGAAAATATCAATACAAACAAAACTATCGAAGTTATGCGGATTTTGGTCCTTAGAAATTTCGTGTTTTGAATAATATGCTTTTTAGAGTAGACTCTTGGTTCAATTTAACAGTGGTAGTTGCTATTTTCGGAATTCCCTTTTTACAATCATACGTGATAAGTAAATCCGTTGCTGGGGTATTGTATAATCCGGATCTCCTCTGTCAAATAGTAAAGAGCACTCTCCAACAAACTCACCATTATCTCTATATATAAAAGTGATTCTATTACCACTTACTAATTGATCATACCATAATTTGGCCTTATCGGGATGCCTTTGCATATCCCAAATATTATTACATTTTTCATATTCGGATAGATCAAGCTTAATAATATTATCAAAACTCATAATGATATTTCCTCGTATAAGCTAGCTCTTTCTGCTGTTTTCAGGCTGCTTATTTTCAGCGTAATCCTCTCTCTCCATTATAGCTCTCTGTTTATGTTCCTGAGTTTATCTTACTCTCGAGTTCTTCTATTCTCTTTTGCAGTTTGCTCAACTCTTGTGCAATTGGATCGGGGATATGTATCTGGTCAAGTTCAATAGATGCAATAGTACTCTTGCGCTCTTTGTTAACAGTTCTGCCTTTAACTCCAACAACTGTTGAGTCGCTGTCAACCTCGTTACAAACGAATGTATTTGCGCCAATCCTTGCGTTATCTCCTACAGTAAAGGGACCAAGTATTTTTGCACCTGCACCAATTAACACATTATTTCCAATGGTCGGGTGCCTCTTTTCTCCCTTAACCTTCCCCGTACCACCAAGCGTTACCTCGTGGTATATCGTGCAGTTATCACCAATTTCAGCAGTCTCTCCAATAACAACACTCATTCCATGGTCTATAAACAAGCCTTTTCCGATTTTGGCCCCAGGATGTATTTCAATGCCTGTAAAAAATCTTGCGGTTTGTGATAGTAAGCGTGCAAGAAAAAACAACTTTTTCTTATATAAAAAATGAGAAATCCTATGTGCAACGATAGCATGAAATCCGGCATACAAAAAAACAACCTCAAATATACTTTTTGCAGCTGGATCACGTTTGGCTATTTCTTTTGCGTCATTTATTATACCTCTTAACATAGCCCCTCCTTTACATATTCATTTATCACTTGTTCGGTTTCCTGGATGTTTTTATGGGGAGGTTCCCAAAGCTTAGAGTCATCGGAACTTGTCCATTTTTCAAAAGCATCTTTACTGTCGTCTACCGTAAACTTACGCAAACTCAACCTACCTGTTGTAATAGGTTGAGTTCCAATATGATTTAGCATATTTACCCCCAACTAAAAAGCTTTGCATTATTACTTGTTTTTAGTATACTTTATAATAATTTACTGATCAACACAGAGGTATGCCCGCTACATACTACATTAAGTGCTTAGTACTATTTAAGAATACAATATGACGCTTAGCTTCATCTACTCTCCATAAGTGGATTCCTGTATCAGCTGTGCTTATGCTCACATCACAATTAACCGGAAGATTTAAGAAACTTCTGAATAGCATGTTGATCATCCCTCCATGATTATTCATCCGAATTTCAAGATTATACGGATAATACAATGAACAATAAGGTCAAACCATGGAAGTTATAACAAGCTATGCTGAAGTGAGGGAGAAACTCAACAAAAGATATATATATTTTGATTTGGATAATACATTAATTACAAGCGTATTTACCATCCTCCCGCCTCATCCTGCTATGGTTTTCTGCAAGTACGGAGAGCGGGAACCCAGATATTCAATTATCAGACCGGGTGTCTATGATTTATTTAAAATGATCACCAAGGAGGGGTTTGATACAGGAATTCTAACAGATGCTAAAAAAAACAGGGCGGCTAAAATTCTAAAACAATTTGGCATGGATCAGATGGTCGATGTGTTAATTACACAGGAAGCATTAATTGAGACCGAAATCATAACCCGAATACCCCGAAAGAAGAAACCGATTTATATATATGAGGGAATACATCTGTTTGACGACAATCCTTTGGCATACGAGGAAAATTTGAAAAACTGTACACAGGTATTACCATTTTTGGCGCAATTGACATGTGATGACAAGCTATTTTGTTTAGGGTCGGGCAAGGTATGGTCGGAATGGAATGATGATTTCCAGGATACTGATTCTTTCAAGTTGTAGCTTGGAATTCATAGTAGACCTGTGTCGCAAATTTAATACTGTCATTGAAATTATTGATAAGAGCGAAGAAATAAACGAATACGATTTATTAATGGACTTGAAAGATATGCTATCTTGTCATGCTAAAAAGCTTAGTAGTAATAAATCAGGTAAGGCAAAGAAGTTATTTAACAATTTTATTGCGCTGGCCTTGGCACCGCGAGTTGTGTCAGCGAATAACCAGTTCTTTCTGCCAGTCACATACGGACGAATGGCATTTTCTGCTCGGTTATTCGAGATATCAATCCGTCCATCCAACAAGAAATTACTCAATGGCTCCTTTTGATTCAGTGCATAGGTGACTGCTTTCCCAAGGCCTGAGTTTGGCAGCGGGTTTAAAAGCAGCACCCAATCCCAGAACTCGTCAAGAAGAGGCTTTGCAAACTTCTGCCTTTCTTCATACCTATCTTCGGCAGATAACTCCATCCAATTATGTTCCATGGCGAATAAGCGATTACAGTAATCATATCCG
>CAYVFB010000177.1:0-2707 GCA_964450305.1 uncultured Ruminiclostridium sp.
TTGCGGAACCTTTTTTCTTTTAGGGGCAAAAGGAACAGGTTCTTAAAGCTGATGGATGATTTTGGAGCAGTAATGGGTGGTTCCTTCATCTTCAGGTAGGAAAACAGGTTCAGAAGCATAGCCAGCAATGCAACGCCATACATGACGATATACCCTTGGTATGGCTTGTTTTGAAGTTCAAATATATCCAGCACTCTTCCCATGACGATGTTCAGGACGCTGGAAATAAAAATCAGAAACATTTCCCGGTTTCCAAAATATCTGCCTCGCATTCCCTGCGGCACAAGGCTGATGATCATGGTTACAGTAGCAGGTGACACCATATTGACCATCAGATGCGAAACAAAATAAAGAGCACCCACCATTGCCAGTCGGCTGCTTTGCGCCACAGGCAGCAGGGGTATGAAAACAAGCAAAACAAGCATGATGCGGTGTAAAGCATTAAACCAGGTAACCAGCGGTTTACGGCGGTTCAGCTTTTCCAGCAGCAGGGGTGAAAAAAATTGAATGATACCGGCCAGAACAGGGATTGCAGCAATTTGGCCGCAAAGCTTGTCATCTGCGCCGAGATACTTTAAAAAGCCGATCAAAAATGCACCTGTGGTAAAGCCAAAGATAATACGGGCAGAAACGCCTTCAAGAATTGCCATCAAACGGCTTCTTTCGTAGTCTTTCTCTGACAGCACAGGGCTTGTCTGCCCGCTCTCACTTTTTTGTCTGTTCATGTATGTTATCCTTCAAACGAACCATTCGGCAGTTCAACGATATCTTGTGATTTACTTACCTTTTCTTTTTTCAGGTGCCGGTATGGCAACCCTTTATCGTTCCCGGGTGCCAGCTTGAGGTTCCTCACAGCTTCTCAAATTGCTCAACATTCAGAACAAAAACTGTAGCACCACCAACGGTAACCTCCATTGGATATGCAGCCCCCATAATGCCCATGCCACCCGACATTTCCAGGTTTGGCATGGCTTTTTTTCTGGTTTTGCATTTTTTCCGAATCAGTTCGATAGCATCCGGAATTTTATCCTCGTCGGTACCTATCATGATGGTGGTGTTACCGGCCTTGAGGAATCCACCTGTAGAGCACAGGCGTGTAACGCCGAAGCCCCCCTGTCCCAGCTCGCTGATAACTGCATTACTGTCTTCATCACTGATAATTGCCATGATCAATTTCATATAGCACCCTCCTTCTCTTTCATCGTACACAAGGATGATTTATTGTTTATTTCTATCTCTATTGTATAATACTTTGAGGATAAATGGAATAGACGTGTTGAAGTCACTAAACCGTAAAAAAGGAAGCTGATCCTAAAAAAACTAAAATGATTCCTATTAATTTTTATACGTTATAATAAGGTAGGACACTCGATCTAGGAGGGATGCAAAATAGCAATAGAAAACCAATACCTGTCCGATGTTGAAGCAATACTATCACATAGGCATGACAATGGCGCTGACCTTTGGGCAACGCCCGATAAAAAGCTGCTAAAGGGAGCTCCGTTCTCTACTCTGGAATGTCCGCTTTATCTGTTGGAACTGGGAATGTCGCCCGAATCACCTGTCTTAAAAGCAACTGCTGACTTGATTTTTAGTGTGTGGAAGGAAGACGGACGCTTTAAAATATATCCCGGCGGTAGCATTTATCCATGTCAGACGGCAATAGCCGCCAATGTACTGTGTCATATGGGTTATGTAAATGATCATCGGCTTCAAAAGACTTTCAGATACTTCTTAAGCGCACAGTATCAAGATGGTGGGTGGCGCTGTAATAAATTCTTCTTTGGACGCGGGGAAGAAACCGAGTATTCCAATCCGCATCCTACACTAAATGCACTTGATGCATTTCGCTTCAGTGATTATCTGAATGTTGAGCCTGCGCTTGATGAGGCTGTAGAATTTTTGCTTGAACATTGGGTGATTCGCAAGCCCATCGGGCCTTGCCATTATGGAATTGGTACATTGTTCATGCAGGTGGAATATCCGTTCCGCAATTACAATTTGTTTGATTATGTATATGTCTTGTCATTTTACAACTATGCTAAGAAGGACAATCGCTTTCTTGAAGCATTTGAAGCACTCAAATCGAAGACTGTTCATGGCCAGATTGTGGTTGAGCGTGTAGTGCCTAATTTAGCAAACCTCACTTTTTGTAAAAAGGGTTTCCCGAGTGCGACAGCAACAAAAAGGTATCATGAGATTTTGGAAAACCTGCGTAAAGATGTTTAGAATCTAGCCTCTTTTACAGTGAACAATGGAAGAAGTTATTAAGCGCGCTCTTATGGATTACCGTGTCCTGTTGCAAATGAAGACCTATTCAATGAGCGCTTACGTGAATTATATGCCAAAACGCGGGCGCTTAAAGCGCTTCCCTTACGCGTTTTATGTACTGGACGACGATGGAAATACGGCATCATACAGCTGTGTCTTTGACTATCCCGGTGAGCTCATTGTCTCCGGCCTGACGCCATTTCGAGGGATTCACCTGATAAACGATCCTTAGAAACCTTAAATATTGTGAGTTTAAGCAGGAATCTCGATGGTGAATGTTCAATATATGCAGTATAAAACAAAATGATAGTTTCAAAAGTTCATGAAGAAAAATGTCTTCCCGCTCATCACCTTCCACTAGTTCCGGCGCACCAGCGACAGCCTATTAATTATTAATTATACGATTTAATCGAAAATAAAAAACCCGCTAACTTTT
>CAYVFB010000178.1:0-2641 GCA_964450305.1 uncultured Ruminiclostridium sp.
TTTCCCCTATGGGTGATCCCAAGCTTCCCCAGTATGCGTGAAACCAGCTTTTTTACATAATCCTTTGAATAATACAGTTCGTTGGCGATTTCCTCGTTGGAATAGCCCTTAATCATAAGCCGCAAGGTTTTCAACTCCGTTTCCGTCAGGGGTTCGGCCAGTCGGCTCAGCTTTTCCTCATCCAACGTGTTTTTCCCCTTCAGGCGGAGGGTGTTCTCCATACAATTTTTCAGCCGCGCCAGCAGGATTTTCCGCGAGAAGGGCTTTTTAATGTAATCCTGCGCGCCGATGGAGAGGCCGCGCTCTTCATACTCCTCCGCCGTCAGCCCGGTCAGGTACACCACGGGAACCTCCCGGGCCTGCGGTATTTCCCGCAACCGCGCCAGCATTTCAAAGCCGTCCATCCCCGGCATGTCGATGTCCAGCAGGATGATCGCGGGGATGAAGCCGCCCCGTATCAGCTCCAGGGCCTCTGGCCCGGAAGCGGCGAAGCTGACCGCGTAGTCGCTTTTCAGCACCTCTCCGGCCATATCCAGCAGCCCGAGATCATCGTCCACCATCAAAACAAACGGTTTTTCCGTCAATACCATCTCATCCAACGCTTTCACATCCAAATGGCTCCGTCAGGGCCAGCAGGAGCCCTTCGGCTTCCCGCATTTGCATATTCCTTACCTTCTGCCGGATATTTTCAAGCGCCTCGGCGGTTTCCGGCCGGTTCTCTTCCGAAATCAGCCGGTCCAGGGCTTCCATGGCGTCCGGCTTGCGGTTGCGTTTCAAAAGCGCCAGTAGTCCGCCAAGACTGGGAACCGATGTTTCCCGCTCCTTGGGCGGGAGGATTTTATCCATACCCGCGATGAAGGCGGCAAGACCGCCCGCAGCCCGCTCCCATTCGTATCGCAGGGTGGCCAGCGCCAGTGCGATATGCGCTCCGATGTCCTCCTCCCCGCTTCGGCAGGCGTCCGTGCAGATCCTTTCCAGCTTGGCGGCGGTATCGGCAAGCTCCCGCGCTCCAATAGCCTTCGCTTTACTTTTCAGGGCGTGGACGGCATAGCGCAGGCCCTCCCAGTCCTTTTCCCCGGCGGAAGCGTCAATTTTTTGTTTTTCCCCGCCGTAATGGCCGGTGAAAAAGGACGTCAGCTGCCGGTATTGCAGGATGTCGCCGTCAAGATATTTCAAGCCCGCGTCCAGTGCCACACCGAAAGCGGCGAGCTCCCCCGCCAGACTGCTTACGGCTTCCGCATCCATGGTCGGGGGCAGCTCCGACACCGTATCGGGGATGACTTTTTCCCCGGGCAGGATTTCAAGCAGCGCGGCTTCCATGTCACGCCACATAACGGGCTTTGACAGGTACTTCACAAAACCGGCCGCCTGCAAAGCCTCCTTCGTGCCCGCCATTACGTTGGCGGTCAGCGCCAGGGCAGGTGTGCTGAAGCCGGGATTTCACGCAAGCGGCGCAGGGTTTCCACGCCGTCCATATCCGGCATCATGTAGTCCATGATGATCGCATCATAGCGGTGGGACTTCACCGCTTCAAGGCAGGCCGCCCCGCTTTCCGCGCCGTCCGTCCGCATTGCCATTCGGGAAAGCATGGCTTTGGCCACCTGAAGATTCTCCCGGTTGTCGTCCACGATAAGGACGGAAGCCTCCGGGGCGATGAAGCCTCCCCCGCGGACGGGCTCGTCGGCCCCGCTACCGTCACGGCTGCCCAAAGGGCGTCCGTCCGCCACCTTTTGCGGAACCTCCAGGGAAAAGATACTTCCCGCGTTCCATGTACTCTCCACAAAAATACCGCCGCCCATCAGCTCGGCGAATTCCCTGGCAATGGCCAGCCCAAGCCCCGTGCCTTCGATGTGCGCGCGGCCCGGCATGTCCGCGCGGACGAAAGCGTCAAAGATGACGGGCAGCGTTTCCGGCTTGATGCCCATTCCCGTGTCGGAAACGGCTATGCGCAGCAGGATTTCGTCCTCCGCAGCGCCCTCCGTTCCGGACAAGGACAGCGTGACGCCGCCTTCGCTTGTATATTTGGCGGCGTTGCTTAAAAAGTTGGCCGCCACCTGCTTGATACAAAGGAAATCGCCCTTCAATACGCAGGGAAGGGCTTCGTCTATTTGCGTATGGAAGGCAAGCCCGTGCCTGGCCGTATATTCCTTGCCGATGGCGGTGAGGTCATCGATGAGCTTCGCGGTTTTGTACGGCTCCGCCGTGATATCGAACCTGCCCTGTTCAATTTTTGACATGTCCAGCACATTGCTGACCAGCGTCAGCAGGGTGTCCCCCGCACTTTGCACACCCCGGCTGTATTCCCGCACCTGTTCGGAATCGCTCTCCCGCAGGATGAGCTCGTTTTTGCCGAGCATGACATTGATGGGCGTGCGGATTTCATGGCTCATATTTGCAAGGAAGCGGCTTTTTGCCTCGGAAAAACGCAGGGCTTCCTCCCGGGCGTTTACCAGATCCCGCTGCTGCCAGTTGTAAAGGCGAAAATGCAGGAATATGGTAATTCCCAATACAATGCTGACGATGGTGAAGCCTGCGATATTGTCGATCATAATCGCCTGATCCGTCGGGAGGGTTGTGACCGTTCCGGGGTTCTGCCAGGCGAACAGGCACAGCCCGACGTACACGACCAGCTCCGCCGCCG
>CAYVFB010000179.1:0-2576 GCA_964450305.1 uncultured Ruminiclostridium sp.
TCGGGAGTGTACCGCAGGCTTCAGCCGAGGAACACTCCTCCTGAAGGCGCTTTCAGCGCCCGCGTTTTGGCGCACAATTCGCGCAAGCGCTCATTGAATTGATTGAAAGGGGCTTGTGACTTCCCGCTGAGTTATTATGCGAGAATAATCATGCCCAATTACAGAATATATGTGCTAAGAAGGAACCGCCCTAAATGATGCCATCCCTGATGACACAAGACATCTTTTTGCCAATGGGCAAAAAATGTGAACATCTTTTTACCAATGGGTATAAAATGTGTCAAAAGAACCGTCCCCAGTGACACACAAGGAGTGTTAACAGCATGAAGCTTACACCGATGATGCAGCAATATATGGATACAAAAGAGCAGTATAAGGATTGCCTGCTGTTTTACCGGCTTGGTGATTTTTATGAAATGTTTTTTGAGGACGCTGAAATTGCATCCAGAGAGCTGGAGATCACCCTCACCGGCAGGGATTGTGGTTTTGAGGAACGGGCTCCGATGTGCGGTGTCCCCTGGCATTCAGTGCATAATTACATTGCAAAGCTGATCCATAAGGGCTATAAAGTGGCTATCTGCGAACAGATGGAGGATCCTGCGCTGGCAAAGGGAATTGTAAAGCGGGAGGTCACCCGCATCATCACACCCGGTACCGTAACTGATCCATCTATGCTTGAGGAGAAGAAAAACAATTTTTTAATGGCGGTATATTGCCTGCAAAACTATTTTGGAATCGCTGTGGTGGATATCACTACCGGAGAATTCTATGCCACGCAGATCAGCTTTGGCAATACAACCAAAAAGCTGATGGATGAGATTTACCGGTACCAGCCCTCTGAAATCCTTGTGAACAAGCAATTCCACAGCATATTGTCCACACAGGAATTCAGGGAGAAAACAGGTATTTACATCTCTGTCCTTGAGGACGAAGTCTATGACAGAAGCAGTTCGATAAAAAACATCGAGCAGATAGCAGACAGCAATCCGCTGCAGCAGCAGGAACTGGCGGTTTGCGCCTCAGGGGCGCTGCTGCACTATCTGAAGACCACACAAAAGGTTGATTTGAACCATATTCATTCCATTACACCCTACCAATTGGAAAGCTATATGATGATAGACAGCTCAAGCCGCAGAAACCTTGAACTGACCGAAACCCTTCGAGATCGTAAAAAGCGTGGAACCCTTCTTTGGGTTCTGGATAAAACCATGACGGCAATGGGTGGCAGAAAGCTTCGTAAATGGCTGGAACAGCCCCTGTTAGAGATTGATGAGATCAACAGGCGGCTGGAGTCAGTTTCAGAGCTAAAGGAAAAGTTCATGATCCGCAATGAACTGATGGAGATCCTGAAGCGTGTTTATGATATGGAAAGGCTGGCTTCGAAGCTTGTGGTTGGCAACGTCAATGCACGAGATTTACTCTCGCTGAAGGCATCCATGGGTCAGCTGCCTTCCATCCTGGAAATGGTTTCTCAGCTTGATTCCGACTTTGGGGTTGAAATATCAAAAACAACCGATGTACTAAGCGACCTGTATGATATCATCCACTCAGCTATTGCCGATGAACCTCCCCTAACCATCAAGGAAGGGGGTATTATCCGGTCAGGCTATAACGAAGAGGTGGATAACTACCGAAAGGCCTTTACCGAAGGCCAGCAATGGCTGGCCGACCTGGAAAGCCGCGAAAGGGAAGCATCAGGAATAAAGAACCTGAAGGTAAAATTCAACAAGGTTTTTGGTTACTACATAGAAATCACCAATTCAAACTTGCAGCAGGTACCCGATCGATATATCCGAAAACAGACCCTTGTAAACTGTGAAAGGTTTATTACCGAAGAGTTGAAAAAGCTGGAGGATACGATTCTGGGTGCGGAGGACAAGGTGAAAAACCTTGAATATGAGCTGTTTTGCGAGCTTCGAGACAGAATTGCGGGGCAGGTTGGCCGCATTCAAAAAACTGCTGATAATATGGCGTTGCTGGATGTTTTGTGTTCTCTTGCAGAAACAGCCGAACGCGAAAACTATGTAAAACCAATTGTAAATGAAGGTACAGAAATCAACATTATCGAAGGGCGGCATCCGGTGGTGGAAAAGATGCTGGGGAAAACGCCCTTTGTTCCCAATGATACGCTATTAAATGATCATGACGACAGGGTGATCATCTTAACCGGGCCCAATATGGCTGGAAAGTCCACGTATCTGCGCCAGGTGGCGTTGATCACGCTCATGGCCCAAATCGGCAGCTTTGTTCCTGCAACACAAGCCGTTATAGGGGTTGCGGACCGAATTTACACCCGCGTGGGGGCATCGGATGATCTGGCAACGGGGCAGAGCACCTTTATGGTGGAGATGACCGAAGTGGCGAACATCCTGAACAATGCCACCCCGAAAAGCCTGCTGATTCTGGATGAGATTGGCCGCGGGACAAGTACCTATGATGGTTTGTCCATTGCATGGGCGGTGATTGAGTATATCAACGATAAGGGGAGGCTTGGCTGCAGAACCCTGTTTGCCACGCACTACCATGAACTGACCGAGCTGGAGGATAAGCTGGGCGGGATTAAGAATTGCTGCATC
>CAYVFB010000180.1:0-2554 GCA_964450305.1 uncultured Ruminiclostridium sp.
TGTGTATTGTAAAATAAAAGTACAGCAAGTTGCCACATGAAAGTGCAGCAGGTTGTCAGGAAGTCATGAGAATATTTTACAGCACATATCACTTCTATTCAACGTTCACTGCCGGCGACTTCCATCACCGCCGATCAGAAGAAGATTGCTAATCAACCCGATGGATAAAAGAGAAAACCATTGCAGCACCCTATTAAAAATAGTACCCTTTAGTTGCGACGCTAAGGAGGTACGGAAAGGATGCTAACAATGGCTGACATTAAGTATATCAAGGATTTGTCGGAGAAGAAAGGCTTATCCTTGAGAGAGATTTCAAGAACTACAGGTTTTAACTTCAGAACCGTCCAAAAGTATGTGGATAAGGAGGATTGGTCTGAGCCGTTAATCAAGAGAATGGTTGAAGAATCTATCCTTGACCCATATAAAAAAGAAATTGATGAATGGCTCGAGGCTGACCTGAATGCTCCCCGAAAACAAAGGCATACCGCCAGGCGTGTCTGTAATCGTTTGAAAAAAGCATATCAAGAGAGTTTTCCCGCATCTTACCGTACTGTAGCAAGGTATGTGGCAAAAAAGAAACGGGATATTTACGGAAGCCACGACGGATATATTCCTCTTGATCACCCCGTCGGTGAAGCGCAAGTTGACTTCGGGAAGGCAGAATTTGTGGAAAACGGCACCCGGTTCGATGGCAGTTATGTTGCAATGTCCTTCCCAAATAGCAATGGGGGATATATTCAATCATTTAAAGGAGCCAACGTAGAATGCCTCCTTCAGGGCATGCAAAAAATATTTATACATATGGGACAAGTCCCAAGCCGCATCTGGTTTGATAACGACACGGCTATCGTAAAGAAGATATTGGCCCATGGAGAAAGAACCGTAACTGAATCATTCGCACGTTTTCGGATGCATTATGGATTTGAGAGCAATTTCTGTAATCCTGAAAGCGGCCATGAAAAGGGACATGTGGAAAACAAGGTTGGTTATACTCGAAGAAATATGTTGGTTCCCGTTCCGGAATTCAAGGATCTTCAAGAATTCAATAAAGGCCTTCTTCTTGAATGTGATGCGGATATGCAGCGGGACCATTATTCAAAAGGCCTATCCATTGCAACCTTGTTTGAACTGGATAAGAAAGCAATGAAACCTCTGCCAAAAGCCGAGTACGAAATTTACCGTCTTGAAAAGGCCAAGGCAGATAAATTTGGGAAAGTGAACCTTGATAAAAGAAAATACTCTTCCAGCCCTGAGTATGCCCAAAGAGAACTGTTTGTTAAGGCCAATGCTTTTACCGTATGGGTTCTTGATGATGATTATAACATCGTTCAAGTCCACAGCCGCCTTTACGGGACTCGGAAAGAATCAATGAAATGGGCGCCCTACTTGAGTCTCATGAGCAAACGACCTAATGCTCTTAAGTATACGGGCTTTTTTCAACAACTACCTTTGACGCTTCAGGAATATCTGTCTGCTTGTGACTATGAACAAAAGAAAACGGCGCTCAAAATGCTAACGAGGATGGTCGCTGATAACGAACTGGAAACGGCCGTTGAAGCCTTTGACAGGTGTATACAAAAGGGGATCCAGGACATAGACAGCATTTGGGCAAGTTACTACAGTATGACCTGTACACATAATCCCATCCCGGATTTTGTGATTAATGACACCACCCCTCCGTTAACCCCCTACGATGTGGATAATTCCATCTACGACAGCCTGCTGGCGGGAGGTAATACGTATGCGTGAACTAATAGCCGGTTATTGTAACACCTTGAAGCTCGGTAGCAGGATCGTCCAGAATTACTCACAAATAGAGGCTGATACTCATGAAGCATTCCTTGCCAAATTGTTAGCGATGGAAGTTGAAGCCCGTCAAATGAACCGGAAGAATCTACTGTTGAAACAAGCACAATTCGATGTTTTAAAGACATTTGGGGATTTCAGGTTCGAGAAAATGAACATCCCCGGAAGTATTGATGTAGAGTCGTTAAAGACCGCTGCGTTCATTGATAAAAAGGAGAACCTGATCCTTTACGGGCCTGTTGGCTTGGGCAAAACTCATTTGGCAACGGCAATCGGTGTCGAGGCTTGTAACCAGGGCAAACGAGTCCGCTTCTTCCGGACATCTTCCCTTGTCAATCAATTGCTGGATTCTAAAGCCGAGGGTGGGCTTAAACGCTTTTTTAAGCAATTAAACGCGGCGGACTTGATTATTTGTGATGAATGGGGGTTCATCCCTTTTGAAAGGGAGGGAGCGCAGCTCCTGTTCCAGGTTATTTCAGACTGTTATGAACGAAAAAGTTTGATAATCACAACCAATCTGGAATTCAGTAAATGGAACGGTATTTTCTATGATGATAAGCTTACGAGTGCGATAATCGATAGAATCATTCATCACAGCCATCTTATCGTATTTGAAGGTCCGAGTAACCGCCTGGAAAATTCTATTATGAAAATGAGATAAAAGCGAAACCTAATACTTACAAATTTGGATTGTCAGGGTGCTGCATTTTTCTTGTCATTTTGATGCATTTCTACTTGACAGAACACA
>CAYVFB010000181.1:0-2537 GCA_964450305.1 uncultured Ruminiclostridium sp.
GGGGGCCCATCTGGGCCTCGTTATATAAAATATTGCTAAAACATTTTAGCTATCTATAATGATAGGATAAGACAAATCTGCTGTCAACGTTTTCTCAGTCTTTTTTGTCCATCATTGCCACAGCTAAACCAGATCATCTGGAGGTTTCATCCGGACGGAAGAGTTTCAGATAATCTCCATACCCTTCTGCTTCGAGTTCTTCAAGCGGAATAAACTTCAACGCGGCAGAATTAATGCAGTATCTCAAGCCTGTCGGCGTAGGACCATCGGTAAAAACGTGTCCTAAATGGGAATTGGCTTGTTTGCTCCGAACTTCGGTTCGCGTCATAAAATGGCTTTTATCCATTTTTTCATAAATATTAGCTTTGCTTAATGGTCTTTTGAAGCTTGGCCAGCCACATCCTGATTCAAACTTATCCAGAGAGCTGAACAATGGCTCCCCGGATACCACATCTACGTAGATTCCATCCCTTTTGTTGTTCCAGTACTCATTACGGAAAGGTGGCTCTGTTGCATTCTCCTGTGTGACTTTGAATTGCAGATCCGACAGTTTTTCCCGTAACTTATCTTTACTCCAAATGGTACTATAATCGCTTATATCACTCATACTTTTTCTCCTTCACATAGATAATATACCCGTTATCACTTTATTTGAACAATAGAACAAAAGTAAGTTTTTTTGCAATCCAACTGGGATAAAATATCTATGCAAAGATGCAGAATTTTTTATTCACTGTTCTTCGTCTTCATGATTCATTTTGAATGTACTGAAAATATGGAAGAGATTTTGTAAGCACTTAATCTTGCGGTGCCTTGAGATTAAGCGCTTACGTTCAACCAAGTAGATTTGAAATTAATAAAATATATCATGAATCCTGTAAAGACAATGCTGTGACAAGAACAATTATAAATGATCTTGATATATACAATCAATTAACTATAGTATATATTTTTACTAGATTTAAACAACTCTTGGAAGGAAGATGATGATATGAAAATCTACTGTAGGGAATTTGATGAGCTAAAAAATGACTTCGCAAGAATGTGGAATTTTTTGATTCAGGATTATGCTGATAAAAAAGGCTACTTTATTTGGACCATAGGAAGATTGGGCGATTGGAAATACGGTTGTTGGAATGAACAAAAGTGTTTTCCTAATTTTATGCGAAAAAACGCTCATTTATGGTTTGACAATTTTGATGAGCTAATTGGATTTGTAATTTCAGAAAATTGTGATAATAGCTTTATGGTTTTTGCTAAAAAAGGATATGAGTTTTTATATTCTGAAATGCTGATATGGGTAAAAAATTCCTGGAAAGATAGAGAAGGAAAATTGTCAACACAAGCACATGAGCATCAAAACTATTACATGCAAGTACTTGAGAAAGAAGGATTTGCAAGAGTAGGGCAAAGTGAAATACAAAGAGTATATAAATTGTCCGATAAAGCAAAAGAGGGAATCTTTGTTGATAATGAATTTACTATTGAAGATATGTTAGTTCATCCTGATTTGATGGGCAAGGCTTTACTGTATAACAATGCGTGGAGAAATAATAATAATGTAAGCAGTTATGATTTACTCAAATTTGAGTATAACCGAGAAAGTCCTTGTTTTAATCCCAGGTTTGACTTATCTGTAGTAAATAAAAATGGTATCCATGTAGCAAGTTGTGTTGCTTTTATAGACTATAAGAATAATTATGCTGAAATTGAAAAAGTTTGTTCACATAATGAGTATAGGAGAAGAGGATTAGCTGAAGCAGTAATAAGAGAGTGTTTTAAACGGTTATACAATGAAGGTATAGAATATGCTTATATAGGTGGTTCCAGTAATGAAGCTAAAAGCCTATATGCTAAACTCGGGGCATTTCAAAGTTGGAAATGGATTGACTATTCATTGACATAAGGACAATGTAAATTTCTTCAGCTTTTGCAATATCGCCTAACATATTGTTTTCAATGCAGAAAGAACTGCTTCAATGGTTTCCCTGGAAGTTCCATCATGGATATCAACACAAATAGAAGATAGATGGATCGTAACTGCTGCAGATGCTTTTGCTTGCCGGAAAGATAAGGGCACAATCTGTTGCTCTGTTTTTTGAGAGACAAATGCTCCATCTTGGCATGCCAAAGCACGTACTCTACGCAGCCAGTAGTAATACGATTTAATTTTCACATTGTTCTTGCTGCACCAACCGACAACTGTCATTCCGCTGTTCTGGCAGGCCTCGATGATTTTAGTCCACTGCTTAAGTCGGAATTCGGTTTTTGCGTCTGTGATTTTATCCATTTTGGGATAACCTCCTTTTCATGTTTAGACTTTTTGAACAAAGTCGAAAAACTCGAAAAAGTCTAAAGACTATTGAGGAGTATTATCTCATAGGGATAGATAATCGGCTATGCGCTCCAAGATTGAGCGCTTACGAGATTTTTGTGGATTTACCACAGCGGTCGCACGCGGAATCATTAAGGCCGCGTGCACGAAAAAAGCCTTATGGCGAATAACCATAAGGCTTTCATATAAATCCGGCAGCGAC
>CAYVFB010000182.1:0-2535 GCA_964450305.1 uncultured Ruminiclostridium sp.
GAAGCATTGCGCACCGTGCAGGAAGTAATGGGCGCAAAGAAATATTATTAGAGTTTTCGTGTTCCTGGCAAATGCGAAAGTAACCCTGCACAGATAATTGAAAAAGGACTCACTTGTTACCCTTTTCCCCCGCATAAGGGTAACTTTTTTATGAGCGTATTTCATCAAATATGACAATGGAGGAATGAAAAAAAAGATATTACTTGACGGTTTTTACAATAACAAATATTATATAGGTGTAGAAAAATTTTGGGGATTTGTTCAGTTGCATATTCATATCGACGAAAGTGAACTGGAGATTCATATAGAGATATAAATAAAATCAAAATAGAAAATAAGGGATTGGGTGAAAGTATGGAATTAGCAATCATTATATCGTTAACATCATTGGCTGCATCCTTATTGGTGTTGTATTCTTCTTCATTGAAGTTGCCTAAAATTAAGTTCAAGGTATATCGGGCACCGGATGATGTGCAAATGGATGGATGCGGGAGCTATCATGGTATTTCTACTGCATTTACGGTTGTTATCCCTGTGATGATCACCAATCAGGGGGCATCTGCAGCAATCATCAAAGACATTCATTGGGCCATCCTCATACCAAGGTGCATCGATTACAACATGTACATGGTACCCGACTTTAAGGAAGAGATGAAAAACAACTATTACGTCTTTAAGCCATACGAAAGCAGGGTTGAGAATGTCGCCATCCGTTTTGAAATTCCAGGAAAAGAAAAAGGGATCAACAGCGACGAATACATCAAGGCCTTCAACGAGGTCAGGGGCATGTCTTTCAGTAACAATGTAAAGCTGGAAGTTCAATATAAAGAATCCAAATTCTCGAAAATGAAACTCACCAAGAAAACCTACGACATCAGCGGCCTTGTTGAGCACGGGTTCAAAAAATTATACGCATCCATATAACCAACTAACCACCATAAAAAACAGCCTTCAGAAGAAGGCTGTTTTTATGTTCCGGTATATTCGGATTATTTATTTTTCAGGTTGAAGAAAGCTTTCAGACCGGGGTATTCAGCGACATCTTCAAGCTCTTCTTCGATTCTGAGCAATTGATTGTACTTCGCAACACGGTCGGTTCTGGATGGTGCACCCGTTTTGATCTGACCGGAATTGGTAGCTACTGCGATATCGGCAATAGTAGCATCCTCGGTTTCGCCGGATCTGTGGGAGGTAACAGCGGTATACCCAGCCCTGTTTGCCATTTCAATGGCTTCCAGGGTTTCAGTAAGGGTACCGATCTGGTTTACCTTGATCAAAATAGAGTTGGCAACGCCCAGGTTAATGCCTTTTTCAAGCCTTTCGGTATTGGTAACAAACAGGTCGTCACCCATAATCTGAACCTTCTTGCCCAATCTTTCGGTCAGCATCTTCCAACCTTCCCAATCTTCCTCAGCAACACAGTCTTCAAGAGAAATAATTGGATATTTGCTCACCAGAGTATCCCAATAATCAACCATTTCTTCTTTCGTCTTTATAATATTGCTCTTCCAGAACAGATACTTGCCTTCCTGACCGATTTCTTTAGCTTCATCATACATTTCAGTAGCAGCAGCATCAATCGCGAGGCGGAAGTCTTCTCCAGGTTTAAACCCTGCGGCTTCGATTGCTTCAAGAATAACCTGAATGGCTTCTTCATCGGACTTCAGATTGGGTGCAAAACCGCCTTCATCACCTACGGCAGTGCTGTAACCCTTGGATTTTAGAACTTTCTTCAGGGTGTGGAACACCTCTGCGCACCATTGCAGTGCTTGCTTAAAGCTGTCTGCACCTACAGGCATAATCATGAATTCCTGAATGTTTAAGCTGCTGTCCGCATGCTTCCCGCCGTTGATGATATTCATCATAGGAACCGGAAGAACCTTTGCATTGGTTCCGCCAATATACTGATACAGGGATAACCCCAGAGCTTCCGCCGCCGCTTTTGCAACAGCCAGTGATACGCCGAGAATTGCATTGGCGCCCAGTTTGCCCTTATTGTTGGTTCCATCCAGCTCGATCATCACTTTATCGATGAGAGCCTGGTCGAAAACATTCATTCCCTCAACTTCAGGGGCTATCACATCATTGATGTTATCTACGGCTTTTTCAACGCCCTTGCCCAGGTATCTGTTCTTATCGCCATCACGCAGCTCAACAGCCTCAAAGGCCCCGGTGGAAGCGCCGGACGGTACCGATGCACGGCCAACATATCCGCCTTCAACTACGACTTCGACTTCAACGGTAGGATTTCCTCTTGAATCGAGTATTTCTCTGCCGTATACATATTCAATCTCTAAATATTGTTTCATGTTTTCATACTCCTTTCATCCTGGAATTAACCATAATATAGCATACCCCAGTTCGAATTAAAAGTAAAGGGTTAGACAGCGGTCTTGTGAAAATTTTATCATGGAATTTTACAGGTTGGAGATACGTTTAAAGTAATGAATCATTCAAATATAACGAGGCTCAGATGGGCCCCCGCCTCGATATAACGGCTGGTCGCAGGCTAAAGCCTGGCTGGTCACAAGCTAA
>CAYVFB010000183.1:0-2512 GCA_964450305.1 uncultured Ruminiclostridium sp.
CTCCTTTATGCGTTTTGCCTTGAATGAAAGTAAAACTCATATTTTCCTTCATTCTCAATATCAATTCTGGTATTTTTACTCAGTACAACAGCCTTGGGCTTTGTACTCTCGTCCTTCGCCAATAAAACTCCGTTGATATACAGGCCTTTATCATAATTCCTTTGCGGGTTTGTCAATGTAAACGTATTTCTGCCTTTTGCTTTTAGCTCGAAACCAGCCAGCACGGTGCTTCCACTCTTGACGGTAAGGCTGCCCGTTTCGGCGATATAAGGCAGTATCACCGTCAGAAAATTCTTTCTCAGGAAATTTGATGTGGGAGATTCGGGTTTGGGTTGCTTCCGGATGGTTTTGGGTTTCATTTTAGGAAGCCTCTTTTTCAGGATATACCCAATAAGCATGAACAGAATGAATAACGTAACCAGAATCTTCACCAGGTTCTTTTTCACCCACAGCATCAGCCTTTCCAGGAATGGTAACCCTTCAATATCAAAGCTTGTATCAAGGCTCGAATTCACATCCTGTTCTTCATAAAACAGGTTGGCTTCAATGGTTACAGGAATTTCACCGGTATCTGTGGACAAAAGATCTACCTTGTATTTGGGTATTATCACCCATGTGGATGGAACATCACCCTTTTTTACTTCCAGTTCGATATTCCTGGGCGTAGATGCCTTGAGCCGGGTGTTGTTCCAAAGCTCTTCGCTTAAAGGCTGATTTTCCATGGAAGCCGTCACAAGGATAGCATTTTTTTCATTCTCCAAATCCTTTATATTAAACTTTTCAGGGGGATCTGCCCGCAATTCCAAAGGGGGAGCTTTCTGAAGAACCTGTATTTTTCGGGTAACCTCCAGAACTTGATATCCCGGAAGCTCCACGGTTGAATGAATATCCACAACCCCCCGCTCTGCCACGAGCTGATTTTGTGCAGTATCAAAGCTTCCCTGAAACTCGCCGTTTGTAATGGTGGTTCTGTATTGAACATCCTGTAAAAGCGGAGAGTTCACTTCCTCACCCGTAATCGGGTTTAGCAGCTTCAGTTCTATTTCATATTCCCCGGACACCAGCTTGTTTGAATCTGAAAGCTTATTGCCTGTCTGATAAATGGAAACGTCCAGTAAAACCGAAGGCTTATAGTATATCTGAACATTGGAAATATCTGAAACGGAAACGGTGTATTCACCATCTCCCATTGGGTTGATTGCATCCTGGTTGCCAAAAGAAGCCAATGCACCGCTTAATTTTGTGTCCACAGGGATACGGTTTCTGTATTTTTCCATATTGGCTGGCAGACGGGTACTATACTTCACGGTGACCTGTTGTGTCTTTTTCGGCTCCAACTGTTTTGACTTCAGATCGCCGATTTGAACATTATCTCCCTGAGCAAAAACAATGATCTGCTCCATGGGGACATCAAAAGACAGTTTCAGCTCTTTGTTGTTTTTAATAATGTATTCTTGCGGCAGCATCAGGTTTTGAAAGATCTGGTTTCCAATTTCCGTCACCTGCTTCAGCATTTCATCATTTTTTGTGGATTGGTAGAAGTAAATCCCCTTTTCGGGCTTATGCGTAATCCCGGAAGAGTTCTCGCCAATGGACAGAAAAATGATTTTGACTGGCCTGGACGCGGAAGCAAATTGCAAAAGCTTTTTATCCACTTCATCTTTTTCCATCCGGTTGAAATCACCATCAGTCAGAACCACCAGCCAGCGGTGCCCATCGGTCTGTGTTTCGTACAAATCGCGATACGCGTTTTCAACGGCCGCAAAGGGGGTGTTCCCACCGGCGGTTTCCATGGCCTCAATAGCATCTATGCGGGATTGTGCCTCCTGCGAACCGGTTACAGTAATGCTTTCCTCTCCCTCAAACCCCATGGGATACACCTTGAGCGTGTCCTTCGGGCCCAACATGGCGGCAAAAACCTCCATGGCATAGCGGGCGTGGCACCATCTGTCATAAAAAATATCGTCGTTTTTATACATACTGCCGGAGTCATCATAAACCACATGAATGGTGTTCGCCGGTTTTTCGGACGCGAAAGAGCTGACACCAGGCAGGATACCGGTCATCATGATAGCCAGAAACACGCATAAAACACCTTTTTTCATGGCCTCACCCCAAAAATGTCCCTAAGGACTGAATAAAAATGAATTCGTATATTATATTATCATTGAATAGCAGGATTTGTAAAATGATATTTACAGTCTCTGTTATTCGATGTCGAAATATAAGGGTTCGCTGTGTTCATTCAATATGCAGGTATCCCGCATATTCCAGCTTGAAAAGGCGCGTGAAGAGAAAGGTGATACAGGCTTTTTTTCTGAAAGGAATGGGGACTTCCCTGTATGGGTATTATAAGCGGAACTTTGGAAAAAATAATGAGATTTTAAAACTTATTTCATAAATCTGTCAAAGATGTGCCGAGCTCCCCTGCAAAAGCGAAGGTCGATTTGCGTTCAGATTCAATGAGCGCTTGCGCGAATTGTGCGCCAAAACGCGGGCGCTGAAAGCGCCT
>CAYVFB010000184.1:0-2502 GCA_964450305.1 uncultured Ruminiclostridium sp.
TTCGTAAAATCCTCTGTTTCACGGGTCGCTCACTGCTGGGTTTTACTTCGTAAAATCCTCTGTTTCACGGGTCGCTCACTGCTGGGTTTTACTTCGTAAAACCCTCTGTTTAAAAATACTTTGGTTTTTTATCTGCTGCGACTTCAACTTTCACTTCAGCTTCACCTTCACCTTTAGCGCGACTGTCGGAATCTGCCTTGTTCTTGATTTTGTTTTTGGCTTCTGCTTCGCTTTCAACTTTTGTTTTGGTTTTCGTGACGTTTTCCACTTCAGCTTCGGATTCAGAATCATTTTCAGCGCTCTGGCCCTGGTATTGCTTCTGGATCAGATAGTTGTAATTAATTTGTTTGTTGGTTTGCTTTTGGCGGGTTTTTTGCTCGGTTTCGTCATCCACCCATAGCTTCTGCTCGAGCTCTGCTTCCAGTTCGTTTTTAAGCTCGGCCTTCAATTGATTTTTTAATTCCGTGATATCATATTCCAGCATATGCTACACCTCCCTCTGTCAAATTTCCAATTAACTTGGCTCGCTATATAGTATGCAAGCCCTATAAAAAGGTTTACAATAAAATTGTCCACTTTTTTTATCTGACCACAGGCTTCTGGGTTCTCGCCGCGAGCGGAATCCGCGAGTGGCGGGGTTGGTGATTCTGTTTCCTGGATTCCGCCACAACATGGCTTTATCCAGAACCATTCTTATAAGGTATATCCAACCATGCCGATATGCCACGAAAAAGGACTGCTGATGCAGCCCTTAAGGTTCGATTGCTCGCCATGTCCGGTTAAGGTTATTTAAGTGCGTGGAGAATACTTCGTTTTAATCAGAATGATACTTGTTTTTTGGGGGTGATAAAGTGATTTTAATAGTTCACACGGATCAGCCAGAATTTGATCCCCTTGTCACTCCAGCCAAGATCCCATGGAACCTTGAAGCGATCGGTATTATGGGAGTTCACCATGGTATATCCCCTGGAATCTGCACCGGTAACAACTGAATTATGGGCGACCTTGCCCTTCTTTTCATAGGCGATAATGTCACCAGGCAATAATTTATAGGAGAGCTTCAGCACTTTATCATAAGTACCGTACACGATCACTGAACCTCTGCCGCTATAGATCAGATAATCCTTAAAGCTCTGCGCATTCAGCCAGGCATGGTTGCCGTCCTTATCATAATTCCAGCCGCCCGATTTTTTAAATTTTCCTCCTTCGTGCAGCACCTGAGATACAAAATTTGTGCAGTCCCCGCCTATGCCATTATAGTTTTTATACTTTTTATTATACATGAAGTAATATTCTGAATCGTCGCTGGCCCCACAATATAGATCAGCATATTCTATTGCACCGCGGCGTCTTTCGTTCATGCCGGAAAAATCTCTTTTCTCCTGTGTCATGATAAACGCTTTGTTGTCCTCAGTTTTAATGCTGTCAAGGTTCAGTGAATCAGCGAACGGATCCGTGTACCATTCCTTTGTAATGATCCAGTTTTCAAGCCCCGGAGATAAGTCCAGCACATGATAGGTGGCAATCCTGAGTGAATTGGAGTCGTTCTGGTTTTCGTAGGCATAGGTGTATTCGGTGATAGCTGAAAAATTCACGGTTATTTTCCCGCTGTTCTTTTTAACCCATCGAACCTTGAAGACGGTTTCGATATCGGTAAAACTTACTCCTTGTTTATCCGCCCATTGATGCAAATATTTGATTTTTTTCTCCTCGTGCTCAAAGGCCCAGACACCATAGGTCGTCTTTTGGTTATAGAGTGGTTTTATCGCTTCAGCGTTTTGCTCAAGCATTGCTTGATTGCGTATGGCAATAATGTCTTCAACAATAGGAGTATATTCTTCTGTAAGCTCACTGTTTACCGGAACGGTTTCCCATAAGATGAGTTTATTTTGATGCTCGTTGAAAATAAACAATAAACAGACAATCACTACGAAAAGAACAGGAACCAAAAGAAGGCGCTTCATGCGAAAAACAATGAACATATGCACCTCTCCTATTGTGTACTATACTTAATACTATATGATCGGGACATGCGATATATCCGAAGAAACGAAAGGATGGATATGAGAATGGCTTTGCCCAATAAAAAAAAGAGAGCTAAGCTCTCTTTTTTATTTTACCATCTGTTGCCATTGCCGCCACGGTTAGAATTTCTTTGTTGCTTTCTTGCTTTTCTGCAATCCGGGCATCTTTGGGGTTCATTTTCAAAGCCTTTTTCCTTGTAGAAAGCCTGTTCCCCTTCGGTAAAAATAAATTCTGTGTTGCAATCCTTGCAAACCAATGTTTTGTCCGCCATATCAAAATACCTCCTTTAATTTATTTTGGATAAAACTCTTTGACATTGTACCTCAATAAATTAAAGAGAGTCATGCCCAAAAAAGATATCCATACCAGTATTAGATCGACTTACTCAATCACTATATCATGGCTTTGATAACTTTGCAAGAGGTTTTATGTAAATTTATTCAATCAAATTTGCAAAAAAAATTGAATTTATCCCTC
>CAYVFB010000185.1:0-2500 GCA_964450305.1 uncultured Ruminiclostridium sp.
CACTTGATCTATATTGATGAAAAACATACAATAATACTAAATGATTTCACTACAGAAACCCTTTGCGAAAGAAAAAACATGCATGATGTTTCAGAAAATCACTTTTTTCATGCATATAATACCGAATATGAGGTTTTTATGCGTGAAATACGATGTGTAGCGTGAGTGCAGTGAAATCTTGAAACGGATTCTTCGGAAAATTTCTTCAGGAGGAATTGAATATGGCACTACAGGAAAAAATCGAACTGGCCAGACGCGAATTGTTGGACCTGTCCCTGCGAAATCCGCTGCTAAATTACAGAACCCTGAAAAAAAAGGGGTTGGACATTACCGATGAAAAGTCTCTGGAGATTTACAGGCTTCTTGTAGAGGAAGGCAAATCCATGGCATTTCTCAGTGAAGAAAGCCAGGTTCAAATGCCGGGCAAGAAGAAAAACTCAGAAGAAAAACCTCAAAACCTGGCTGATGCTGCCCAAACCACTCAGCCCATCGGTGTTGCAAGTAACGAAAATATCGACATGAATACAGCCATTGCTTCCCAATCTACTTCAAACGTTGATTCTATAAGCAGCGATCAAAACCACCCCAATGCAGCCATTGATAACAAAATTGCTGCACCCATTGATATTTCAACCAGCGAAAATATTGGCCAGAATGCATCTATTGCTGCCCAAATCACGTCACCCACCGGTACTGCAACCAGCGAAGATATCGACCAGAATGCAGCCATCGATGCCCAAACCGCACAATACCTCGAGCTGCTAAACAAAACCTACAGCGATTTAAAAATTCAAACACGATATAACGAGAAAGACCTTCAGGACAGGCTTTTGAACACACACCTCACAGCAAAAACCTTCATCGAGGAACGTGGTGTCAACACGCTGTTTCTGGCATTGGGGATGCTGATATGGGAAGAAAAAACCAACCCGGGGAAGCAATATCGTGCGCCGCTGGTACTGGTTCCGGTAACACTTTCCCGCTCCAACGCGCGGGAGCGATTCCTGCTGACATACTCTGAAGAGGATATCCAGCTGAATGTTTCACTGGCCGCAAAGCTGATGTCCGATCATCACATCACATTGAACACGGATACCGAAGATCTTTATTTATCCGAATATTACAAGCATGTCCGCGAAGCGGTGGTCAGCCAGGAAACCTGGCGTGTCGCCGAGGATGAAATGGCCATGGGCTTTTTCTCCTTCGGAAAGTATATGATGTACCTGGATCTGGATTCCACCCGCTGGCCTACCGATTCACAATTTTTCAACAATGAAATTCTGCAATCGCTGTTGGAAACGGGTTTCCATGAAAAAGAAAGTGAAATCACCGACACGGCCTATATCGATCCATACCTGATGCCTCAAAGCACATACCAGGTTGTGGATGCCGACAGCTCCCAAACCCTGGCCATTCTGGACATCAATGCGGGCCGGAATCTGGTGATACAGGGGCCTCCGGGCACCGGAAAATCCCAGACCATCACCAACATCATCGCCGAGTCGGTAGCCCGGGGGAAAAAGGTTCTTTTTGTATCTGAAAAACTGGCCGCCCTCGAGGTGGTAAAAAGAAGGCTTACCAACGTCGGTCTGGGTGATGTGTGCCTGGAACTGCACAGCCAGAAGGCAAACAAAAAGCAGCTCCTGGCCGAATTGCAGACAACGATGGAGCTGGGTGTTCCAAAGCTCAATGAAATGGAAAGCAAATTCAATGAATATATCAAGCTGCGTGGTGAGCTGACCGGTTACTGTATCAATGTGAACGAGCCGGTTCCGCCTTCCGGGCTATCGCCCATTAACCTTTACGGCAAGCTGATAAGGCTGGCAAAACGGATTGAAAAAATCGGCCTGCAGCTGACAGCCATAAAAATACCGGGCATTGAAACACTGAATGATATTGATTACGAATCGAAGGCCCTGAAAGTAAAGGAACTTCAAAAGCACATCAAAAAGATAGGGGTTCCGAAGAACCATCCCTGGTATGGTTCATCTCTGAACATCATTTTACCGGCAAAAAAAGAAGCCGTACAGGCAAAGGTCAACCTGTGCCTGTCCAGCCTGGAAAACTTTCTGTTTGTTCTGGAAGAGGTTCGCGCGTTGCTGCATATTCAGGCCGACAAAACCGCCGACGTACAAAAAGCGGTTGCCACCCTGGAGCTTTTACTGAACAAGCCTGATATTGCCGGGTTTATCACCACAAGCCCTCGCTGGCTGCGGGAAGCGCAGGATATCACCAGGCTTGTTTGTGATGGAAACCGCATGAAGCAAATCTTTGCAGGCAATCAAAGCCTCATCATGGATGAAATATACGGGCAAGATGTACTGCAACCCAGGCAGGCTTTAGCAGCAAATCAGGGAAAATTCCTGAAATTCTTATCGGCTGATTTCAACAAGGCTTCCAGGTTTGTGGACGGATACCTGAGAACACCCCAGAAGCTTCCCATAGACAAGAAGGTTGCCCTCCTGGATGAAGTGCTGGAATTCAATCGCTTAAGGCAAAG
>CAYVFB010000186.1:0-2424 GCA_964450305.1 uncultured Ruminiclostridium sp.
CATATACCTGTATGGATGCCCTGTCACCGTGGATTTCAAGGATTTCACCGATGAGCATATGCTCGCTGACGCGAACCACATCAAACATATTGGTGTTTCTCATCCCCTCGGCAATGACCAGCGGCCCTGATACCTTCACTATTCTTCCCTGGCTCAAACCTATCCCTCTCTTTCAGTACCGGCTGTAATGGCTGCCCTTTATACAGAATTCACTTCTTCATATTCACGGTACTTTGTTTTTTGCTGTTGGCTTTATGGCATTCCCATTCCAGCTGGAATGGCTTCATTTTGTCTGTTCATCTGGTATTTCCCCGTTCAGGAAATGGTCAGTATTTAAAGATGGTGGTTCCTGTCGGACGAACAAAATCATTCATCCCTGAACAAAATGTCTGCACCAACGGCCTTTTCCACACACCTTTTAACGCCCTGCATTCCGATCCCCAGGCTTCCCTGAATGCCAGGAATGGGGATGACCGCTGGGAACCGCTCTTCCCGGTATTGGTCTATTTCATTCTTGATGCCGGCAGCCGTTTGTTCCGTGATATAGATAACGGCATACCTGTCCCGGGCTAACTCCTGCAGTGTCTTTGCAGCCTGCTCCCTGTTCTCTACCGGGAACACTGAAAATCCCAGCACCTTAAAGCCCAATACCGCATCCTTTTCTCCGATGACACCAATTTTATACATAAACCAAACGCAACCTTTCACGGAGCAGATCATTGGCCAGACCATTAATCTTTCCCGTCATGATGATCCGGGCGTTCCTGATCTCGGCTTCCTTTGCAAAAAGCCAGGCGATAAAGGGCTCAACCCCCATCGTGATCAGCTTTGCCCTGCGGATAAATTCCATAAAATAATCGTCCAGAAGCTTCTCCACCGCAGAGATGTTTTTCTTTGATTTATAAAGCTCCCAGCCTTTACGAACGGGTTCGGCGTACTTTGTTTGCTTAATGTCGTTCACAAAGCTGTCAACATCCTTGTCACTGTTTGTGAAATAAACGCTTTCGGGTATTTCACCGCCGCTCAGCTGAATCTTTTTCATGAAATCCCATGCCTTGTTGATGGCACGTGCACGGATAAACATCTTGATGTTTGTAATATCCACGGTCATCCTGGCAAGCTCATGCAGAAATTCGTTGTCAATAGCATTGAGATCCGCGGTAAACTGTTCATAAGCAGCTTTATCCAACAATAAATCGACCGTCTGCGGATCCCTGGTGCGAGAAAATGCATCATAAACATCCGCAACTGCCTGGCGCATGATGGGGGTCATTTCTTTATAATCCCGCTCACGCATCATGTTTCGGATCGTATCCTTGCTGAAGGTACCCGTATCCATCAGAATGGATGACTGCTCCTGGTCTGAAAACTCAGCCTTCAGCAGAACCTTTACGTTAAAATAATCATGACGCCTTTGAAAGGCCTGGACCACCTCAACCTGCGGGGCAACCTCCAGAAGGAAATCATAGGTTTTTTTCATCTCTTCGCCAAGAAGCGTTTCAAAGGAAAAAACATTGCCCGCACTTTCAGTTCCGACACCATATTCCGCCTCGGTCAGTACTTTATAAGCCTCTTCAGGCGTGGCGGCTTCAAGCATTCTTTCAAACCTGCCACTGTCTAAAAGCTTGAGCTCCTTTGCCCGGATGCGTGCGGTAGAGTATGCA
Organism: uncultured Ruminiclostridium sp.; assembly: GCA_964450305.1. Taxonomy (GTDB): domain Bacteria; phylum Bacillota; class Clostridia; order DSM-8532; family DSM-8532; genus JAAYJG01. The sequence continues at coordinate 1,665 of CAYVFB010000186.1, forward strand.
TATTCATCCTGGTTTACCTTCAACATTGTCATCCCTCGTTCTTCCCTCAGGTTCCAAAAAGAATTTTCACTACTTCATTTTCCAACTCAGGTCTTAACATTTCGGAAACGATCTCGAGGGTGCTGTTTATCTCGATATCTCCGGATCTGAGTATGAAACCGCCTGAAGCACGAATGTTATCCTTTGACAGGACGATATTTCCGTTCATTCCAGCCGTTTGAAGACGCTTGTTGACTTTGTTCAGGAATTCATTGCCCAGGCGTTGGGCATCCTTCGTGGTAAGAAGCAACTCATCACCACCGCCTGTCGCAGCCTTCACAACCATATCTTCCATCAGCCTTTCATATTCAAGGTCCGGAAGGTTTGCAACCTTTTCAAGCGCACGCTGAAAAGTCGCCTCGATCATATCCTGCTTCGCCCTGAGCAGCTCCTTACGGCCTTCCAGGGCTGCGGTGGACAATAGACGCCTGTAAATCTCCTGGCTGTCGCTGTCCGCTTTTTTCAATATTTCCGCCCTTTTCTGTCCGGCCTCGGAGGCTGCCTTGTCGAGAATTTCCTGAGCTTCGCGTCTGGCTTGCTCTTCAGCTTCAGACGCCCTTTTACGGGCATCTTCAAGGATCTTGGTTTTTATCATTTCAGTTCCTGTCATTTGGAACGCTCCTTTAGCAGCTTACTGCCGCGAAACATAAAATAAATACAAGAATTTGATGTTTTGCAGCTGTGAGTACCGATATTGGGTGTGGGCGAAGCCCACTTTGTT
>CAYVFB010000187.1:0-2301 GCA_964450305.1 uncultured Ruminiclostridium sp.
GCCTGATTAAGGTAATCGGTACCCGCCACCACACGTTTTTCAGCCCTTAGCTGAATCGGGCCTCGTTATAAATATATATTCGCTGCAGAATCAGTTCTGAATTAGTTTCCTGCTTTTTTTATGAAATATTTATGTATATCATTCCAACGCATCCAGTTATCAGGAATGGCATTACAGCAAATGTCAGATGTCTGTCTATAGACATCATTTCTTTTACTCCATCTCCGCTTGAACCAAAATCATCAATAATAATTGCAAGCCTTGGGTAGATAGAGGCTGCTAAAGCCCAAGTATAATCATCAGCTGTGCAGCGCCATAGGTTACCATTACCCATACCGTGCCATTGGGGGTTCTTTTTTGAAACCTGTTATATGCCAAAATGGAATCAGAGCTGATAAAGAGCAATGTCCCCACAAGTACCATCCAGAAGCTGTACCCTGTGACATTTCCAAACCTCAGCAAAGAGAAAAAGCTTACAACTAGAAGAATCGCCGTATAGATATATACCGCCGTCCTCTTTTTCAAATCAGGTATAGAAAGCTTGCTGCAGAAAATGATTCCGTATGCCGTATAGACGATAGCAAAGAGAAATATCCACCAGGGAAGCTTTGATCCTGCTCCAATGTCTGATATAAATTTCACCGCGTAAAAGATATGACCGATTAAAAACGCCGATAACCCTTGCAGGAAGCAATTCGGAAATCCCAGGAACACATCTCCCAAGAAGCAGAAAAATAGAGCGAAAATAACGGGGATTTTCGGCTCGTTGCTTCCGGTAAGATACACTAAAAGAAGAAGGGGCATTAGCAATACTTTCGTGATAAAGCCAGCAACCCTCAGTTTCCTAAAATTAAAAGCGAAATTCAAGCCATAATTGACAATATAGGCTAATAACACGAAATTTTTCAGCTTGTTCTCCTCCTTTATCTTTTCATTCAGTCGCCTTTTTCAACTCACAGTCGATACGAATAGCATCATAAGCTGATAGATAAGCGCCGTCTTTCTCCTTAGCTCGAACTGGGAGAAGAAGGTGTTGGACTATACTGTTGCATATTTTTCGAAGGAGCTCTGAAGTATACCTCTGGCTGTATGACAAATACCTACTGTGTTCTCTTAGCTTTAGCGAGCGTGCCACGCTCAACAAACTCTACAGGGATCTCCACATGTTTGGCTGTATCCCGCTGTTCAATCAGGTTTACCAGGGAGTTTACGCTCACCGATGCGATTCTGTCAAAGTTGCACCGCATCGTTGTAAGCCCCGGCGTAAGGTATTTGGATATGGATATGTCATCGAAACCTATAATGGACACGTCAGCGGGGATATCGTATCCGAGATCCTTCAAGGCGTTCATAGCACCGATCGCCATAATGTCATTGGCGGCGAAGATACCCGTAGGTTTGTCTGCCTCCGGGCTGCTGTACATTCGATAGATTTCCCGGTATGCCTTTTCCTCGCTGAAGTCACAGTCGATTTCTGTCAGCTTCTTTATCATGTGCTGCCACTTCCCTTCAGCTGACCTAACCCCCTCATGTCTGCGAATTGCAGGTAGACGGGGCCTGTCGCAGCCTATGTACAGGATGTTCCTATGCCCATTGTGCACAAGCCTTTCAATGGCATAATAAGCAGATACCTGATCATCCATGTTGACGACCACCACATTCCCACAATAAGAGTCCCGTTCCTGATTGACCAGGACAAGAGGATATCCACGCTCGGCAAGGCGCTTGATTTCCGCACTGCCGGTATCATACCCAAGCAGGATCGCACCTCTTACCATACTGCTGTTTAAGATGCGCTCGATGGATTTGACATCCTTCTCCCGCTCCGTTAAGTATACAAGCGTCTTGTAATCGCACTTTTGGGCATTACTGATCACAAGGTTAATCATCTCTGTTGCAAAGTGGGACGTGATATTACTGCTGGCGCCAGAATTCTTGTCAGAATAGGCAGAGAACAAGCCAATAACATGCTCCTCCTTGCCCACAAGACTCCTTGCCTTGCTGTTTGGTACAAAATTGTACTTATCAATATATTCGCGTATCTTTCTCTCAGTTCTGGGAGCCACTCCGCCCACACCATTGATAACCTTGGAAAGCGTTACCCTGGAAACCCCTATGATTTTGGCCAATTCTTCAGTCGTCATTCAATCATACCGCCTCTATATCCTTGTAAATCATTGTTTCTTAACGCACACAACCCGTTATTATAACAACGGAAGCGATTGCTTGCAATCGCAACACATAGGTTGCATAGGCGAGCAGCAAGCGAAGCTTGCGACCAGCCCTGTTATTGCAACAGCA
>CAYVFB010000188.1:0-2228 GCA_964450305.1 uncultured Ruminiclostridium sp.
GCACGTGGCCCCAATATCATGCAAGGATACTGGCATGACGAGGAAGCAACCAAAGCTGTGATTCAAAACGGCTGGCTGCATACTGGAGATATCGCTACCGTGGATCAGGACGGATATATTTTCATTCATGGACGCAGCAACGATATCATCAAATATCTTGGTCATCGGATAAGCCCCATGGAGGTAGAAAGCTGCATCAATAAAATCCCCGGGGTCTTTGAGTCGGCGGTCATAGAGACAATGCATAAGGATGAAATCTGCATCAAGGCCTTTGTCGTAACCGATGGGAAGGTTTCAATTGAAACCATTCATGAACACTTAAGGTCGGTGCTTCCGCCCTATAAAAGGCCCGCAATCATTCAGGCAATTTCAGAAATTCCCCGGACAACCAACGGAAAAATCAAGCGAGCAGCATTAAGAGAGGCTGAATTATGTGTGGGATAGCGGGCATTATTGGAAAAGCACCAGTTGAAAAAAGTCTGCTGCAAACCGCAGCGGAAATTCTTTCCCATCGGGGCCCGGACCAACGTTCCATATACGCGTTCGGGAACATGGGCTTTGCCCACTCCAGGCTTTCTGTCGCGGATTTGCAATATGACAGCCAGCCTGCTTTCAATGAGGACAAATCGATTGCAGTGATATTGGATGGAGTCATTTTCAACGCTATACAGTTGAGAAAGAGCTTGGAGCATAGGGGGCACCGGATCATAAATCGCTCTGATGCCGCTGTTTTGGCGCATTTGTATGAAGAATACGGCACCGGACTATTTGAAAGGCTGGATGGCCAGTTTTCCATTGCGATCTGGGACAGCGTAAAAAAACGTTTGGTATTGGCCAGGGATAGAATTGGGAAAATGCCACTGTTTTATACTACTAAAAAAGATAGCTTTCTATTCGGATCGGAAATAAAGGCTGTTCTGGTACTGGGAGATACCAGGCCTACGCTGTCGGGTAAGGTGCTGCACGAAATACTGACCTACTGGGCTCCAATTGGCGAGGATTCGATTTTTGAGGATATTAAAATGCTTCTGCCAGGCCAGTGGATGGTATATGAGAACGGTATGATTCGATCAAAAAGGTTCTTACAGCTTGCTTTCAGGCAGGCGGTGTCCCGAAACGCAGCCGATGCAACCGAGGAACTGGAAGCACTTTTAATCCGATCTGTTGGCAAACGGATGACGGGGGATCTGCCTGTATCAGCATATCTCAGCGGAGGCCTTGATTCCAGTCTGACTGCTGCCATCGCTGCAAAGCATTTCAATAAAGAACTGGATACCTTTTCTGTATCATTTGAAAACCCGGATTATGATGAATCCCATTTTCAACAGCTTATGGCAAATGAATTGAACACCCGGCACCATTCTGTTACCTTTGGAGAAGACGATTTTATGAACCTTCTGAAAAGTTGTGTGACTCACACCGAAACGCCTTTTCTCAGAACGGGTCCACTGCCGATGATGAAGCTTTCCTCCTGGGTGCGGGAGCATGATCGTCATGTAGTGCTCACAGGGGAGGGGTCAGACGAATTTTTTGGAGGATATGACCTTTTCCGCGAGGTAAAAATCAGAAATTTCTGCAGGAAGGATCCTGATTCCAAATATCGGAGCCTCCTGTTCAAGAGGATTAACCAGTTCGTTCCGGGTTTGAAAAACATGTCAGCGAAGGCTTTATCCTTATATTACAACAGTGTGCGCCACGAAGGCGAATTTGGTTCGCATTTGTCCAGGTGGGGGAGTGCAGGGTTTTTCAGGCTTTTTTTAACTGATGAAATCAACGCTTTTAATGAAACCGGAAATCATGATTTGCTTTGGAATTACCTGCCTGAGGGATATAAGGATTATTCTGCGGTTCAGAAGGCTCAGCAGCTTGAAATCATGATTTTTATGGAAAGATATTTGCTGTCCACGCAGGGGGACAGGGTATCCATGGCAAACAGTGTGGAATGCAGGTATCCCTTTTTGGACGGTGACGTAGTGGATTACGCGCTGGGGTTGGATGACAAGCTGAAAATAAGGGGCTTAACCGAGAAATATCTTGTCAGGCGTGTCGCGGAAAAGTATCTGCCGAAGGAAATTCTGCAGCGCAGGAAGTTCCCTTACCGTGCGCCAGTGGCAGTGCAGAAAATCTTAAGAGATCCTTATTTTCAATATGTTCTGTCTTCGGAAATGCTGAAGAAATTTCATATTTTCAAACCGGAAACCGTCGAATCATTTCTGAAGAAGGTCTTT
>CAYVFB010000189.1:0-2160 GCA_964450305.1 uncultured Ruminiclostridium sp.
CCATAAGAGCGACCCGTGATTCAATGCTCGCCGCCTGATTAAGGTAATCGGTACCATCACCACACGTTTTTCAGCCCCTGGCTGAAAATACGTTAAGAGGTGGGGCGGGGGCCCATCCGGGCCTCGTTACAATTTGGCTGTACCTATATAGGTGAGGTGATTGTATGGCAAATTGCAATGAAGAACAGTATTGTATGTACCTAAGGAAATCCAGAAAGGACGACGAGTCAGGATTCAGGGACGAAAGCATTGAAGAAACGCTTGCAAGACATCAAAAAATCCTTGAAGAACTTGCAGAAAAAAGGAATGTAACAGTAAGTGAGGACGCTATATATCGTGAGGTAGTTTCAGGTGATACCATAGATGCACGGCCTCAAATGCAACAACTGCTAAAGGACGTGGAAAAAAGTAAATGGAGAGGCGTATTAGTTGTAGAGGTGGAACGACTTGCCCGTGGTGACACATCCGACCAAGGACGTGTGGCTAAGGCTTTTAAATATTCAGAAACACTTATAATTACACCTAATAAAACCTTTGACCCAACAAACGAAGCAGATGAGGATTACTTTGAATTTGGCTTGTTTATGAGTCGTCGAGAATTAATGGCAATTTCACGCCGTTTGAAAAATGGCCGTCTCGCAGCTGTAAAGGAAGGCCTCTATGTTGGCAGCAAACCACCATATGGATACGAGCGGGTCAAGCTCGAACTAGAAAAAGGCTGGACTCTTAAGCCAGTACCCGAGGAAGCAAAAGTAATTAATCATATCTTTAAGCTATACACCAAAGGTGAGGTGCAAGCGGATGGTACAAATAAAAGAATTGGGGTATCACTTATTGTAAAACGTCTACGGCAGCTAAATATACCAACAAGAACCGGTGGTGATTGGGTAGAATCAAGTGTTCGAGATATACTGATAAACCCCGTGTACATAGGCAAAGTCCGTTGGAATTGGCGACCGGCTAATAAAAAGATGATAGATGGTGAAATAAATATAACAAGACCCAGAGCGAAGGATGATAAATTGACAGTAGTTGATGGCCGTCATGAGGGTATCATTGACCCTGACATGTTTACTATGGCTCAGGAGCTTATGAAGCAGAACCCGCCCCGTCCTGTCGGTGAGCGTGGTATAGTTAAAAACCCGCTATCCGGGCTTGTAATATGCGGTTTGTGCGGTAGGCGCATGGTTAGACGACCTTATAATAAAACTGGCTACCCGGATACCATTATGTGTGCTGTCTCTAAGTGCCCCAACGTCTCAGTATCGCTGAAAACTGCTGAAGAAAAGATACTTGCGTCTGTTAAAGATTGGCTGGCCGGCTATAAGCTCAAGTGGAATGTAAAAGATAAATCTAAAAAAACCACGAACCCGGCTCTTGAAATAGCCCGCCAAAGCCTGATAAAACTTGATGCTGATATTGCAAAGCTGATAAAGCAACAATCCAATCTTGACGATTTAGTTGAACAGGGAGTCTATACAATCGAGAAATATAAGCAGAGGACACAAGAGCTTGAAAAGCGAATACAACTGGCTGAAGACAACCGAAAAGATTTACTGGCTGCTATTACTATTGAGGAGCAACGTGAAGAAGCACATAGAATAATAATTCCAAAGGTTGAAAATTTATTAGAAACGTACTACACACTTCCTACCCCACAGGCCAAAAATGACCTGTTAAAAGAGGTTCTGGAAAAGGCCGTTTATACTAAAAAGCGAGGCGGCCGATGGCACAACTCCCCTGATGATTTTGAGCTGGTTCTATACCCGAAATTACCACGCTCAAATCCTTGAAAGAGGGTCATTGATAACCTTGCGGAACTGAAGAAATGGCACATCTTGAAATGGTGGGCACTATGGTTCGACAGCTTACGAAGGATGTCCCCCCGGATGCCATCGAAAAAGCCGGTCTTGGTGCTTATTATTCCGACCATGATGGGGCGGTTTATCCGGTGAATGCTTCAGGGGTTCCTTTCACGGCTGCATATATTCAATCGAAAGGCGATGTCATTGCCGATCTGGTGGAAGATTTGGCTGCTGAGCAAAAAGCCCGGGCAACCTATGAATTTTTGCTGAGCCTGGCGGATGATCCGGATGTAAAGGATCCTCTGCGGTTTTTGAGAGAACGAGAGGTTGTTCACTTTCAGCGCTTTGGAGAAGC
>CAYVFB010000190.1:0-2131 GCA_964450305.1 uncultured Ruminiclostridium sp.
ACAAGGCTAAATAACCTTGTGGTTTTTTGTTACCCCACGAGATCTGACACTTGATAAATCAAGGATTATAATCAAAAATAAGCGGGTGTTTTGAGCAGCGTCCGGTTACGGTTTTAATTGCTTAAATTTTCAATATCAAACTATTTATTTCCTGTTTTCGTTGTGTTCTCACAAAAATAAGGGTAGACAGCCGCAACAGGCCTGTTCTCGCTGTTCGATTTCTCCGTGTGGAAGGACGCAAAGCTTGAAAAGAGTTATCTGTTCGGACGCTTTGGCGCCATTCCGTTTATCAAAGAGGGATTGATGTAATGGCAAAAGGGAGAATTGAGACAGGCCAGATGACCCGCTTTTTTGTTTGCCTTTTTACCGGCAATATTATGCTTCCGGAATTTTATTTTGTTGCTTTTATTATTTCTAAAGGCTATCAACACATTACATCCTTGTTATTTTTGTCTTATTAGGGTATAATATTGATATAAATTTGTCTATGGAGAGTGAGAGAATTGAGTACAATTATTAAGTCATCAAGTGAACTTCGGAAGAATTACAACAGCATCGCAGATATTTGCCGCAAAACGAAAGCACCTGTATTTTTAACCAAAAATGGCACCGGTGATACCGTTATTATGGATATGGAAACATTCAACCGACGCGAGGATGATTTAGCAACAGCCGAGCGCCTGCTTGCTACAGAACGTTCACGTTTGCTCGGAACTCAAGGATATACGGTTGATGAGTTTGAAGAGAACATGAGGGAAGCAATTGCCAGGGGAGCGGAGCATGGAGTATAACAGAAGGGAATACCAGGTAATTGTTTCATCTGAAGCAAATGACAAGTTATATGACCATTTTGAATTTTTAGCGCGTGTAAACGTTAATGCAGCAAACAGCCTTTTGGACGGACTGCTTATCGATATCCGTAATCTCCGAACCGACCCGTTCCGTTTTCCTGTGTATAACCGTCCATACCTTCCGGCTGGTAAGTATCATTATATGCTATCGAACAAAAGGTATCGGATCGTTTATCAGATTAATGGCAACCAAGTGTATGTGGATGATATACAGGATTGCCGTCAGGATGATGACAAGAGCGTCTTAAGCAAATAATTTTAAACCAATCGAGATGCGTTATCCTTTTGCAGGATAGTGTCTCTCTTACCTTCAGCAGTCCTTCATGGATTGCCTTGAGTATATCTTTTTGCACACTGTTCAGCCATGAACGGTTTCACGCCGACCATATCCACGCCGCATTGAACAAATGGGTTCCCCACTTATAGAAGCGAAAGTCTCAGGATTTTAGTTAATGCTCAAAGCTTACGAACTTAAATTTATACTTTGTTGTAGTACTCTTTATAGCCACACCGCTTATAAGTGATTTCTTAACTGTAATTTTTTTAGCCTTCCCAAAATTACCCACGGTTCCTCCAGTTTCTCTTACATGAATTTTCCCTATATCCGTTATGATATTCGCAGGATTTTTTTCTGTATAAATTCCTGACATATCGGAATATGAAAAACTAGTATCTCCAACACTTTTTGCAACCGAGCCTGCAATTCCGGTCTTTTTAAGAGCCGATTTTACCACTACGCTGTCCTTAAACCATCCGGTATTTCCCATAGCGGTCGCTCCATAAAGCTTATGGTTGTATACGGTACCGTCAGAGCTATTATACTCGTACTTTCCTCCTCCAAACAATGAACTAAATTCAAACGACACCTTTTCCCCATCATAACTGGCAGAAACATTTGCAAGACCAAAAATGGGTTCTTCCAGTTCCACACCTATTTCCCCCATATCTGAGGATTCTTTAAACTCTGTAATTGCTTCTCTTTCAATATCGGGAGAAAAATTCGGAGCACCTTGTTCCGAGTTTTCAGATTCATCTGCTTCAGGTTCAGGTTGGGGATTATTATTTATATACTCCTGATAAATACTCTTGGTAAATTCAAGATCTGCTTTTGCCTGATCAAGTATTTCCTGGTGAGCTCGTAAAGAACCCGCCATATTATCAACAGCGTATATCGGCTGCGTAACGAAACTATAAATCATACTTTCTCTCTCGGCGCTTAAACACATATAGACATCAAAATCCTCAATGTATTTTAAAAGTCCTCCGTATCTTAACCAGTA
>CAYVFB010000191.1:0-2097 GCA_964450305.1 uncultured Ruminiclostridium sp.
TCTTTGTAGTATTCCTTGGGGTGGTCACTGTGACGTGTCTTTTGATACTCATATACAACAATCTTTGGGCCTGGGCTTAACTCTCCAGTGATGTGTACCCACATGTAGCTTTTACTGCCAGCAGGTCGACCATCATGGATTACTGTGACCGGAGTCTCATCGCATTGATTTACATGTGCTTTTAAAGAAGTTACTTTCATGAGTTTATAGACTGGTGCAAAATATTTTTCAGCGGCAGCTACAGTCCAATTGGACATCGTCTGTTTTGATAAATTCAATCCGTTTGTCTGGAAATCACGCGCAATTCGGTCCAACGGATTACCATTTACATACTTGGCATTGATGATTGCTGCCTCCAAAGAAGGTGTTGCAATACTTCCTTTAAACAGAGTATTCGGATGGTCTCCGCGAAGAAACTCATCCTGGTGCATACCATTTGTTCCGACATATACCTTTATCACATGCTTTTCAGCAATCCATTTGGCAGGCTCGAAACGTAGTTGCCAGAAAATTTCATCTGGCATACCCCTCCAATTACCTTTACCAAAGGTATCAAGAAGTTTTTCCTCTGTTACATCGTGGGGGATTTCTTCTTGAGGAAAGTCCTTTAGATCTTCTTCACGTTGCCCTTTTTGCTTACGCTTGCGAGGTTTCTTTTCAGCTTCAATGATGGTTTCTTCAATCGTGGGCTCCGGTACACTTTCATCACAACAGGCCTCAGCTTCATTAAAGAATGCCATCTGGCCTGTTATTGCTTCCAGTTTCTCAGATTGACGACCGAAGCGTTGCTGATTTGCAAGACGAACCTGTTCCATAAGGTTCTCGTAATCCTGCTCAAGCTTATCCAGACGATCCTGCATCTGATAGATGATATCATCCTTGGTTCCGGTATCCATCATATTCAGTTCGTCAGGAGTGAATTTTTTACACATGTTTTACGCCTTTCTGTACTGCATTAATTATACCAGAAAGGCTGGTAAATAGCCAATTTCACAGTTTTCGGGCATCGTCATTTTGCTAACATGTCAAGCTCCCCTAATTCGTTATCTGAAGCTATGGACTTATTGAGGTTTCAAAGTTCATTATGTTTATGCAGGCCATATGTTGAGCTTGTGAGGCTTCTGTAATGGTTAATAAATCTGCCACTTCGGCCGATTTCAATGCCCAAAAGCAGGAAATTATTTTCTCTGTTTTGCACAAAAATTAGTAAACTTTCGTTGGGGTTACATCCTTTATCTTTGGATCTAACGGATTTAAACCAAGCATCAGATAGTTGAACTGGTTTTCTGTAAGCTCAGCTGCTTCTTCCGTTGTACGGGGCCAGGAGAGAGTACCCTCTTCAAATCTTTTGTACAGTAGTAGGAAGCCATTTCCCATCCAGAGCAACCCTTTAATGCGATCCGATTTCCTTCCACAGAAGAGGAACAATGTTCCCTTTTCAAAAGGGTTGTGCTTATATTTATCACCGATAATCATCGAGAGCCCGTCAATACCTTTTCTCAAATCAACCGCACCACAGGCAAGTACTACTCGGCGTATTCCAGCTGCATCCTCAAGCATGCGACACCTCCTGGAGAATTCTCGACAGTAGGTTGTCAGATATATCGTTTGATATCGCAATAGTCATTGTTGCCGTTTTGATCACAGCAGTTGGCTTGATATTTTCTGGAATGATATCTGAAAAAAGGTTTTTCTGTTCTGTTATGCGGATCTCAGCAAATGAGACATCTGAAGAATTATCTCGCACAGTAGGCAATGCCGGAGAATTATTCATATGTTCGAAAGCTTCCTTTCGAAACTTTCGTTGCCAATAGTAATATGATTTTTCACTAATATGATTTTCAGACATCCATTGTTTTGCGCTCATCTCAACCGGTCTGTTTTGGCACTGCAAGATAATGCCCTTCCATTTGGAACTGCGTATGGTGTGAGTTATTTGATCCAAGGCATGTGACCTCCTTTAAAAAACTATTAGTTTTTTGCATTTTTTAAAGTATGCCACAAAATGTGTATTTAACATAGGCGAGCTATTTGACGCTTACGGAGAAGAGGATTAGCTGAAGCAGTAATAAGAGAGTGTTTTAAACGGTTATACAA
>CAYVFB010000192.1:0-2048 GCA_964450305.1 uncultured Ruminiclostridium sp.
CCCTGAGAGCATGATTTGAACAAGCTCTACACGCTTTTTCCCGATCCGTATTGCAACTGTGGGGTTTAGCCCTTCTTTTGAAAAGAGTTTTTTTCCATGCTGAGAAGCGTAATACGTGATGAGCTCCTTAAACTGTTTTTCAGGTATTTTCAAGGCGATGTAGCTGTCACAAGCTATGATTAGCTGGGTTGCGAGCATCTTCACAGTGGTAGGGTTTTTTAGAATATCCATGACTTGAACTCCTTTTGTTCTTTTTGTACTGAATTCTAATTGAGTTTGTTCCTTAGAGGACATAAGTCTTTCCATCAAAAATCAATGGTGAGGCTGATGCGACATCAGCAACCTCTGTTTCGGTAATAATGGCCCTTTTTGCTGTGTAACCGTGAACCAGAAGTCTGTAGCATAACTGGTTGATCCGCCGGGGGATTCCGGAAGTGATGCTGTGAATGGCCGGATAACACTTATCATCAAACACAGGTTTCTGCCCCATGGAAAGGTTTATCTGATGCTTGATATAGTTCATGGTCTCTACGGGTGTAAAGGCGTCCAGCTCGATTGAAAAGTTAATTCTTTGCTTCATAGGCTCATTGACAGAAAGGCTCAATGTTCTTGACAGAAGCGGCGGCAGTCCTGCAAGGATTAAAGAGAAGTTGGCACCTTCATCATAGAAGCTTCTGAGTTCATCGATCATGGGTATCGAAAGTGTATGCGCTTCATCAATAATGACACAGTTGAATTTTCCCTGTTCGTTTTCTTCGCTGAAAAAGTGAATCAGCTGCAGCTTAATATCATCCGCGTTGTATGGAGGAGTAAGCCCCATCTTAACGGCCAGAGCTTTGTACAGGGCCTTCTTGTTCGGATTGGATAGTTCAACATGGCAAACCCTGAATTCCGAAGGTTCCAGTTGATTCAGTGCATAAAGGATTAATGAGGTTTTCCCGGTACCGGAACCTCCGGTAAGGGTTACGAACTGCCTTGAGTAGAAGGCGGTGGAAAGCATGGGAAGATGCTTTTCCAAGTTTGTACTTTCATAGGGCGTTTTTGATCTCTGAAGGAACGGAATGCTTTTAAAAGAATAGTATTCACATATTGATTTCAAATGGTTAATCATTGGCGGCCTCCTTGAATTTTGAGAGTTTTTCCAGATAAGTGTTTCTGATTTGGGCTATGTAAAACAAAAAGTTTTTGTTGAAGTCAGTTGCCTTTTGGGACAGATCATCCAGTATCGCTGAAAGAATATCCTTGTTAAATTCCTTGAAGGTATCCCAAAGCTCGTGGAGCTTTCCCTTTTCCTGAAAGCTTAACTCCGGCATGCCAATAGCGGCTTTCACGATGTCAACGAATTCATTTCTGCCGATGGAGAACTCTGGCGTAACGGGTGGCTTAACTGGATGGGGCTCATTTGTATCCTCCGGCATGGTACTGCATACTTTTTTGTCTATCTTGGAGCCTAATTGCTCTTCCAAATACTTTTGATAATTGGCTTTGATGTTCTCAAAATACATTTTGGATATGTCACTGTCATAACCGGATTCTTCCGGTATGCCATATACGTTTTTATGGCGCTCGGTTTTTAAATCAATCACCTTGGCAACCCCGAAATACTTATCTTTGAAATAGACATGCAAATAGTCGATATGAAACGGGTTGTACCTGACGATAACGGTTTTTCCCACCAACTCCCCTGGGGCTTCATAGGTATTGCCTTCAAAGGAGATAACGCCATATTTGTTTACGGTTCTTTCCTGTGCATGAAGGAAAATTTCTTCAAGCTCCATGGGAGAAAAGAATCTGAGCTTGGTTCCTGCAGCCAGGGATGCATGCCACCTCTGTCTGGGTGTCATACCGGTTGATTCATGCAATTTGTCATCATACTCTGTCTTCTTCCAGGCAAAATACAGGTCATTCAGCTCAGATAATGATTTGACATGGTGCAGTTTCACTTCCGGAAGAAAGGATTTTTGAACGGTTTCCCAATACCTTTCGATTTTCCCTTTTCCCTCGCAGTTATACGGAGTGGCATATTTAATGCGGATTCCAAGCCTTGC
>CAYVFB010000193.1:0-2038 GCA_964450305.1 uncultured Ruminiclostridium sp.
TAATTATAAGATACCTTCTTGTGGAGACTATTCTATACAAGTTAGGGCAAGTAATATGCCGGTTCCTTATGGAGCGGAATTTTCCGCATCAAATATAATAACATTTAGGGTAGAAGAATGTTATGATAAAATAGAAGATATTAAAGAATTATCTTACGGCTATCATGAGTTTTTTATCAAAGAACTAGAGTCGAAAGTTTATGTATATATCACAAATCCTGCTGCAGATAAAATTACATTTAGCATAGGTGAAAAGGATCAGCATGAAACGGTGAGTGAAATAGCAAGCGCAAGTGACTTAAATCCGATTGTAGCTATGAATGCTGGGGGTTTTGATATGACCATGCCCAAAGCAGAACATTTTGGAGTTTTGATTGTAAATGGTGAAGAATTAGAACCAATATCACCGCAAATGAGACCATTACTAGATGAAGATGGTGAAGCTGAAGTGGATAAAGATGGTAACATAATTATGGTAGAAGTAGATGTATATAAACAGAGAGTTAAAGAAGCAAATACGTTTATAAAGTGGAAGAATGGGGAAACAGAAATTTCAAAAATCACTGAAGATAATATCCCATATATAAAGAAAAACGCTGAGTGGGCAATTGGTGCAGGGTATACTTTGATTGACACAAATAAAGGAATAAAAAACGATGGAACAGAAGAGGGAACAGCATATATTAAAAAATATGGCAATAACTGGTTCGTCCCAAGGGTGAGGTGGAAAGCCCGAACAATGTTTGGAGTAAAGAAAAGTGGAGAGTTTATCCTGGCGGTTATTGAAGGTGGAGGTGCAAGTGATAACAAAGGCGCAAATGATAAGGAAGAAGCCAATGTTATGGAGCAACTTGGTGCAGTGTTAGCAATTAACTTTGACGGTGGTGGAAGCTCTACGTTTTGGAAAGCTGAAGAAGGAAATAAGTTTGTAGCAGAGAATGAAAATGGCAGGAAAATTGGTAGTATAATAATGGTTATAAAATGATTGAATGCACGGGTGAGGTTTATGAAAAAAAAAGGGTTTATAGGTGTTTTTGTAATTGTCATGCTGTTTTCGGGATGTACAATTCCACAAAAAAATTCGATTCCCAAAATAGAATCGATTTCCTTTGGCTGGTTACATATTGTTGCGGTCTTAAGTAATGGTGAAGTAATGGCATGGGGAGACAATACATTCAAACAATGTGATGTTCCAGTTGAAGCAAACAATACGATCCTAGTGGTATCAGGCGAAGCTCACAACCTTGCATTGCAGGAGGATGGTACAGTCCTTACCTGGGGGGACAATCCATATGGTCAATGCAATGTTCCCCCGGATCTAAAAGGTGTAATTGCCGTAGCAGCAGGGCGTGAACATAGTGTAGCATTAAAAAATGATGGGACTGTAGTTGCGTGGGGTGATAACGAGTATGGACAATGTACCGTGCCGAAAGATTTACCTTTTATAACTGCAATAGCTGCAGGGGCTTACCATACAGTTGCGTTAACTAAAAGCGGAGAAGTAATTACCTGGGGTTTTAACCCGGATGGAGATCTTGATATACTACCGGAATACAATAAACCGCTGAAACAAATTGCATCACACCATTATCACATAGTAGCGATTCAAGATGACAATACGGTTGTTGCCTGGGGGAGACCGGAATTCAGTGAAGATATACAGAATGAAGAATTGACAAATGTAGTAACTATTTCAACAGGAAGAGGATTGTCTTTAGCCTTGAAGGAAGATGGGACTGTTGGAGTACTGGGCGGTAATTCTTACGAGCTTAAAGAATATGCCAAGCAATTGAAAGATATTAAATCTATCGCAGCTGGTTTTTTTGTTGGAGGTGCAGTTAAAGAAGACGGAACATTAATAATATGGGGTAGTGAAGTAGAAAAGTTATACAAAAATGACAAACTGGAGAATTTAGTATTGTATGAAGGTTCAGATTGATATTACATATGTTGGAGCAAAATTAAACAAGGTACCTGACCCTTATGAGCAGACAAATGAAAATGCACCCCCTATTTCGAAGATGCACCCCCCTCTTTC
>CAYVFB010000194.1:0-2030 GCA_964450305.1 uncultured Ruminiclostridium sp.
GCCATTATACAATTTAGCTGAGAAATCCTTAGTCTTAGGAGTTGTCTTGTCAGCTACGGAGAACGGTACTGTTACTTCAACAATTTCGTTTCCAGCTACGTCTTTAACACCCTTAATAACCAAAGAGTAATCTCCGCCGAGGTTCTTGGACAGTGTCAGTGTAGCTTCCTTCTTGTCAGTGCTCAGGGCAACAGATTTGACAATGTCTTTCTCTTCTGCGCCTGTGTTGTCAAGAATGGTGTAGTTGGAAGCTTTCTTGGTGGTGTCGGTGCTGTCGTCCATTGCTTCGTTGTATTTTACAACAATTAACTTCTCGGTGTCACCTTGCTTAACTTCGGAAACTTCCGGAGCGGTTACGTCGACAACAACTTCAACCTGAATCATTTGCTGAGCATTCTTGTTGCCCCACAGGTCTTTTACAGCTTCTTTCAGAACGTATACATACGCGGTTCCTGCAGGAAGCTTCTTGTCGTTATCGAATGTAATCGTTGTCTTGTTTCCGTCAATTTTTACGGTTTTAGCCAGGTTGCTTGCATTGGTGTGATACCATTCTTTCAAGGCCTCGCCATCGAATTCAATGTCTTCGTTCCAGATGAGGGTTACTTCTGTCGGCTTGGCATTTTCATAACCAACCACTACAGGAGCCTCTGCGTCCTTCACTACGTTCAGGGTGATCAGCTTGCCGATTACGCCAAAGCCTGCGAAGTCTTCAGAAGTACTCTTAACCTGAATGGTTACTTCGCCTTCCGGCAGAGTGGAGTACAGCTTAACCAGAGCTTCGGTGTAATTCTTCTGCAGTTTTGCTTCCTTAACATACAGCTTGCCGCCATTTACAACAAAACCAGCCTTGTCCAGGTAGTATGTTGTAACGTCGCCAACAGTAATGGAGCTGTCATTATCCATCGGTTCGGAGAAGATAACCTTGATGGTATCCTTACCAACAACCTGAGCGTCTACTACTGTAGGAATGTCTTTGTCAAGGAACAGTATGTCTTTCACTGTGGTTTCAGCAATAGCTACACCAGCAGCTGATTTAACGTTCTTAATGGTCAGGTCAACTTTGTCTTCCTGAGCTTTTGCGTCAGCCTCTTTCAGTGTCAGAACAACGGTTACACCATCATCCTGAAGCTCTGCCTTGTCGATTGCGCCCTTGCTCAGTTTGTAGTTGTCAACTTTTTGTGCAGAATCTTTTTCTACTGCTTCGCTATAAACAACATTAATTTGGATGTTGTTGGTAGTGGAAGCTGTAAAGGTAAGTTCTACAGGAGCAGCTGTAGGAGCAACTGTAGGTGTGAAGAAGCCGGCAGCAGCCATAGCTTCGGCAGTAACAGCGCCTTCATCTACGAGCCTTTGAGCCAGTGCAACACCGGAAGCAGTTGTTCCCTTGAGTGCGAAAGCCATAATGCCAACAGCCAAATCCCTGTTCAAAACAGGAGTTGTGCCGAAGGTAACAGCATCACCAGCGGACAGCATGCCGATTTCAGCAGCCTTGGTCAGAACATCATCCCAAGCGACCTGATAGCCCATAATCTTCAGGATGAAGTTGATGAATTCCTTACCGGTAAGGGGAAGCTGAGCACCAAACTTAACGTTCGGCAGAATGTTAGCATCGATACCATTGGTAAGGCCGTTCTTTACAGCGTATGCTGCATACGGTTTTGCCCATTCGGTGATGTCGTCAGCGTCTACGATCTTTGCAAGCTGTGTAGCAACTTCTTCTGCGGACATAGCTGCAACTTCAGCATCTTTGCCCAAGAGGCGTATAGCCAGAGCAAGACCGGCTTGTCTGTTCAGGGTAGTGCCTAAATCCGGTACATAGGATGTGTCGGAATTACCCTTGAAGAGGCCGAGATCGTAAAGCTTTTGCGCTTCTGCTTCGTACTCGAAGCCTTCAGCTGCAAGTGCGGGTACCATCACTGATGCAAGCATAGCAACAGTCATGATAACCGCGAAAAGCTTTTTGAGATTTCTCATGTTTAAAATCCTCCCTTTTGGAATTTGCGGAAGCAGACAGTTGATTTTGCAAAGCA
>CAYVFB010000195.1:0-2024 GCA_964450305.1 uncultured Ruminiclostridium sp.
TTATGTTATACTTATTTTCAGTGGTTATGTTTACTAATTCATGTTATCACTGTTTTATTAAGACTTCCGGCAGTTATTGGAGTTAAGCCCCTTATTACGGAAGCCAATGGGGATTTCTTCCCGTTCATACAGCCTGCTTTCGCATCGTTTATTCAAGAGAAGCATCCTCAGCGACAACAGAACTTGCATTTTTAGGAGGTATGTTATGAAACAGAAATGGTTAGGTCTTGTTCTGGCAGTTGTAATGATCCTATGTGCCACGGGTTATCATTCCTTTGCAGTCGTCTTTTCTCCGCCCGATAAATACGGGGCCCCTGCGAATGTCGGGGTTGTTTTCTATGGAGATGACATCGAGGATAGTGGCCGTTGGAGCTTTGACATCGGTTTCAGTGCTTCTGATGAGGTGCGTACGCTGATGGAAGCATTTGCTGACGGTTCCTTTGAGGGGGCCGGTTACAGCAGCCTGAGTGTTTATGCCCAGGGCGATTACAAGCTCGATGGCGGTCAATGGCGCTCGGAGCTTTCCAATTATGACGGCTGGGTATACAACAGCGACTGCGGTTTCGATGCGTCAGCCGGTGAATGGGTATCAAGCTATCACATAGATGACAACTATTTTGATGAAGCAATTCCCGATGCTGTTCTGCCGGGTGGGAAGACCTATTTTGATTCTCATACCATGCATTTGCGTGTCCGTTTCACAATCGATTTTTACAACGAAGAAACCGGTGAGAATTTCTCCTACACATCCCCCTGGTCCCAGGCTGTTTCCTATACCAATCAGCAAAAGGCTGAAGATCTTGCTCCTCTAATGAATCATACGCCCAAACTCGTTTCGGTAGAGCTGAAGAAATACTCCGACGGTCAGCCTTACCTGGACTTCAAAGCTGAAAAGGCACATTCGGATATCGCCTATGTCAACAGTATCACGGATCAGAGAGTCTATACCAATGTATGGGTCAGGATAAACCAGGCAGACTGGTTGGATGCCGGCACCTACCTGTGGATGAAGGAGCAGTTTGAAGTCGATGCCGACGACATTCTGGGGATGATGGATAATTATGATGCCGCCGTATACGATGTGAAGTTCCGTTATTCCACCAGCTATGATTGGTATCCCGTCGCGGGAAAATCAGGCGAAGTATACTCTCCCTTCTCCAACGTGATATCCCATGGCATGCCGGCCTATGAAGGGGCTTCCAGCTGGGCGAAAACCGAACTGGACAAGGCCGCTGGATATGGGTTGATCACTGATCGCATCAAGAATAACATGTCCGGAAAGATCACCCGTGAGGAATTCGCCGAAATTGCTGTAAAGCTGTATGAGAAATACACCGGCAAGTCGGCTGTACCCGGGAGCATGAGCTTTATTGATACCACCAACCCTGAAATTCTGAAGGCCGCCAATCTGGGCCTGGTGAATGGGGTTGGCAACAATAAATATGCGCCAAATGATCTGGTAACCCGCGAGCAGATGGCAACCATTCTGCTGCGTGCGCTGAAGGTGATCAACCCGAAGGAGGATTTCTCCACCGCAGGCGTCGCTAAATTCCTGGACGACGACAAGGTGGAAACATGGGCGCGGGATGGAGTTTATTACTGCTATAAAGCTAAAATCGTCAACGGCGTCGGTAAAGTGGATGGCGTGGATCGCTTCGACCCGGATGGAAACGCCACCCGTGAGATGGCCGTGATTGTCTGCACCAGGGCTTATGAATATTACAGCAAATAAGTATTCATTTACCCCTGTTAACCGTTCAATGAAACCTGCCCGAAAGGCAGGTTTTATTTATTTTATGGTTACCATATAACCACGATCCACCATCAATAACAGAAATTATTCCTGAACCACGATTACCCAATTCAGTTAAGATGGATTTCGATATCCCTGTACAAAATATGAATAAAACAATGATACCTCAAATGCTATCGATGTACCTCCGAGAAACAGTATGGCGGGATTTGCCAACATTGAAAATACATTTAAAAACGAAATATGGCGCGGGTTTTTCATCCCTTTTAAG
>CAYVFB010000196.1:0-2020 GCA_964450305.1 uncultured Ruminiclostridium sp.
AGATTGGTAGATAGTGAGCTGACAATAGACATACTAAAAAAAGCTACGGCCATCTTCGCCCAGAACAACCGGAAATGATTTATCAGATAATCGAGAAGGAAAGCAACTCCGGCTTCCCGGTTGAGAAGATGTGCCAAACGCTTGATGTATCGCGGAGTGGCTATTATGCTTGGAACGAACGAGGCCCAAGTGTAAGAGAAAAGACAAATGAGAAAATACTAAAAGTCTTAAAAGACAGTCACACCAGGGCTGAGGGTATGATAGGACTTGATAAGTTATGGAGCGATGTCAAGGATGCCGGATATAAATGTGGCCGCAATAGAATTTACAAAATTCAAAGGGCTCATAATTTATACAGTGTTCGAAAAAAGCCTTTTAGGGTATGCCTAACCGACTCAAACCACAATTTACCTAAAGCTCCGAACTTGCTTAATCAGGACTTCAAGGTGGAGAAACCCAACGCGGTATGGGTTACAGACATAACACAACTAATAACAGAAAAAGGGAAATTATACTTAGCAGCAGTTAAGGATTTGTTTCACAAAGAGATAGTTGGCTGGGCTCTCGCCCCGCATATGCGAACAGAATTATGCATAGAAGCCTTACAGAACGCGGTAATACGGCACAGACCACCAAAAGGATTGGTTCACCACTCAGACCAGGGAAGTCAGTATTGTAGCAAAGAGTATATAGAGGAACTCGAAAAGCATGGAATGATAAGGAGTATGAGTCGGAAAGGAAATTGTTGGGATAATGCCTGCGCAGAAACGTTTTTCAGTACAATTAAATCAGAAAGGCTTCATCACAGGAATTACCGGGATTTTGAAGAAGCGAGGAAAGATATTTTCTGGTACATAGAATGTTTTTATAACCGGAAAAGAAGACACGCAGCACTTGAAAATCATACACCTGAATCTTTTTTAAAGAAATACACTATGGAGCGAGAGGGCGGTAGCGTTTATGCCGCGAAAGCCTCTTGACAATGAGTGCTGGCATGCTAGGCTACGTTGCCAGGCAGCAGCCATCTCCAGAGACATTCTCCCGGTTCAGCATGGGTGATGCCCCTGATGCCAGAAAGCATGCCAGCAGAGGCTCATTGTCAAGAGGACCGTGGAATAAATGCGGATGATTACAAGAAAAGTGAAAACGTGTGAAAAATGAAGAAACTCTAACTCCGAGCTGTCCATTTTATCGAGAAAGGGTCAACTTTTATGTACTTCATACATTACAGCGACTTCATCCAGTATTTTCTCTTCCCGAAGAACTTCCAGTACTATTTTTTTCTTTTTTCAAATTTTCATCTCATTTCCATGATCCCATTTTTACTTACTTTCTCTATTTTAATCTATCACAATTTATTCTCCCCAGATTGTACCATCGGAAAATGCAACTAAGGTAATCTTAATATTTTTCACATTTGTAGTTAAATCATACAATGTTAAATTCCACGTATCTGAATATGTATTACCTGAAGTATAGCTATTATCTTGACTTATCCCTTTAAATATATTGCTGTTACTTGCCAATTTATTTACCGGTCTACTAAAATCATCATAGCAATATAACTCCATTTCATATGCGATAATTGTTTTATCAGTCAAGTTTTTTACATCAAGAGTAACCTCAGGAGTTCCTATAGAATTAATATAAACACTTGTTTCAATAACTTTCATGGGTATATTATCATTGGCTAATAATTCCATTTTTAAATTATACATTGCTCTATCTTCAGTGTAAAAAGCATAATTTAACAAGTCAGTTTTAGCATATTCTATATCCTGATCATAGAAATCATTAACCGTTGTATATTGAATATTGTTACTTTCATACTCGCTATTCTTAAAAACTGCACCTAGGAATATTTCATTTTCATCGTCATCAAAATACATATCAATCTTACTTGTATACAAAAGTTCTTTTGTAGTATCCAATCTATATTCCTTTGTCTCTTTGTTATAATAAATATATGTTATATAAAAATCTATTATAGATGCTCTTTCTTTTCCCTCACCAACATCAT
>CAYVFB010000197.1:0-1989 GCA_964450305.1 uncultured Ruminiclostridium sp.
AGAGGATTTTTTTGTATTTGAACATTGACAGCATCCATTACCCGAACTATTTCTATGTAGACGGTGCAAAGGAAGACTCCATACATACCCATGCTGCTGCACTGCAGTATGTAGACTCCCATGTTGAAAGGCTGTTCCACTTGTTCAGGGAAAGAGGAAAAACATTCGTTATCGCCTGCTCCGATCATGGCAGCTGTTACGGAGAAGATGGCTACCATTTTCACCGCTTGTCACATGAAATCGTTTATACCGTCCCCTATAAGCACTTTGTACTTTAAATCGGTCTATACCCTGGCTGAATAACGCTTATTAGCCAGAAGCAAAAAACGTGTGCACGGGTCTTAAGGGCATTTTGATAAAAACTATGTATTCCAGGAAGGTGAAGGCTTGTTCGATCCATATAAACAGTATATGTATAGCTACCCTCATAAGACCGCTTATCAATTCATCGAGGATTTAAAGCTGGAGCAATATGAACAGGAATTGACCGGAAGCGCAACAACCCTCTATTTTCATGTACCCTTTTGCGAAAGTAAATGCGGATATTGCAATCTGTTTTCCATCCCCTGCAGAGACTTGGAGAAAATGAGCAGCTATATTAAGGCTGTTAAACGTCATGCAAAAAATTACACAGACTTATTATGCTTTAAAGGACCTCGCTTTGATTCCCTTGCTTTTGGGGGAGGAACACCGCTGATTCTTTCCATTGATCAGCTGGATAGCTTGTTTAACATCGCTGAAGATGACTTTGGTATAGACCTGCAAAAGGTAAATACCTGTATAGAAACCTCACCCAACCAAACTTCACGGGAAAAGCTGATTTACCTAAAAACTAAAAAAGTAAACCGTGTAAGCATTGGAGTTCAATCCTTTGTGCAGGCGGAACTGGACGTGTTGAAAAGGCTCCACAGTGCCCACAGGGCACAGAAGGCTGTTGAGGATATTCAAAAAGTGGGTTTTGATGTTCTGAATATTGACCTGATCTATGGGGTTGCTTCTCAAACCATGGAAAGCTTGAAATACTCTTTGGAAACAGCCCTTTCCTATCATCCGGATGAGGTTTTTGCATACCCCCTTTATCAAAAGCCCAATACGGGAATATACAAGCAGTTCGAGACAGACAAAGCATTGCAGTACAGGATGTATTTTATGATCTGTGAATATTTAAACACCAAGGGGTATTTTCAAACCTCCATGAGAAGGTTTGTGAAGAATAAACCATCAAAAGAAATCAGCTGCGGGTTTGAAAATATGATATCACTGGGCTGTGGCGGCAGAAGCTATATCGGGAATCTCCATTTTTGTGAGCGGTATACCTCCAGGCAAGCCAAATGCCGGGATATTTTAAACGCATATATCAGCAGGCAAACATTTTTTGATGGAATCAGCTTTTACAAACTGGAGCAAAATGAAATGAAACGAAGGTTTATCATTAAAAATCTCTTTTACCATAGCGGGGTAGCCTTAAACGATTATAAAGCTGTTTTCGTTACGGATTTATACAACGATTTTCCTGTCTTGCATGAATTTCTTCAGGAGAAATGGGCGGTGGAAAGTGACGGTCGAATAAAGCTGACGCCCCTTGGACTTTCTTTATCGGATGATATTGGCACAAGGTTTATATCCGAAGCTGTGGCCCGGAAGATGGAGAGTTTTTGCGATGCTTGAGGGTGTAAAAAACATCTGTTTCAGAGGTTCCTTATCTTCCTGCAACTATTCCTGCTCCTATTGCAGCTTTGCAAAAAGCAGGTTTTGTGAGACGGAGCTTGTGAAAGATAAGGAAAGCTTGAACAGGTTTTGCGATTTCATTGATTCAACAGATTTCAAAAATGATATTTCTATTTTTTTAACCCCTTACGGAGAAGGGCTTATTCACCCCTATTATGTTGAAGCTATCGCAAGGCTGGCTTTAAACCCGAAGTGCAGGCTCATATCCTGCCAGACAAATCTAAGCTTTAATGCTGATGCGTTTATCGAAAGGTTAAAGGC
>CAYVFB010000198.1:0-1917 GCA_964450305.1 uncultured Ruminiclostridium sp.
CCCATGCAACCCGGGTGTGTTGCGATTGCAAGCAATCGCTTCCGTTGTTATAAGACCTCTTCAATCGAAATATTTTTTGCCACAGCCATATCCATAAAAGCACCGTCCACCTTTAAAACGGGTTTTCCATACTGCTGCCGATTGATATAGACCACCTCTGCGATTCGTCCATCGCTAAGCTTCACCTTATACCCAATATAGTAGTGCGATATGTTTGCCAGAAAAACATCCATAATAACAGGGTCAAGATATCCAAAACAACCAAACTGCATCATATCAAACACATTAAAGGGTGATTTCTTCAATTTAAAAGTCCTATTGGCGGTCATCGCATCAAAGGTATCGGCAACACCAAGAATTTTGGCAAACTGAGAAATCTCCGCACCCGGCAGCCCAAGGGGATACCCGGAGCCATCCTCTCGCTCATGGTGGTAATAAACCGCTTCGGATACCCTTTCATCAATCCCTTTGAGGCCTTTAACCAGATAATAGCCATATTCAGAGTGCTTTTTCATCATTAAAAACTCTTCATCCGTCAGTTTCCCGGGTTTGTTTAAAATATCGGCAGAGATCAGGCTTTTTCCGATATCATGTAAAAGTCCCGCCTGAACGAGCATGTAAATATCATCGGAAGCAAGCTTCATCCACTTTCCAATCAGCATTGACAGCAGGGAAACGTTGACACAATGGTAATAGGTGTATTCATCCACTTTGCGGATCTGCGTGACGCAGTTGATGATTTCACGATTGTCATTCTTTCTGGAATATACAGAATTGGCGATTTCAATGGTTTTGTTCAGGCTGACAGTTTTCCCAGTGGACAAGTCATGCAGGATCGACTTGAAGGCATCGGTATCTTTTTCGTACGCCTCGGTAAATGGAATTTCTTCCGGCCTGATCGCTGCTTTGGTGGGTATTTTATCTTCTTTCAGCTGCTTGTAGGGCAGGCTGGACTCAAATATCTGGATATTTTCTATCTTGAAATCCTTCAGCCGACGAATGGATGTATCATCCAGTTTTGTGTTTTCCCATACAATAACGGCACCATAATTATTATAAATCGTTTCAGCGGTTATCATACCAGGCAAACAAGCGCCAACGCCGACATTGATTTTCTTATCCAAACTTCTGACCTCCAGCTCTTTTCGCATGATTGCTGCTATAACAGAGGTAATCAATGGTACCCTGTACCTATATTTGTACCAAGTTTACCCTTTCGTAAACAAATTTTGCAGATAATTTCAACCGATTATGCAAAGCTTCAAAAATCGCCAATCACGTGCGAAGGCATACCATGAGTGCATTAATTCCTAACATCCATTGGTCGCTTGCGCGAATAGTGCGCTTACGGCTGAATGCCATGATTCAGCCATTCCAAAAATTGTGCCTCAGAAAGGATGGGGATTCCGAGCTCCTTTGCCTTCTTGTTTTTGGAGGAGCCGGACATTTTATCATTGTTGATCAAATAATTGGTTTTTGATGTGACCGAATCTGTCACTTTTCCGCCATGGCCTTCGATAATATCCTTTAGCTCATTCCTGTTTTTGAATTGCTCCACGCTGCCGGTAATTACAAACTGAATATCTTCAAACAGCTGTACTGAGGCGGATGCTTCAGGGGATATAAGCTCAAGCTCTTTGAGCAGATTGTCCAGCGCTTTCAAGGTTTTTTCATTGCTGAAGAAGCGCACATATTCATCAATCATCACTTCACCGATACCGTTGATCTGAATCAGCTGCTGAGGTGTCACATGAATGATTTTTTCCCAGTCATGGTTCAGTTTTCTGCAAATCAGCTTGGCATTCGAAAGCCCGATATTGGGAATGCCCAGGCTGTAAAGAAGCCTTACGGCATTGGTTTTTCTGGCTTTATGGACGGCCTCGGCCAGCTTTTGATAGGATTTTTCGCCGAAGCCCT
>CAYVFB010000199.1:0-1835 GCA_964450305.1 uncultured Ruminiclostridium sp.
CGGTTCAACACCCTCTGAATGCCGACGCAACCGGCGGGATTCGGCCTCGCTGCGGAAAAGCCTCCATGGGTTGCACAGGCACCGATGGCAATAACATGCGTGGCCTTCTCTCCAAGCGTTTTCACTGCTTCAAGGGCAGTGATTGGCTTCCCGTTCCGTCGTCCAATGATGTTATAAAGGCCGTTGTTTTTAGTCGCAACAGCACCTTCAACACCGAGAATAAAGTCTGATCCCAAAACACTGAACAGTTGATCCATGGCTTTTTGCCCTTCGCTGACGGACAGGCTGTTATTGAAGATAAAGTCCGTCATCTGTGAAATGAGATATTTAAAATCCGGATTCGATCCATCCAGAAGAGAGATGATATTCCCCGAGCATCCCGTTAACTCTAGCCACACAAGCTTCCTTTTTCTTAAGATTCCCTGCCTGATTTGTGTGATGGCAGTATCCACAAGCCTTGCGGCTGTGTCAAGCCTTGCTCTGTATCCCGGGCAGGTGGTTCCATTGTTTGTATCCAAAGGAGTTATCCCCCCCCCCTTAAATAGGTTGCTATACGGTTTCCAAAACTCCAACAGCATTCAGCCTGTTTAATATAGGCTGGCCTGCATGGCAGGATGCAAATGCATTGGTCAGATCTCTGCCTGCCGTAAGTCCAAAGTGTGTTGCTGCAGCCCACGCAGCATTGTCAGTGACATCGTAAACTATACCATTTACCGCTACAAATGCAGGATTACCGTCCTTTCCATCATATCGTGAAAGTTCCTGCAGTGTATATGAAGTCTGATTTCCCGTTGCTGGCGATTGAAGGGGTGGTCTTGCGATTGGCCTTGTTATGCCGGATTGGTTTCCCGCAAACCCTGATTCAAATGATGACCCCGGTAATGCGGTTCTCTGCAGTTTAGGCAATGCTTGCGGCTGTAATTGAACCGGCTGATTCATAACATTCATGGAAGACTCAAGGATAAACATTTTTTCCCGCAAATGATTAAGAATCATATTCCTGGTGTAAACACAGGGAATGACATATAGCAAGCTGATATCATAGTTGATTTCCATCATGATACGGTCGAAATTTCTTCCTGAAGCATCCTGTGCTCTCATGTTCTTCCCTCCGACTCTTTATGCATCAATGGAGTAATAAAACCATAGCTCCATTGTTGCGTGTTTAAACGTTATCTGCATCGTATATCAGTATATTCCGGGAAGTCTTTTTTTGTGATTTACATAATGATGTACTGTATATGTTGTTCCTCCTCCATAATCCTACAAATCAGCCTCTCCACCTCAAGACAAATTCTATTGAAGTTACACTTCAGCGTACCGCTCAGCTCACACCCAAATCCGATTTCGGCTGCATTAATTCCAATAAAACAACCTTTCACTGGTATCGCGTATAATCTCATTAAGTCAAAAATGCTCATGGCGTGCTGTGAGCCGGTTTCTCCATATGAATCAAGTGCTTTGTGTAAACTGCATGAATAAATACTTCCAGCTGCCGAGTTAAGACATATGGCATCCAGAATAATAACAAAATCATCCTCCTTTATATGGTGAAAGCAATACTGAAAATCCGTCTCTCCAATAATGACTTCCAATCCCATTGATTCCAGCCTGCTTTTTAAGTTGCCCATGATAGCTATGGCGATGCCATCATCCGTCATCAGCCTGTTTCCAATGCCAATCACTTTTATCACGGTTTTCACACAACCCATTAAATACACCACTAAGTATATATGCCGAACCTGGTATGAAAAATTAAAAATTTTAAAGATAGCCAAGAAGAATCGAGTAGGAGGGAATTTCTCCCCCCTCTCACACCACCTGGCATGCCGTTC
>CAYVFB010000200.1:0-1804 GCA_964450305.1 uncultured Ruminiclostridium sp.
GTGTAACAGGACATTCTCCTTGTCAGCAGAGATGCAAAAATAAGACAACATAACTGTCAGGGTGTGGTTGTAAAGGACGAAGAACCACCAACGTCCTTTAAAGTTTGATATAATATCAAACGTAAAATGAAACCAACCACATCTTCAATTGTAATCAAAGTAGAGCTAATGTTCAATGGGAATCCAAACAGTTTTTATGATGAGCTCTACAAAAATA
The DNA here is from genome assembly GCA_964450305.1 of uncultured Ruminiclostridium sp. Lineage (GTDB taxonomy): Bacteria > Bacillota > Clostridia > DSM-8532 > DSM-8532 > JAAYJG01. The sequence goes on from CAYVFB010000200.1 coordinate 218, forward strand.
GAATAACGTATGGCTTCATACGCAGTGAGTTGGGACTTTCGGAAAATGTCAAGATCAAGCTAAACGGAGGATTTACAAGGGATTTATATTATCTTGATGAGCGAAACAATGTCCATAAGATCCGATTTAAAATTCAAACAGCAGCCTGGAAAATCAAGTCTTCACATAAATGGAATTACGTCAGCATTTTCCCCTGCTTTATCAAAAGATATTGTCCCTTCAGCCTTCATATGCTTGAAAACATAAGCTGCCAGATTGGAAAGGGTGAGAATGTTTTTCAGCACATTGACGACCCGGAAGAATTCTTTGACTGCGAAGATCCAATTTTAAGACCCCTTGTAATGTTTGAGAAGGAGTTTAAAATCTCAGACCCTTCCGCCCTGCTCAATTCCAGGTATGTGCAGGTGTTCAACCGTCCAATTGATTTAAATACATATCGAATTGAACCTAAACGTTTTAAGAAAGTTTACGAATTGATTCTGACCGCACGGTTTTTCTTTGGAATTGAGACATGCGCCCTATCCATGACTCATTTTATTCTACGGCTGTAATAATTACACAGGCTTGCTGCATCTTTGGTATACCATATATTTACCGTTGTACTTTATTATGGCATATTCTGTTCATTTTTTGTACTCTCATTCAATTTGATCTTGCACTTTTTTATCTATTTTGCTTCCAGTTTAAAACTAAAATCAAGCCATTTCACCTTCTGGTGCACCAGCAAGAATCCCATGTATCCCTGGCCCTCCTTGTTATGGACTATGATAGACCCATGATAAGATGGAGGTGTTCATATGACAGAGTTACCAATTAAGCGGGAGGATGCAGTGGCCTTTTTCAGGTTTCAGATCATCTCTGAAATGCTAGATGCTGCTCCGGGTTTCGTGGAGGCTACAGCCAAAAAACTATCGCAACAAAGCTTCCACGATGTTTTAAACAAGCGGATGATCAGCTATACCGAGAGAACCATTTTCCGGTATTATTCTGCTTACAAAAATCAAGGCTTTGAAGGGTTAAAACCAAAAACACGAAAAGACAAGGGAGGACATCCGGGACTTGATACAACAATCTTATCCGATATCCTTTCTCTCAAGAAAGAACTGCCTTCCAGGTCAGCCGCTAAAATTCTCATCATGCTTATCCTGGCAAAAAGAATTGAAGAAGGCAGTCTGAACCTGAGAACCATCAACAGGATTCTGAACCAATATGGGTATACCCGGGAAAGTCTTTTAAAAGACAATCGGGTGTACATTAAGCACGAAAAGGAACAGATTTGCCAGATGTGGCAAAGTGATGTCATGAGCTCAATCTATATCCCCGATGGAAATGGCGGTAAAAAGCTTGCCTACCTCATAGGCATGATTGATGACCATAGCCGCCGTGATATGCACTCCGAGTTCTATTTCGACGCCACACTGCCACGGCTTGAGGATACGTTGAAGAAGGCGGTCACAAAGTTTTCAGCACCACTGACCCTTTATGTCGACAATGGAAAGATCTTCATATCCGAGCAGTTCAAATTGCTTTGTGCAAGGCTTGGAATCCGCATTAAATATGCCACTCCGTATAACTGCGAGGGAAAAG
>CAYVFB010000201.1:0-1797 GCA_964450305.1 uncultured Ruminiclostridium sp.
TCGCACTGGGCTCCATGATGGGTTCCGGCGGGTTAATCGTTATGGATGAAGACAATTGTATGGTGGATATCGCGAAGTTCTTCCTGGAGTTTACCGTGGATGAATCCTGCGGTAAATGCCCGCCATGCCGTATTGGAACCAAGAGAATGTACGAGATTCTTGACAGAATCACCAAGGGTCAGGGTGAAGAAAGCGATATCGAGAAGCTGGAAACCCTTGCCAAAAACATTAGTCAATCCGCGCTTTGCGGTCTGGGCCAAACGGCTCCAAACCCCATCTTAAGTACTCTGCGGTATTTCCGTGATGAATATGAAGCCCATATCAAAGATAAGAGATGTCCGGCCGGGGTTTGCAAGGCATTGCTGCGTTACGTTATTGATGAAGCAAAATGCAAGGGCTGCGGTCTTTGCGCAAGGAAGTGCCCGGTGAATGCCATTTCCGGTGAACTGAAAAAGCCATATACTATCGATCAAAGCAAATGCATCAAGTGCGGTGCCTGTATGGAAACCTGTAAATTTGGTGCCATCAGCAAAAAGGCATAAAGGAAGGGAGTGAAGATAATGAGTGATATGGTTACCTTAACAATAGACGGAAGGGAAGTTAAAGCGCCTGTAGGCTCAACCATTTTGGATGCGGCAAAGCTTGCCGGAATTAAAATCCCGACGCTGTGCTTTCTGAAAGATATCAACGAAATCGGCGCTTGCCGTATGTGTGTTGTGGATGTGGGTGCAAGAAGCCTGCAAGCCTCCTGTGTATATCCCGTAGCCGAGGGGCTGAAGGTGGTCACCAATTCGCCCAAGGTTCGCGAATCCAGAAGGGTTACGCTCGAACTGCTGCTTTCCAACCACGAAAAGAAGTGCCTTTCCTGCGTCCGCAGTGAAAGCTGTGAACTGCAGAAGCTGTCAAAGGATTTGAATGTGGGGGATATCCGGTTTGAAGGGGATATGAAGCATTTCCCCATCGACAATTTGTCCACCTCCATCGTTCGGGATCCCAACAAATGCGTTTTATGCCGTCGCTGCGTCAGCGTTTGCAAAAACATACAGACCGTCTCCGCCATCGAAACCAACGAAAGAGGCTTTGATACCATCGTCTCTTCTCCGTTCAACATGCCTTTGAAGAATACACCCTGCGTTAACTGCGGTCAATGCATCAATGTTTGCCCCGTTGGCGCACTGCGTGAAAAAGATGATACCGACAAGGTATGGGAAGCGATTGCAAACCCGGATCTGCATGTTGTGGTTCAAACGGCTCCGGCTGTTCGTGTTGCCATCGGTGAAGAGTTCGGCAACCCCATAGGCACCCGCTGCACAGGCAAGATGGTTGCTGCTCTGAAGCGTTTGGGCTTCAGCAAGGTTTTCGATACTGATACCGCTGCCGACCTGACCATTATGGAAGAAGGCACAGAGCTGATCCAAAGGATCCAAAACGGTGGAAAGCTGCCGCTCATTACCTCCTGCAGCCCTGGCTGGATTAAGTTCTGTGAACACAATTTCCCCGACATGCTCGACAACCTTTCAAGCTGCAAGTCCCCGCAGAACATGTTCGGTGCCGTACTGAAGTCTTATTATGCCAAGAAGATGGGCATTGATCCTGCAAAGCTGTTTGTGGTTTCAGTCATGCCGTGTTCTGCCAAGAAATTCGAGGTTCAGCGTCCCGAGCTTTCCACAGAAGGTTATCCGGATGTGGATGTATCCATTACCACCAGGGAAGCAGCCCGCATGATCAAGGAAGCCGGTATTGACTTTAACAACCTGCCTGACGAACAGTTCGACGATCCAATGGGAGAAGCAACCG
>CAYVFB010000202.1:0-1771 GCA_964450305.1 uncultured Ruminiclostridium sp.
GATATCCTCAAGGCAGGCATTTTGGCTTAGATCCGCTGTGTGAAGGAGACGTTTGATTTTATTGTTCTTGCGGGAGATCCACTCCCGTTCGACCATCAAAGAGAAACGCTCCTCAAAGGATAACTCCAAAAGGGAATGATCCGGCTCGCTCAACATACTGGCCATAGTTTTTAGTTTTAATTCTTTGAGCCGGCTTATGGTTGGATTTTCAAGCATGAAGACCACCTCCCTGGAAGGCGCTACTGCCTCTAATATTGTCATGGGCAATCGGTTTTTCCTGCTTACCTTCAACCATCTTCCCAAATTGCTTTTTAAGGATGATACTGAAATATTTAAATGAGCAGAGATCCTTCTCTAATGCTTCTTGGCTGGCGCTTTCCATCAGTTCATGGGAATGATTCTTCGCTAATCGCATAATCCCCATACAGACCCGGTATGTTTGGACGGGATACTCGCGACTTTCCAGAAGCGATTTAATGAATCGGGTGGTCATTGGTCCAACCTTTTCCGCCCATTCGATAAACCGTTCTGAACTCCACCCGGAAACGGCTTTGTGGTTTTCAGGCATATGCTCCGGCAAGGTAGTATAACACTTGTACGGGTTGTAGTTTCGCTTATGGGCTGCGATGCGCTCATTCCCAATAAAAATTTCAATTGTCTTGGCGGTAGCCCTGACAGAGCAAGACTGCCCGACATATGAGTAATGAACGCTGTAGAAATACTTTTTATCATGTTCAACATGGTAATTGAACTGGACCTTTGCCTCTGTCCATTCTGCATATTCATACCGGGTAGAAGGAAGTCGTTGCAGTACGGGTTTATCAATGGCCAGGAATGCGCTCTTCCGGTTTCCTTCCCTCTTTTTGAAGGGACGATGGATAAACTTCTGCAACTGTTCGGCTATAGCTTGATTGATTTCATGAAGGCTGAAGAACTGGCAATGTCGTAAAGGAGCCAAAATTCTTCGAGTGACATTACCAACCATGTTTTCATCAGCGCCTTTGTCGCGAGGTTTTTTCACTCTGGCCGGTAACACTGTTATCCGGTAGTGCCGTGCCATTTCATAATAACTCCGGTTGATAACGGGTTCAAACAAATCGGTGCTAACTACCGCAGTGCGTGTGTTGTCCGGTATGATGATCCGGGGAACGCCCTGATAATATTCAAACATACGTACATGAGCATCGATCCAATTAGGTAGTTGCATATTGTCATAGGCGTACACAAAGGGATAACCACTAGCCGGAAGCACGGCAACAAAAATATATACCTCGACCTCTTCGCCTGTGCTAACATCGATATATGACAGGGTTAATCCGGCCCAGTCAACTTCAACTTCCTCGCCAGCCTTATGCTCCTTGTGCATAAACAGTTGATTCTCTTGCTTAAACTTACGGTACCGATCGCAGAATTGTGTATACATGATGCCATCAGGGTTGACGGATTTGTATTCTTCCCAAAGAAGCATCAATGTGACGCCTTTTTTCTTCATCTCATGGAATACTTGCTCCATGTCGGGTTCTGGGACTTGTTTTTTGCTTTCAATGATAGCAGGCGGGTAAAGCAGGGATAACAACTGCTTGTCATTCATCTCCACCGGCCAAGCGATTCCTGCCTTAGCTGCCCGTTCCAGAACCTCAGAGACGGTACTTTTGCCGCAGTTACAACTACTGCCGATTTCCCGCAGGGATAGACCTACTTCGTGTTTCAATCGTAGAATTTCTTTTGCTTTTAGCATGTCGAGCCTCCTCATACTTTGGCCCCCCTCAAT
>CAYVFB010000203.1:0-1698 GCA_964450305.1 uncultured Ruminiclostridium sp.
TAGGGCTTGCTTAACGGGAATAAAACCCGCATAAATACTGGCTTTCAGACTGGTTTTGTAGTATAATAGTGCATATAAAGTAGTAATTATTCTTAAAAAAGTATGCACGTGGGAGTAATAAAAATGTACAAAAGCAGCGAAAAACAGATAATGATATCGGATGACTTTTTCCTTCCGTTTGGTGGCAAGCTTAATAAAGAAAATAGATGGGTAAAACTAGCAAGCTTTATTCCGTGGTGGGAATTTGAAGACAAATATGTCGATAACTTTAAATCATCAAATACAGGTGAAGAGGCCTTCTCGGTACGGGTGGGGTTGGGCACGCTCATAATAAAAACAAGACTTGCTATTTCTGATGAAGAAACTGTGAATCAGATTGCTGAAAACCCCTATCTTCAATATTTTCTGGGGTTCGCTCAGTTTATTGAAAGAAAACCCTTTGCAGATTCGCTCATTACCCACTTTAGAAAACGTTTCAGCCCAGATATTCTTAATGAGGTTAACGAGAGAATCGCTGCTATCGCCATAGAAAATGTAAGCAAAGATGATAATGAGCAGAAAGGACCTCCAAGTTCTTCGGGAAGACAAGATGAACCAGAGGAAGATGAAGGTGTCAATTGCAGAAAATCCGGTAAGATAATTCTGGATGCAACCTGTACACCTGCGGACATCCAATATCCTACAGATGCAAGATTATTGAATGAAGCCAGGGAGAAGTTGGAGGAGATTATTGATATTCTACATGAACCAGAAAAAGGATTAAAACGGAAAGCACGTACATACCGACAAAAAGCGCATGACAGTTATATTGCATTTACAAAGCAACGAAAGCCGAAGCCGGCTGTAATACGAAAAATGAAAGGCAAGCTTTTAAGATATATTCGAAGAGATATAAAAATAATGGAAGCCTTGGTCAGGCGAAATGGGTTGGAATTACTGAATAAGCGTCAGTACAAGAACCTTCTGGTGATCCAGGAGCTATATCGTCAGCAACTTGAGATGTATGAAAATAGACAATACCGCATAGAGGACAGAATTGTTAGTATCAGTCAGCCGCATGTAAGACCGATTGTACGCGGGAAAGCATCTGCATCAGTTGAATTTGGTGCAAAACTTTCAGTAAGTGTTGTAAATGGGTATGTTTTTTCAGAAAAACTAGAATGGGATGCATATAACGAAAATGGAACATTGATTGATTCACTCGAAAGGTATAAAGAAAAGCGTGGATTCTATCCGGAAGCTGTTTTAGCAGATAAGATATATAGAACACGGGAAAACCGGGATTTCTGTAAAGCAAGGGGAATCAGACTGAGCGGACCAAAGCTTGGGAGAACGACAGAGGAAGAGAAAAAAGATGCTAAAAAACAGGCTTATCGAGATTCTTGTGAAAGGAATGAAGTAGAAGGTAAGTTTGGGACAGGAAAAAGAAAATACACGATGGATTGCATTATGGCAAAACTCAAGGAAACAAGCGAATCAACTATAATACTAAACCTCATTGTGATGAACTTGGAAAAGAAGCTCCAGCTTCTTTTGCGCAAATTTATATACACTCTTTTTATGCTTAAAAAACATCAAACAAGATGGTTTAAATTGGTATTTTTGAGGTTATAAAATTTGAAGGGATTCCCGTTAAGGAAGCCCTAAGTATAAGGAAAATAATGTGATGCTTAAAACCGCAGTCATCATCGATAGTTG
>CAYVFB010000204.1:0-1696 GCA_964450305.1 uncultured Ruminiclostridium sp.
AATTGATAAAACCGCAAGCAAATCAGCAACCTCAGGGAGTTCTGCAACTCCTCAGATAATGGCACAACAACTACCAACGATAAGGAACAGCTCTGCTGTTCCTTATTTTTCTGTTCGCCGAAGTCTTCTTTTCTTATCAACAATGCCCCAATAAGTTCTGTTTAGCTTTTTTGCAATTTCCATATCAGAAATGCCCTGGGAACTCCATGTAATAATATTTTGCTCTTCTTCCATTAAGTAAGCTGTGTTTCTTATAGATTCGAAACGTAATACTATTTCTTTGGCAGTGTTATAAAACCTATTCTGTGCATCTGTCATTCTTTGCTCCAGGTTTATCTTATATTGCATACAGGGGATTTGTGAAACGTATGGTTCTACCAAAGTTAAAAAACTGATTATGCTGTTCCTGCGGTTAAGCTCCAAAAGATATCCCTTTCCATCCGGATGCTTTTTTAGTTTAAAAGTAACCCCAAAAACCTTTTGGATATGTTGCTGAAGAAGTGTATTCTCATCTTCTGAATAACAAAGAGTATAAAGAGAAACTCGGGGGAAAAGGTACTTTTTTTGATAGCTTCCGGAAGAATCGATAACAAGTGTCCCATCATCCATATATAAGCATGCAAGCCCTATTGGATGATCCAGTATCGATACGTTTTCTTTGTTTATCAATTTTGTTCCGGCATCTGTATAAAACATCTTATAGAACTCCGTATAAATTGGATGGCTGGGTGAATAAAGCTTTCCACCCTTGTCCATCTTAAAATCAAGGGAAAGTAATTGTCTGCATTTCCAATGTCGGTAACCAATTTGTTTATCGCAGCCATGTTCACGGTAATGAGCATTTTTACTTCTGCCATATAAAGCAAGGCTCCCATCGCCAAGCAGGCTGCCTGCGATTATATTCTTCTGAAGGGGTGTTATTTCATAATTCTTAAGCTTTTCAAGATAATGAGTTTTCTTCGCACACATCAGTTCTTCATGGAGAGATTCTATGTATATCTTATCCTTTGATAAATTAAGCTTTTTTGCAGTTCTAATTATGGTAGATTCAGAAACCCCCAGCTGCTCAGCGATACACGCTGTTTTTGTACAGGAAAATTTGTGCTGAATAAATTGAATATCAGCTTCGGTTAACGGCATACAAATCTCCCTCCCCAACAGGAACAAATGTTCTTAAAATCATTATATCATAATCAATGTCTATGTAAATAGGATAGGAAAGTCATGGATAATAATTTAAAGAACTCAATTTTAATATAAAATACATATAAGCTTTCATGTAAATTATACCGATAAATATTATGAGGAATCAAAGGAGGGATCCGTTATGAGAATTGATAGCATGGACGCTGCAAGGGTTATTGAACGCACGGTAGAAATGCCGCCTGTACCCGCCAGCACTTCACGAAAGATATCTCCACAAGCTGCAGAAGATAAAGTAATACCTGAAGAAAGCAAGACGCCTCAGGTTTCCGAGAAGATGATTATAGGTGCAATTGAAAGAGCGAACAAAGCTTTAGCCATTTCCAATCGGTCACTAGAATTTTCGGTTCATGAGAAAACGAAGGAAATCATGGTCAAGGTTGTTGACACCGAAACCCAAGAAGTGATCCGTGAAATCCCATCGGAAAAAATTCTGGATATGGTTGCAAATATCCTGGAGATGGCCGGCATTTTAGTGGATGAGAGAAGGTGA
>CAYVFB010000205.1:0-1615 GCA_964450305.1 uncultured Ruminiclostridium sp.
TCACGCGCGCCCGAAGAAGCCTTTCCTTGCCGCTAGCAGATGGCGGCGTTTCCTGGTGGTGATCTATCGGTTGTAAAAAACCTGCTCCAACTGGTTTAGTTGTCTGTTGTAAACAGGTGGGATCGGTATATTTATCTGTTTGTTGGAACTGACCGGGCTCAGCAGGTGCACCTGCCTGATGAAACTGACCTGGCTCAACAGGTGTGTCTGCCTGATGGGGCTGACCTGGTTCAGCAGGTTTGTTTTTTATTTCCGGTGCGGTCCGGGCTTTTAGTTCCTCACTGCCGTCATTTTTAAACACTTGAGTTTGCTGGCCGGTTACCAATGGATGAAACAAGCTTCCTGAAGACACACCCCGCGCTGATGGGGGAACTCCCGCTCCTGTTCCATCTCGGGTGGGTGCTTCTGGTCCAATATTGGTTTCAACTTTGGTTGGAAAACCTTCACGGACAGGTTGAACCGACTCTTTCTCTTTCGTTCTCCCATCAGTTTGCATATTTCCTGCAAAGAATGGGGTGGTTGCCTGATGAGCTGCTGCAGATGCTTTCTGCTGGGAAGGTTGCAGTTTCATGCCTGAGCTTGAAGAATAGCGAACAGATGCGGTGTCTTCCATTGGGCGAAAGGAAGTATTTTCGTTTAGTGCTTCCGAAACCGCATGATATACTGCCCGGAAAACCTTCTGATCATCACTGAAACGAACCTCCAGCTTGGACGGGTGAACATTCACATCCACAAACCAGGGGGAAAGGTTCAGCTTCAGTACGGCAAACGGAAACCTTTTCTGCATCAGTCTGGTTTTATATGCCTCTTCAAGTGCAGCGGTGATCACCCTATTATAAACAAAGCGTCCGTTGACCAGTATGGACTGAAAATTTCGGTTGCCCCTTGCAATTTCAGGTTTCCCTACAAAACCTGAAACCTCCACCCCCTCACCGGAAGTATTGATCGGGACAACGGCATGGGCAATCTCTTTGCCATAAATACTGTAAACAGTGCTTAGAAGGTCGTGATTTCCGGGAGTATGCATCACAGGCCTGCCCTGGCTGATCAGCTTGAACGAAACATCTGGCCTTGCCAGGGCGATACGAGTAAGAATATCCTGGATATATCCCGCCTCGGTTGTATCCTTCTTCAAAAATTTATAACGTGCGGGCGTATTATAGAAAAGCTCACGGACGGTAAAGGTGGTCCCCTTCGGGGCTCCGGCCGGTTCCACCAAAAGAACATTCCCTGCTTCAATGTTAACCCTGACACCATTGGGTGCCTGTTCGGTTTTTGTAACAACCTCCACCTTTGCAACTGACGCAATGCTGGCCAGGGCTTCGCCTCTGAACCCCATCGTGGAAAGCTGGTTCAGATCTTCAATTTTCCTGATTTTGCTGGTGGCATGCCGTTCAAAAGCCAGCTCAATGTCATCGTTTTCCATGCCGTCTCCATTGTCGGTGATTCGGATGCTTTTAATACCCCCGTTGACAATGTCCACGGTGATCGCGGTCGCATTGGCGTCCAGCGAGTTCTCCACCATCTCCTTGACGATGGATGCGGGCCGTTCTATCACTTCACCCGCTGCGATTTGGTTGGCGGTATTTTCATCGAGTATGACGATTTTTCCCAT
>CAYVFB010000206.1:0-1592 GCA_964450305.1 uncultured Ruminiclostridium sp.
CCCGAAGCGGTAATGGTGATATCCTGCATCCTGCCGGTATCCAAATCCCGCGCAGAAACATGAACAATGCCATTGGCATCAATATCAAACGTAACTTCAATCTGTGGTACACCCGCCGGAGCAAGACGGATACCGTTGAGAGAAAACCTGCCGAGGGCCTTATTGCCCGAAGCTCTCTCCCGCTCCCCCTGTAATACATGTATTTCAACCGAACGCTGGTATGGCGCAGCGGTTGAGAATACTCTGCTCTTTCTAATCGGAATTGTGGTGTTGCGGTCAATAACTTTGGCAAAATTGTCCCCCACCGTCTCAATTCCCAAAGAAAGCGGTGTGACATCCAATAGGAGCAAGCCCTTCACTGTACCTGAAAGGACACCACTTTGAATAGCAGCACCCATCGCCACGCACTCATCAGGGTTTATTCCTTTGAAGGGTTCCTTTCCGGTCATCTTTTTAACCAATGCGTTCACAGCAGGAATCCGGCTGGATCCACCCACCATCAATACCTTTGAAAGCGCACTCGCGCTGATTCCGGCATCACGAATGGCTTGCTCCACCGGCCCTTTGGTGGCCAGAACCAGATGCTGGGTCAATGCATCAAATTTTGCCCGGGTTAATGTCATCTCCAGGTTCTTTGGTCCATTTCTGTCAGATGCGATAAAAGGAAGCAAAATGCTTGTCTGCATCATGCCCGAAAGTTCGATTTTGGCTTTTTCGGCTGCTTCACGAACTCTTTGCATGGCAGACATATCCCTGGAAAGGTCAATATGGTCGCTTTTCTTATATTCCTGGATAATATAGTCTGTGATCACAGCATCGAAATCATCCCCGCCAAGCCGGTTATTGCCAGCTGTAGCAAGCACCTCAATGACACCGCTGTTAATATCCAGAATGGAAACGTCAAAGGTACCACCGCCAAAATCATAAACCATGATCTTCTGGGGCTCTTCCTTGTCAAGCCCATATGCCAGTGCAGCCGCCGTGGGTTCATTGATAATGCGTTGCACATTTAAACCCGCAATGCTGCCGGCATCCTTGGTTGCCTGACGTTGGGCGTCTGTAAAATAAGCAGGAACGGTAATCACTGCATCGGTAATCTGTTCACCAAGATAAGCCTCAGCATCTGCCTTCAGCTTTAACAAAATAATAGATGATATTTCCTGTGGTGTATATGCCTTTCCATCAATTTTCACCCGATAGCTTGTGCCCATCTCTCTTTTAATGGAGCGAATCGTTCTGGCGCTGTTTGTCACAGCCTGACGCACTGCAATATTTCCCACCAAACGCTCACTGTTGTTTGTAAATGCCACAACAGAAGGTGTCGTCCTTGAGCCGTCAGCACCGGGTATTATAACGGTGTCGCCGCCTTCCATCACGGCCACACAGGAGTTCGTGGTACCTAAATCAATACCAATTAGTTTTGCCATTCTTTTGCCTCACTTTTCAATTGTTCATGCTACTATTATAGATGAGGTTTGTCAATTCTTTCTCAAGTGAATCTCAACAATTCTTGAGGTTTCGTTGAGATTACGTTGATGTTTGTGGTGTACAATAAATGTGGTATATTAGGCTTAATGGAAAGCAGGTGGCTA
>CAYVFB010000207.1:0-1531 GCA_964450305.1 uncultured Ruminiclostridium sp.
ATCATACGCAGGGCAACACCCGAGGTTTCAGCAAGCTCCTTCTGTGAAAGTCCCCGAGCCTTCCGCAGCCGACTTAAATTGGTTTCACTTTTCCTTTTGCTCTCAATCAAAACTTCATCCGCTACGGAAACAAACTTATTTATATCGGCCTCGTGAAGGGTAGAGTACATATTTAACAGTTCGGCAAAAGGCAAAGCTTTATGGATTTCTTCAAAGCTGTATCCCGAATACCATTGATAATATGCCAGCGCCCAAGCAGCCCAATAGACCGGCGAACGCTCAAAGTGCGGCGCAGGAATTACATCCACAGACTGACCGGTTGTAATCAAAATGACTTCGCGGGCAAGTTCAACCCCGCTTTTCCCTGCAATATATTTTGGATTGCCTCTGCCGAATTCATCCACAAGCCCGGACTGCAAGAACAACCTGAAGAATTCATCCGGTTCGTACTTCAGATCGGAAACTGCATAGACCATCATCGCCGCAAGTGTTTTCTGCGCTTTATTCAGGTAGGATTCTTTGTAAGCGTGGGTCATCGTTTTTCATCTCCTCTCTAAGGATATCCAGCACGTACAGGTCATTCTTCAATGTCTTAAGATCTTTTTTCCTGCTTTGATATTCCTGGCGGGCAAGGTTGTCTCTGCTCATACGCTTAATGTGATATTCCTGATAGCTTGCCGCTTCATAGCCTTCAAAATGGATTTGCTCAAAAGCCTTTGGAGAAACTAAAACCACTTGCTCGCCAAGAGTTCCAAGACGCATAGCCTCGCTTAAATCTCGCAAAGATAGGATTCCGCTGACAAAATCCTCCGCAAAGGAGAAATATGAATCATCAGCCCTGTAGCCTATAATGTAATCCTTCCCTGTCAGAACCGGCATAAAAGTCTGAATGATATATTCTCGCGCCTGCAAGGCAAGTGCCGCAGACATATCAAAAGTGCGGTTTTTAAGCAGCAGAGCCAGCCAGTTCAATATGTGATAACTACCACCGGAAAGGTGAAGCAAAGAAAGCCCTTCGGTATTGAGGGTATACTTGTTGGCAAAACCGTCCTTTTGGGTCGGGCAGGCCCATTCTTTGGCTAAGTCCAGACTTTCTGTGCAATAAAATCCCTGCCCGTAATCATTATATGACTTACCTTTGCCAAGCTCGGGCTGCTTCACGATTTGAGGCGAGCCGTGATATATAATTATAGTGAAGTCCTCCTATGAAAAGTATCGCCACAACGATACTAAATTATATGACTTTAGTATATCGTTATGACGATACTTTGTCAATACGAATCTGCACTTATAATATTTTTACGCACGGTTTAACTCACGCGTGCGTTAAATCGTGAGTTAATTGCTTTATGCTAACACTTTGCTAACAAATATCCTAAAAACGTGCTTGTGTAAGCATTTTCTCCAAAGCCTCTCCGCGCCCGCTCTATCGTCCTCGATCCCGCACCGCTACGCCGTTTCACCCGCTTCAAGCGGCACCCAAAAACACCCCAAATATCACCCGCGAACACTCATCACCAACGACTCGAAA
>CAYVFB010000208.1:0-1475 GCA_964450305.1 uncultured Ruminiclostridium sp.
TAAGTATGGAATTGCATGTTATTCGTACCGTTGTCGATGAAAGCAGATTTTTCAAATATGTTGGGAGATTTCTCGACCAATGCTTTTATGTATTCGCCAGTAACAATCGTCTTCTTCTCAATATACGATTGTACTAGTGACCTGTAGCACAGTTGATTTATCCGTCTTGGTACACCGGAGGTGATCACATGTATTACAGGATAGCAGCTGTCGTCAAATACCGGGTTCCTGGCTCTTGACAGCTCAAGCTGATGCTTTATGTAATCCATAGACTGCGCAGGTGACATAGGTTCAAGTTCAATAGAAAGATTGATTCTTTGCTTCATGGGCTGGTTTACAGCCAGGCTCATCGTCCTTGATAAAAGCGGGGGCAGACCTGCAAGAATCATTGAGAAATTGGCACCCTCGTCATAAAAACTACGGAGCTCATCAATCATCGGTATTGAAAGGGTATGTGCCTCATCAATGATGACACAGTTAAACTTGCCTTGTTCGTTTTCCTCACTGAAGAAGGTGATAATTTGAAGCTTGATGTCATCAGCGTTGTAGGCAGGTTTAATGCCCATCTTCACAGCCAGGGCTTTGTACAGAGCCTTTTTGTTTGGGTTGGATAGTTCAATATGACATATTCTGAAAGAGGATGGATCCAACTCGTTTACAGCATAAAACAAAAGGGAGCTTTTACCGGAGCCAGGCATGCCGGTGACAACTGCCAGCTGCCTTGAAAAGAATACCGGAGACAGGAGTATCATGTTCCTTGAGAAGTTTTCATTATCAAAGGGAGTCTTGGATCTTTGCAGAAAAGGCATACTACCAAGTACAAAGTGTTCACATACTGATTTAAGAATGTTAGTCATAGTTGACCTCCTTGGACTTCGCCAGCTTTTCAAGATAATTAGAACGTATCTGCGCTATGTAGTATAAAAAGTTTCTGTTGAAGTCATTAGCTTTATGGGAAAGGTCGTCAAGTATGGATACAAGTATATCCTTGTTGAATTCCTTGAAAGTATCCCAAAGCTCGTTAAGCTTACCCTTTTCCGCAAACGTGAGTTCCGTCAGTCCAATCGCCTTTTTGACAATATCAATGAACTCATCCCTTTGAATTGTGATTTTGACTTCTGCAGGAGGTTTCATGGGATGCAGCTCGGTTCCCAGTTCGGGAGTATCTCCATTGTCACAGGTGCAATCCTTTTCAATGTTGCTTTCCAACTGATCCTCAAGATATTTCCGATAAGTGCTTTTGATGTTCTTAAAATACAAGCGTGAAATATTGCTGTCATACCCGGATTCCTCAGGTATTGATCCTATGCTTTTATGCCTTTTGGTTTTCAAATCTATTGTTTTGGCAGTGCCGAAGTACTTATCGTTAAAGTATATATGAAGATAATCGATATGGAATGGATTGTATCTTACGATGACGCTTTTTCCAATAAGCTCCACAGGCGCCTCATAGGTATTGCCCTCAAAAGATATCA
>CAYVFB010000209.1:0-1460 GCA_964450305.1 uncultured Ruminiclostridium sp.
CTGCCAAACCATCTCACCGGGCTTACGCCGCTAAGGGGAAAGGCTCTGCGGGTCCAGTTCGTCGGCTTCGTGAAAACGAGACGTTATATGAAAGGCCACGAAATAAGCTGCGTCCTGAAGTCATAGAATCTATCTCAAGTAATAAACATTGAATGGGGTATTTTAATGGATGATAAAGAGAAGGTTGTTATTGATTATTATGAAGAATATGATGAGGATACTCGCATGAAAAATAACCCCCTTGAGTATCTCCGTTGTAAAGAGATAATTTCTCGATACCTAGAATCGTACTGCATGTCTATTCTAGATGTTGGCGGAGCTACAGGAGCTTTTTCATTTTGGCTTTCTTCTCTTGGCCATTCAGTAAATTTGATTGATTTCACACCAAAACATATATCAATTGCACAAGAACATGAAAAGAGCAAAGAAATAAAATTGGCATCAATGATTGTTGGTGATGCTAGAGAATTACCTTTTGATGATGAACAATTTGATCTAGTATTGCTTATGGGGCCACTGTATCACCTTGCTCAAAAGATGGATAGAATTAAAGCTATTAAGGAAGCTTTTCGAGTTCTAAAACCGAATGGTAGAATAATTAGTGAGTACATCTCTAGATATGCTTCAATGGTCGATGGTTTCAATTTTGGTTTAATTGATGACCCTGACTTCATCTCAATTATGAATCGTGATATTAAAACAGGTCTTCACATTGACACAAGTATGAGTAAACAATATTTTACTAATTCGTATTTTCATCACCCTAATGAGGTTTCAGATGAACTTCAAGAGGGTGGCTTTATATTTGAAGATTTGATTGCTGTAACAAGCATAGGAAACATGATTTCAAATCTCAATGATAAGTTTGAAGATGTTAAGTTTAAAGAAACATTATTGAATACCTTGAGGCTAATAGAGAAAGAACCATCAATAATGGGTATTAGTAGCCACTTTATTGGAGTTGGCAGAAAATAAAGGCAGTAAGAAGAAACGTAGCCCATCATATAACAATGTTTTCACGCTTCGGGCGTGCTCAAGGGTCATTGCTGCCACACCACCTCACCGGGCGGCAAGCGCCGCTAAAGGGAAGGGCTCTGGTGGTCTGGTTCGTTGGCGTCGTGAAAACGGAACGTTAGGCGAAATGCGATGAAAAGAGGCGCCCTCCAAGGCGCCATATTGAAAGAAAGGCTTTGAAGTATGTTGTAAGAAATGTATCTTAAAATATTTATGTGAGGATTAAAATGAGTGATACCAAAACATTTTACAAAGTAGTACCGGAAAAAGTTCCGAATCCCAGAAATTATCGCAGAATGGGCGCGGAAGACTTTGAAAAAGCAAAAAAGTCTAAAGTTGAAGAAGGCGATTCCGTATGTGAGAACCACCTAGGAACTGAAATCTGGTTTTCCGAAAATGAATATATTGTTAGAGTTAAAATAATAGAAAACTCTAATACAAGAGAT
>CAYVFB010000210.1:0-1342 GCA_964450305.1 uncultured Ruminiclostridium sp.
GAAAATATTGAATACATTAAAGAAAATGCTGAATGGGCAATTGGTGCAGGGTATACTTTGATTGATGAAAAGAAAAACGGAATAAAAAATGATGAATTAAAAGAAAATAACTGGTATGGCGGAAGCACACCATGGAAACCCCGAACAATGCTTGGAGTAAAGGAAAATGGAGAATTTATTTTAGCTGTCATCGAGGGTGGAATAGACGAAAATAGCGATAAAGGCGCAAGTAAGCAGGAACAAAAAGATATTATGAAAGAACTTGGCGCAATAATGGCCATTAACTTTGACGGTGGTGGAAGTTCCACATTTTGGAAAGCTGTAGAAGGAACTAAATATAGTGCAGAGGGAAGACGGATAGGCAGCATAGTAATGGTTGTTAATAAATAGTTGAATGCATAGGTGAGGTTTATGAGAAAAAAAGGGGTTATAGCTGTTTTAGTATTTGTCATACTGTTTTCGGGATGTACAATTCCACAGTCAAATTCGATACCAAAAATAGAATCAATTTCATTTGGTTGGTCACATATTGTTGCGGTCTTAAGTAATGGTGAAGTAATGGCGTGGGGAGACAATTCATATGGTCAATGCGATGTTCCCATTGAAGCAAACCATACGATTGCAGTGGCTACAGGTTTAGGACACACCCTTGCATTACAGGAAGATGGTACAGTTATTGCCTGGGGTGGGGGTGATTATGGTGAAGGCAATGTACCTTCAGAACTAAATGGTGTTATTGCTGTTGCAGCAGGAAGTTCTCATAGTGTAGCATTAAAAAATGATGGGACTGTAGTTGCGTGGGGTGATTATACGCTTGGACAAAGTATCGTTCCTGAAGACTTACCGTATATTACTGCAATAGCTGCAGGGGCTTATCATACAACTGTATTAACAAAAAGTGGAGAAGTGATTACCTGGGGTTCTGACCCGGATGGAGATCTTTATACACCGCCGGAATACAACGGACGGATCAAACAAATAGCATCAGACCATAATCACATAGTAGCTATTCTAGATAACAATACTGTTGTTGGGTGGGGAAGAGCCGGATTTAGTGAAATTTCAGAAAATGAAGAGTTTACAAATGTGGTATCTGTTTCAACAGGAATAGGATTGTCGTTAGCCTTGAAGGAAGATGGTACAGTTGCTGTACTGGGTGGTAATTCATATCAGCTTAGAGAATATGCCGAGCAATTGCATGAAATTAAATATGTTGCAGCGGGATTATTTGTTGGGGGTGCGGTGAAAGAAGACGGAACCTTAATCATTTGGGGTGACCAGGTTGATGAACTATATAAAAACGATAATATAGAAAAATTAGTTTTGTATGAGGGTGAAGACT
>CAYVFB010000211.1:0-1313 GCA_964450305.1 uncultured Ruminiclostridium sp.
CTGTTTGTTGGTGTTATGACCTACAGCCAGTACGCTTACGTAGAAGCTTTCATTAATGAGAAACAACAGGCCTGGATTACGGCGCATGTCCATATGTATAAATTTTTTGACGGCGTTGCTAAGATTCTCGTTCCGGACAATTGTAAAACTGCCGTGTCCCATGGCGGCGGCTGGTATAGCCAACAGCTCAATGCGGTGTACCACGAAATGGCTGAGCATTATGGTACTGCCATCATCCCCGCCAGAGTACGTAAACCCAAAGATAAGCCCAATGTAGAAGGTTCTGTGGGAAATATATCAACATGGATCGCCGCCGCCCTGCGCAATGAGCAATTCTTCTCGCTACCAGAATTAAACCAGGAAATCCGGAATAAGCTTACGGCTTTCAACTCTCGCCCTTTTCAAAAGAAAGAGGGTAGCCGGATAAGCCTCTTCCGCGACGAAGAACTGCCATTGCTGGCTCCATTACCCGTTACCCATTATGAACTGGCGGAATGGAAACAAGCCACCGTTCAGTTCAATTATCACATATCCATCGAAGGAATGCTATACTCAATTCCTTACGAATACATTAAGCGTAAGGTAGACGTGAGGATAACAGAAAAAACCATTGAAGTTTTTTACAACCATGGCCGTATTGCCTCCCACCGGCGGCTGTACGGACGGAAAGGCCAATACAGCACAATTGTGGAACATATGCCACAAGACCACCAAAAATACTTGGAATGGAATGGTGACCGCTTCCGTAAATGGGCTAATAAGATTGGGAGCAATACACATCAGGTAGTGAATAATATTCTTGCCTCCGGACGTGTAGAGCAACAGGCATATAAAGGGTGTATGGGGCTTTTAAAGCTTGTAGACCGGTACTCGGCGGAACGTTTGGAAAATGCCTGCAAGAAGGCACTTTCCTATACATCTTCCCCAAGCTATAAAAGCATCAAAAACATCCTCATTGCCGATCAGGACAAGCTCCAGGAATCCAATCCTGCACCTACGCATAATACTTACGGCATCACAAGAGGTGCCAGCTATTACGGGGGTAGAACAAAATGACCAATCAGAGCACTATTCATAAACTAATCGAAATGCGCTTCACCGCGCTGGCAGATGCTTTCCGCATCCAGTTAAATGATCCTAAAATGAAGGAGGTCCCGTTTGAAGACCGGTTCGGTATGCTGGTAGATATCGAGTACAACAGCCGCAAAAACAATCGCCTGAAAAGACTGATTAAACAAGCAGGATTTGAACAATCGGATGCCATGATCATGGATATCAACTACACTTCCGGACGCAAGCTAAACAAGGAACTC
>CAYVFB010000212.1:0-1234 GCA_964450305.1 uncultured Ruminiclostridium sp.
ACCAGAATCGGATGGATATCGCACCCGCATTGGCGAAGGTTTTATCACCGATTTTCAGATCGTCACTGGGCTCGTCCACCCAATTGGGGTCAATGTCGGTTGTTACGAGGAAGCCAGGTTTTAAGTGGCCTTGGAGGTTTACAATTTCCTCATATTCTATAGTATTTATTCCCTGCCCTGCATAGAACACGTCCGGTGAATAACCAACACCAGTATGAACTCCATTATGGTGGAACATGGCATAGGAATGGCTGCCACAACTGGGTTCAATCATGGGAAGTTTATGAGGATAGAATGTTACCTTTTCATTAAAGGTATAATCAAAACACTTTAACTGAGGTAGTGCTCGGATGAAAATATGATCTTTTTCTATTATAAATTCGGGTTTTTCAGGTAATAGTCCTTGATTACCATCTGGTAATGGCTCAAAATTAAAAAACTTATCGATTGTAATGGTATCATCCCCGGAGCAGTAAATTGTTTCTTTACAAATATTTAAAACAGGGGTAATTTCAGCACCTTTTGATAAAGCTTCGACTACTTCTTTTGGGTGCGGAACTTTGTATTCTAGAACAAATTTATTTTCATATATCTTTTTCTTTAGAATATCTGTGTCTGTCCAGGCTCGTTCCTCAGTTTCAATGTCACTGATTATAATCTCTTTTTTACCAGAGTCGGTAACCATGGTTGCTTTCCAGTATCCACCAGAAGAATGCCAGAACTCAATCAGTTTGAACCCACCGCCCTTAGCTATCCATTTGCCTGCATCGCTTGGTGGAGAGCCTATAGATATTTCTTTGAATGAGCCTCCATCTGCATGAGAATTCAATATAACAACAGCTGCCAATACGACAAAAATCAAAAGAAATAATACTCGCTTTACCATTCGAAAAACCCCCTGGAATCAAATGGATATCTTCCACTAAATCCTCCATATTCGTCACTCATCGAGAATTCTTCTTTGGTTAAGGAAATCCAAAAACGGCTTCCTGATGATTCTTTTGGGGTTCTGATCTCACAAACTATCACCAAAACAGTAAGGTTCTCTTTATTAGTGTATAGAGGCTTGTCAAATGTATGGCCTTGATTTGGCAACTCTTGTTCGGGTGAAAATGGCTCATAGGTATAATAATCTTGACCGTAATACCCTCTGTCATCGGGTTCTTTTACACCAGTGCCTATTGATAAGCTCCAGTAATAATTTTCAGGCAATTCCGGAATATACCCCTTAACT
>CAYVFB010000213.1:0-1204 GCA_964450305.1 uncultured Ruminiclostridium sp.
CTTTCCATATCATTTCGTATTATCACCGAAGTGACTAATAAAGTAATCGATATATAGTGATTTCACTATGCTAGCAAATTTACTGTCCAATTCCGCCTTATCAATTTGATGAAATTCACAGAACATATCTCTGAAAAGAAAGAACATCAAAGTAGGCGCCATCCCAAAGAAATAACTGGTGATTAGCAAATCCATACGGTCTTTAACATCAAAACCAATTTCCTCAAATTTGGGTATTGCAATATCAAACATAGGCTTAACCAGATTGAATAATGATTCATCGGCTGGCTTCTCTTTCAATAATTCCATAGCAATTACTTTCATTATTTTCTCGTTTTTTTCAAACATGGCCATTTTTTCATCCAAGCCCTTGTAAAGCGTTTCTTTACTTATGGAACTCGTCGTGCTAATGTACTGTGTTTTTTCTTGAATAACCTTTTTTATAAATCGCTTAATTGATTCCTCCAAAATAGTTTGCTTCCCTTTGAAGTAATAGTAAATTAGAGGTTTGGTGACATTTGCGCGTTTGGCAATCTCATCTACGCCAGCGGCATCGTATCCTTTCTCAGCAAAAATCTCAACTGCCGCCTTGAGAATTCTATCTTCTGCATTTGTAGAATCTTTTTCAATGTGTTCTTTTTTATTTTTCATTCTCATACCACCCGTACTATTATACTGACCGTTCAGTAAAATAATACTGTATAAAATTATTATTGTCAAGATAGAATGATCTCGTTTTGAGACAAGTTAAATCTTAAAACGAGAATAAAAATTCTCAATTTGTAAACATATAAATCGAACTATCAATTTCTCCACACTTTTTAAGTATTCCTCTGTCCGCAATTTTTGAGGGGTAAGTAAATCTGAAATGGGCAGTCAGCATTATGAAATTAATATACAGGAAAAGGGCTTCCGAAGCTCGCATCGAAGTGGTGCGAAACCTCGGAAGCCCTTTATTTCAAGCCTTTTTCCGCACATTGCTGCTGGGGAAGGCTTTTTCTAATTGTATCAAAGACGGTAAGAACATAGAGCCGTGCTGCGAATTAGGGAAGTCACTGCTCGAAATCTCAATATTCCCGTTTGCCGAGTGCACACTCTATGCACACCCCCAAGTTTCCGTTTGCCGAGTGCAAGGCGTAATACGCCTATATGCTCCGCAGACGGGGCTTTTTCTTTTCACTCTACAAACGGCAGAAAACAAAAA
>CAYVFB010000214.1:0-1191 GCA_964450305.1 uncultured Ruminiclostridium sp.
TTCCTGTAAAAGCCATGGAAAGGGCCAGCACCATCTGCATCTCCTGCATCAGTCTGGTAAAGTCCATCATGTACAGAGAGGCCATTCAAAGAGGCATACCCATCATCTGCTTTGGGTGGACCCCCGGGCAAATCGGCATCACAAATCCGCTGTTAAAACTGGATTATCAGATGATTCTAGCCAATGAAAGGCAGATCCGGGACAAGATTCTGGCCATGATGGGTGATGGTTTCAGCCGTTTCTTTTTGGATCCTGATTGGCTGGCAGCAAACAAGGAGAACATTCCATATTTGTATTATCCGTTTGTGAACAATGAATATGATGAGGAGCACATCATTCGGTCCATTCAGGCAATTGGATGGGAGATGGAGGAGGAGACCGATTCAAACAGCACCAATTGTCTGTTGAATACCTACGCGAATTTTGTGCATCAGGACAGGTTTGGGTATCATCCCTACTGCATGGAGATGGCTAATATGGTGAGGCAGGGCTTGATCAAGCGGGAAGCAGCCCTGAGGAAGATCAGCAACATTGGCAGCATTCAAAACGTCCGTAAAATCAGCAACATCCTCAGCCAATACAACTAAACCATTTACATGGGGCGGGGGCCCAGGTTCCTGTGTAAATAACCAGAGGGCGGGGCCCAGGTATCCTGGCTTAATTTGGCCAAAGGGGACTAGCCGGAGGGGAAAGATACTTTGATGAGCCCATATGATCAGCTTCAATCCGAAAATAATAATCAGAAAGGATATCGTGATGGAAAATATCGTTGAACTTTTATACCGGAGCGCCTCGCAATACCCGGATCAACCCTGTGTTGTTTCTGCATCCGGCAGGGTAACCTACCGCGAAATGCTTCAGGAGGTTCAATCTTTAATGTTCACACTGTATCATGAAGGTGTTCGCAGAGGCGATCGCGTCGTTTTCTACTTCAGGAACAGCGCTGAATACATTGCTGCATTCTTTGCGGTTGCTGCACTGAATGCTGTGGCTGTACCCGTAAATGCGGCGAATAATCTCCATCATTTACAATACATCATCGACACGACTGAACCGGTTTTGCTGCTCGTTGACAAAGCCCTGATGTTCGGCTTATCAGATAAGGATGCGTTCAAAATCATTGTGTTGCAAAACCTTGTTCAATGGAAACGTGGAATCGATTATGCCGGTCACTGCATGCCGAACAATACC
>CAYVFB010000215.1:0-1063 GCA_964450305.1 uncultured Ruminiclostridium sp.
AAGGATAACTTCGCAGCAGCCTTTAGTGGGCACAGAAATGATATCATTTTAGCCGGGCACCTGGGGATAGCGGAAACCAATGGACAATATCGAAAGTCAAGAGACTACAGAGAATGTGAGGATTTGTTTCATGACCTGCTGAAAAGGCTTGATACCGATCATTTGGATGTATTACATTTACATAATATTGATGAAGAGGATGATTATCAAAACGTTGTTGGTAAAAATGGTCTTTATGAATTGGCAAAAAAACTGAAGCTTGCCGGAAAGGTTCGTTTTATCAGCTTAAGCGGGCACCGGACTAATATTGCTGCTCAGGCCATAAACGAGGGTGTTGTCGATGTTCTGATGCACCCGATCAACATTGTCTGGGACGTAAAAGGCAAGAGGGATCTGCTTCATCTTTGTGCCGCAGAGGGGATCGGTGTGGTTGCCATGAAGACCTATGCCGGCGGTGCTGTTTTCACAGAGAAAATACCGGTAACACCGTTGCAATGTATCCACTATACATTGTCTCAGCCGGCTATAGCATCGGTGGTGGTTGGCGTAAAGAGCAATGATGAGCTGAAGGCTGCTCTGGGGTATCTGAGGGCTTCTACGAATGAAAAAAGCTTTAACATGGCTTTAAGTACGATCCAAAAAGATACGCAGGGCATGTGTGTCTATTGCAACCACTGTCTCCCGTGCCCTGTGGGAATTGATGTCGGCCGTGTGAACAGCCTGGTATCCTCAGCACAATATGGGGTCACAAAAAAACTGAAACAGGAGTATGATGCGCTTGAGGTGAAGGCTTCAGACTGCATTGAATGCGGAGCCTGTGAAAGCAGGTGCCCGTTCGAGGTAGAAGTTGTAAACCGGATGCACAAGGCGGTTGAATTGTTTAAGTAAACCAGGACGAGAAAACCCGTATGCTTGGATTCATGAGATTAAGCCCAGTTCTCTTGCTTTGTTCGTGAACTGTATTCGCGTTATTACCTGCAGTTTACTGAATATGCTTAAAACATGGGCTTTAGCCGCGCTCAGGGATATATTCAGTGCAGGCTACTGGGAAGAAAGCGGTCAG
>CAYVFB010000216.1:0-1057 GCA_964450305.1 uncultured Ruminiclostridium sp.
GAGTGCCCCTGTCACAACGCCTTTTAGGTTTCAGCCCGTCAAAGCCATCCTTTTTGTAGTCCGAATAGTACCTGAAAATCGTCCTCTCCGAGAATGTCACCATACGCTTGTTGATAACATCATTGAATTGCTGCCCGGCGAGTTTCTTTGCTGTAGCTTCGACAAATCCCGGCTTGGCGTCAAGCATTTCCGATATGACCTGAAATCTGAAAAAGGCGACAGCATCCTCATGCTTTATTGGTAGTTCTCCCATGTCAGCACCTCCATTTTCATTTTAATAGTATATTACCGCATGCTACATCGGGAGGGTGATACGGTGAATTCTTGCTGTGGTACAAAATTTACAAAGGGTAAGGAAGTGAGTCGCAGATGGTACAGGCTCCGAACAAGAAGTACAGGAACCGACTTGTACGATGAGTTAAAAAACTGACATCATATGCCTTGATATCTCATTAATGTTGTTTTATGTAAGCTGGTGAGCGTGATTATCCTGTTGAAGGTATTACAGAAGAATGATCATATTCACAAGTGATATCACTCCCTGCTGCTTTCCAAAGAACTGCCTGGCTGTTGTCACAAGGTTATGCAGTATTGAAAATCTTCCGGCAACTCTCTTAGCTGATACACTCAGCGGCCTGTTGTAGACGTCGGTATACCTGGCGTTAAGCAGAGCAGGGTAATTATCCTTATTGCATTCCTTTTCGATACGCCTTATCGGCTTTGTTATACGGTCTTCGCAATCAAGTATTCCTTCCGGGTCATCAATGTGCTCAAATATATCCTCACCCTTTCTTATCCTGCAGCTGATATACTCAAGAATATCAAGACATGGAGGGCAGTATCTCTTTATGAAATTAGGGAAGATGCTCACATATTGCCACTTCCCCAAGGATTCACTAAACCATACTGCTGTCTGTACCCTGTAGAAATTCCGATACAGACAATTATCTTCTCCAAGAAGGTACAGCCACCTTCCAAAGGTCCCGTTAAGCTTGAGCCTGACACTATCCGGAAGTCCCAGCTTATTGCGAATAAACTCATGCGTTATTCTGTTTTT
>CAYVFB010000217.1:0-1035 GCA_964450305.1 uncultured Ruminiclostridium sp.
AAAACAGGAGCGCGCTGGATAGCATCTTTCAAAACCATGACCCTGGCGCCCCCCGCTTTGGAAATCAAGCGACATCCACGGTTGTAAGAAATTGTCATCGTTCCTTCCAATGTGGACATGGGAACATAGAATTTACCATTGGCATGGTCCCCATTTATGGTGATGGGACCAACAATACCGATTGGAGTTTGGGCAAAGCCGATGGGGTTTTCAATGTTTCCCTTGAAACGTTCAGGATCTACGGTGTAATTCCCGATGTTCTCCAACGGTAGCCCTGTCTGACTACGAATAAATTCCAATCGTTCAAAAATGCTCTCTGTGCTGTAGTCGTTATTTTTGTTTTTTGGAATTTTGTCATTCATCCCGCGTACCTCCAATTCGTGATGCAGCGTCAACATACCGCCTATCATGATAAACACGGTGTTGGTGTTTGAGCCTGTCCAGGTTGCTGACCATTTGATCTTCCCATAGAAATGATTTATGGATGCATTTTCCATTATTATAACACTAACATAATCTTTTTTACAAGATTATGTATAGCATTTATTGGGAAGACACAAAGGGACGGTTCTTCTGTGCTCTTGAGCGCAGAAGAACCGTCCCCTTGTGTTGGCCTTCTTATAAATCGTAATAAAGCCCAAATTCAGCCGGATGCGGGATCCGGTTAAAGTCCGCCAGTTCTTTTCTCTTTTTCTCGGTCCATATTTCCAGCAAACGTCTGGAGAATACATCCCCTTCGAGTAAAAACTGATAATCGTCTTCCAAAGCGTCCAACGCTTCCTCCAGAGATTTTGGCAATGGCTTAATTTTTTCCTGTTCGCTTTTCGACAGGTGATACAGGTTTACGTCATAAGGCCCAAACCCGGCTTCTGTAGGATCAATTTTCTTAATGACACCATCCAGTCCAGCCATTAAAATTGCAGCAAAGGCATAATACGGGTTACAGGTGGCATCCGGATTTCTGATCTCAAACCGCTTTAGATCCGGTGTTTTGGCATAGCCCGGAATTCGGATGACAGCGCTTCTGTTCGAGGT
>CAYVFB010000218.1:0-1004 GCA_964450305.1 uncultured Ruminiclostridium sp.
AGGTTTCGTAATGAGCCCGGGTATTGGAGGCTTCAGCAACAGCGGCAGTACGATCGCGATAACGGGCGGGACAGTTACAGCCACAGGCGGGCGGAGCGGTATGGGTATAGGCGGATTCAATCTGGACTTCCCCGACCCCAAAGTTACAATAGAGGGCGGGACAGTATATGCCACCGGCGGAAATTTCGGCGCGGGCATCGGCGGTATTTCAAGTCACAGCGGCGGAGAAATAGAAATATCGGGCGGGATGGTATATGCCAGCGCGGGTTCTGCTGATCCAGCCCCCAAAGACATCGGTCCTGGAACCACCGGCACGGACGGGACGCTTTCCATCACCGGGACGGCCATGGTATTCCTGAAAAACAACCTCTATACAGCACCGACGACCACGACGCATACAAATTTTACATATCCGACCGTCACCAGCGAGGTTTACGGTACCGGTATCTCGGTGCCGGACACATGGACGACTGTCTTTGGCGCGTATCTGCGGCCCTGCACTCTTTCCTATAACACAAATGGTGGCAGCGGCACCGCGCCAGCCTCAGTGACCCAGCTTTATAAGACAACGGTCGCTCTGCCCGACAGCAGCGGCTTGTCGCGCACGGGTTACACCTTTAGCGGCTGGAACACGGCAGCTGACGCAAGCGGTAATTTATACGCTTCGGGCGAAAATTATACACTTGAGGCAGATACCATACTTTACGCAAATTGGACGCCGGTTGCCCTCACCGGCACGGCAACTATCGACGATACCACTCCCGAATTCGGTCAGACGCTGACGGCGTCGCTGGCAGGCGGTAACAACACGGGTACGCTTTCGTATCATTGGAAGCGTGGCGTTACGGATATCGGCACAAATTCCTCGACATATACGCTTGTGGCGGACGATGTCGGACAGACCATCACGGTCAGTATATCCAGCAGCATCCAGACGGGCACGCTGACGAGTAACCCAACTTCGTCTGTGAATAAAGCAGACTGCGCGACAGCGACAGGCGCAG